>JBGATX010000192.1:0-10925 GCA_044228975.1 Planctomycetota bacterium | reverse complement strand
CGCTGTGCGGGGTCAGCGATGCGGAGCACGCTTGTGTGGCGCGTTGCCTCTTCTCTTCCTCCGCGCGCGCCTCATCCGGCTCGCGCTTCCACGCCAAGTCGGAAAGCCTCTACCTCTGCGCCTTCACGTCGCGCACCGCTTTCGCGAGCGCGGGCACGACCTCGAACGCATCCCCGACGATCCCGAAGTCCGCCACTTTGAAAATCGGCGCCTCCGCATCCTTGTTGATCGCGACGATCACCTTCGACGTGCGCATCCCCGCGAGATGCTGGATCGCGCCCGAGATCCCGACCGCGATGTAGAGCTGCGGCGCCACCGTCTTGCCGGTCTGTCCGACCTGTTCGCCGTGCGGACGCCAGCCGGCATCGACGACCGCGCGCGACGCACCGGTCGCGGCATTCCCGAACGCCGCCGCGAGATCCTCGATCAGGCCGAAGTGCTCCGGCCCCTTCATCCCGCGTCCGCCCGACACGACGACCGGCGCTTCCTTGACGTCGAGCTTCCCGCCCTTCTTCGCCTCGACGCTCGAGACGACCGCCTTCCCGCCGCTCGTCGCCGCCTTCTCGACGACCTCCGCGTTCCCGGCGCCTTCCTGCACCGCGAACACGTTCGGCCGCGTCGTCGCGACGAACACGCTCCCGCTCGAGCCGAGCGAGGCCATCGCCTTGCCGCCGAGCCACGCACGCGTCACCACGAACGCGCCACCTTGCATCGAGAGGGCCGTGACATCCGAGAGGATCGTCACGTCGAGCAAAGCCGCCACGCGCGGAGCGATGTCCTTCCCGAGCGTCGTCGCCGAGGCGAGGAACGCCTTCGCACCGAGCTCCTTCACGATCGCGGCGCAATCTCCGGCCAACGCATCCGCGCTGTGCGCGCCCGCGCCCGTCAAGCACACGACCTTGCTCGCGCCGTGCTTCCCGAGCAGCGCGGCCGCGCCCTTCGCTTCCGCACCGCTCACGATCGCCGCGACCGCGCCTCCGCACGCACGCGCGGCACCCAGGCATTCGAGGCTCGCTCGCGACGGCTTGCCCGCATTCTGTTCGACGAAGACGACGACTTGGGTCATGGCTGGAACCTCAGAGCACTCCGGCTTCGCTGCGCAGCGCCTGGATCAGTGCCGGCACCGCCGCCGCGCCTTCGCCGACGATGCGACCGGGCTTGCGCGCGGGCGGGAGCTCGACCTTGTGCACGACGAGCTGGTTGGGAACGTTCTCCAGCGCCTCTTCGGGAATCGGCTTGGCCTTGACGGCCATGATGCCCTTCAAGTTCGGGCGGCGCGGCTCGTTGAGCCCCTTGTTGCACGTGATCACGGCCGGGAGCGTGAAGCTCACCGTCTCGACGCCTTGTTCGGTCTCGCGTCGCGCGCTGCCCTTGCCCGCGGCGAGATCGAGCGCGATGACGTCGGTGACGCACGCCCACCCGAGATAGGTCGCGAGCATCGGCCCGACCGCGGCGTTGTCGCGATCGGTGGCGATCTTGCCCACGAAGACGACCTCCGCGCCGAGCTGCTTGAGCTTCGCCGCGAGCGCTCTCGCTGTCGAGCGCGCGTCGCGCGAGAACCACTGGTCGTCCTTGAGGATGCAACCGGCGTCCGCGCCGCGCGCCATGAACTCGCGCACTTCCTTGGACGAGTCCGACGGCCCGATCGTGATCACGGTCACGTCGCCGCCGAGCTTCTCCTTCGCCTTGAGCGCCTCCTCGACGGCGATCTCGTCGTAGAACGACGCCATGTACTGGAAACCGGCCGTGTCGAGGCTCTTGCCGTCGGCGCCGATCTTGATCTGGGCGTCGGTGGTGGGGACGCGTTTGATGCAGGCTGCGATTTTCATGGGCGGGGCGCGCTCGCACGGCGGAACTCTGCCGAATTCGAGGGGCAGGGAGCCTATCCGCGAGGCCGAAACGCGGCAAGGCGCGCGCGCACCTTGCGCGGCGATTCGAACGCGCGAAGATGGCCCCGGGAGACTTGCCGATGGGTACCTTCGAACGCGACTACGATCTGTTGCTCGAAGCCCCGTCGCCCGTCGATGCGGCGCTGGCGAAGGATCTGCTCGCGGAGCGCGGCATTCCGAGCTTCACCCAGGGTCGCGACCGCGACATGGCGGAGCTCGGCGCGGGCGTGCACAACTCGCTCACGCGGCCGGATCTGTTCGTGCCCAAGGGCATGCGCGAGAAGGCGCGTGCGATCCTCGACGAGGCGTGGAGCGCGGAACGCCTGGAAGACGAAGCGCTTTCGGACGCCGACGTCGAGGCCGAGCGCGAGGTCGTCGTCGTCGCGGAGAGCGCGAAGACGCGCCGCGGATGGATCGCGATCCTCGCGCTGATCGCGCTCGTCGCGATCGCGCTCATCGTCGTGATCGCACGCAACCAGCGGCCACCCGAGCCCGGGCATCCGCCGATCCACGTCAATCGGGACATCAACCGCCTGCCGCGCTGAGCGAATCAGCTCGGGCGCCGACGAGCGCTCGCGATTCCGCCGGTCGCGAGCGGAATGCGGCCGGCGTGCTACCTTGGCACCGCGAACACTCGCGACGAGGAATTCCCATGAGCACTGCGTCCCCTGAATACGAACGACTGCTCGAGGCGCCGACGCCGACGGATGCGGCGCTCGCCAAGGAGCTGCTCGAGTCGCGCGGCATACCGACCTTCGTGCTCGGACCGGACCCGAACGCGCTCGTGTTCGGAGCGAGCGCGGACGAACTCTTCCGGCCGGATCTGTTCGTGGCGAAGGGTCTCGGTGCGAAGGCGCGCGCGATCCTCGACGAAGCTTGGGGCACCGAGAAGCTCGACGAAGCGTGATCGCCGGCAGCTGCGCGCGCGTCCGGTCAGCGCGCCGTTCGGCGCGACCTTGGTGTTCGCGTCGTCGAGCCCGGCCGCGACACCGTTTTCGCCCCCGCGGGCTTGGGAGCTCGCTTCCTCGCAGCGGGCTTCATCGCGCGCACGAGGCGATGGCTCTCGCGCACGAGGTCGCCGATCTCGCCCCAGTCGAGTCCCGATGCGCAGCGCAAGCTCGTCCAGCCGAATCTGCCGATGTACGGCGCGACGAAGAAGCGCGGGCTCTGCACGAGCGCCTGCTGCACCGGCAACTCCGCCTTGAACACGATGCACAGCTCACCGCGGTAGGTCTCGAGCACGCAGTACGTGCGCTGTGCGACTTGGAACGTGGGATGGCCGAAGCTGCGCGTCTCGCTCGTGTCCGATAGCGACGTGCACAACTTGCGCAGTCGCTCGAGGACCTCCGATTCAATCGGCGCGGCGGGTCGCGAAGTGGATCGTTCGCGCGAGCTCTTCGGTCGCCGCTTCACGCGCTCTCCGGTCCCTGGAACCCGCCGCGGCGGAATGTGAGCACGAGCGTGTCGCGCCAGGTCGGCTGCGCGGGATCGAGCGGTTGAATCGGCGTCGTTTCGTGGATGACGCGCGCGTCGTCGAGCAGGAGCGCGCTCCACGGCTCGCTCAGCACGAAGCGCACGCCTTGCGGACCCTGCGCGTCGAACACGCGCGTCTCGCCGCCCTTCACGTTGTGGCGCTCGACGAGGATCACCGCGACGAGATCGACGCCGTCGCGATGCGCGCCCTCGGGCGTGGGACGTCCGATTCCGTCCGTCGCGTCGATGCGGAACGGATGCGCCTCGACGAACCAGCGCCGCGCGCCGAAGAGCTCGTCCGCGACGCGCGCGAAGCCGCGCAAGAGCTCCGACCAGCTCGGATCGCCGACGAGCGAGCGCGGCAACGGCTCGAAATGCCGCAGCAAGCCGCCGTGGAGCGCGTTGTACTCGACCGGTTGCCAGTGCGGACGCGCGGGCACGAAGCTGACGTCTCCTGCGTCGATGACGAAGCAACCATGACGCCGCCGCCGATAGCGACCGCCGTCGCGCAGGTGCGCATCGGCCGGAAGGTCGCGCCACAACGGCTGCCACGCGCGCAACGCGGCTTGCGGCACGTGCGCGAGCTCGCGCAGCGATGTGGCATCGATCACGACCCAGCCCGCGCGCGAGAGCTGTGCGTGGAGATCGGCGAGTGCGGTGAGCGGAGGTGTAGGGTTCATGCTCGTGGACGTCGGTTCGGCGGCGAGTGCGCCCATGTTCGTTCGCGAGCACGCCCATTGCACGCGCCGAGGAGGTCGTCGCATGCCCGCAGCGCTCGCCGCGAGTCGTGCTCGACGAAGCGTGGGGCGATCCGCGGCGCGCCGCAGCGTGCACATTCGCCTGGACTCCGCGCGCCGCTAGACTGCGCACCTCGCGGCGCGGTCGCATGCTCACGGAAGTCCTCGTCATTCTCGCGCTGATCCTCGCGAACGGCTTGCTCTCGGGGGCGGAGATGGCGGTCGTCTCCGTGCGGCGCTCGCGGCTTCAGCTCCTCGTCGCCGAAGGTCACGGAGCCGCGCTGGCGCTCCAGAGGCTGCGCCGCGATCCGGAGCGCTTCCTCGCAACCGTCCAGGTCGGCATCACCGTCGTCGGCGCGGCAGCGGCGGCGTTCGGCGGCGCGTCGTTCGCCGAGGAAGTCTCTCCGTGGCTCGCGCGCGTGTCCTGGATCGGCGAGCACGCCGAGTCGGTCGCGCTGGCCGCGATCATCGTCGCGATCTCGTACCTCTCGCTCGTGCTCGGCGAGCTCGTGCCCAAATCGCTCGCGCTGCGCCACTCCGAGCGGTACGCGCTGTTCGTCGCGCGGCCGCTGCTCGGCCTGACGCGGCTGGGCGCGCCGGTCGTGTGGCTGCTGACGAAGAGCTCGAACGTCGTGCTCAAGCCGTTCCACGACAGCACCACCTTCGTCGAATCGAGGCTGTCGCGCGACGAAATCCAGGGCATGGTCGAGGACGCGACGAAGGCGGGCTCGGTCGATCCCGAGACCGGCGACATCGCGGCGCGGGCCCTGGAGCTCGGCACGCTGACGGCCGAGGACGTGATGGTCCATCGCCGCTACGTCGTCGGCCTGTCCCGCACGGCGAATCTCGAGGAGCTCAAGGACGTCATTCTCGTCAAGGGACACCGCCGGATCCCGATCCACGGCGGCTCGCTCGACAACGTCCTCGGCTACGTGTCGTGGCGCGACGTCGTCGCGCGCGTGTGGAGCGGCCAGGCGGTCGTCATCGACGAGATCCTGCGCCCGTGCCGCTTCGTACCCGAGACGAAGACCGCCATCGATCTGCTGCGCGAACTGCAGGAGGCGAAGGTCCATCTCGCGATCGTCGTCGACGAGCACGGCGGGACCTCGGGCATCGTGACGCTCGAGGACCTGCTCGAGGAGCTCGTCGGAGAGATCGTCAGCGAGCACGACAAGGAAGCGCCGCAGGTGCACGCGCAGAACGACGGAAGCTGGATCGTCCTCGGGTCGGCGCACATCCGAGACGTCGCGCGCGAGATCGGCATCGAGTTGCCGGGCGAGGACGAGTCGACGACGATCTCCGGCCTGTGCGTGCAGCTCGGCCAGGGGAGGATCCCGAGCGCCGGCGAGGTGCTGCTCGCACCCGACGGAACGCAGCTCGAGGTGCTCGAGGCCTCCGCGCGGCGCGTGCGGCGTGTGCGCGTGCGCGTGCCGCCGAAGGTCGAGGCGTCGGCGCACGAGTGAACGAGAACGCGCGCGCCCTCATGCGCGGCGCGAGCGCAGGCGACGCCGCGCTTCGAGCGTGGCCGCGAGCTCCTCCTGCATGCGCCACTGCCCGTACAAGCGGCCGCGACCTTCGAGGGCCGTCAATCGCGCGCGCGTCCGCTCGTCGACGCGGCCCGCGGGCGAATGACGGAAGGGCGTGCCTGGCAGCGGCATGAACGTGTGACCGTGCGCGCGTGCGCCGAGCGCGGTGAGCCGCTCGATCAGGTCGACCGTCGCTTGCGCGTCCTCCTCCTCTTCGCCCGGCAGACCGAGCAGGAAGTCGACGTTCGGCACGAAGCCCGCTTCGACGGCGACGCGCACGGCGTGCTCGATGCTCTCGACATCGTGGCCGCGATGGCTGCGAGCGAGCACGCGCGCGCTCCCCGACTGTCCGCCGATGACGAGGTTGTCGTTGTCGACGTAGCGCGCGAGGATCGCGAGCGCCTCCGGAGTCACGTGCTCCGGCCGCACTTCGCTCGGGAAGGTCCCGAAGAACAACCGCCCGTCGTCGCCGATCGCCGCGCGAACACGCGCGAGCAGGTCCTCGATCGCGGCCAGATCGACCGTTTCGTCGGGCGAGCCGTACGAGAGCGACGTCGGCGAGACGAAGCGCACGTCGCGCATGCCCGCGCGCCGGATCTCGCTCGCCCAGCGCGCGATCTCGGGCGCCGAGCGATGGCGGAAGCGCGCCTTGGCGAGGAACGGAGTCTGGCAGAACTTGCAGGCATAGATGCAGCCGCGCGTGATCTCGATCGGTCCCCACAAGCGACGTCGCACGGCGAAGGGCGGGAACCGATCGAGCTCGTCGACGGGCGCTCCGCGGCCTTCGACGAGCATGCGATCGTCCTCGAGTCGCGCGATGCCCCGCACGTCGTCGATCGATCGACCATCGGCCATGCGCTGCACGATCTCGCGCAGCGTGTGCTATCCCTCGCCTATCACGACGCGCTCGAACCCGGCGCGCAACGTCTCTTCCGGCTCGGCGCTCGCGTGCACGCCGCCGGCGAGCGAGGTCCAGCCGTGCGGGACTTGCTCGCGCAACCACGCGTGTTCGTGCGCGCAGCCCGCGAGGCTCGCCGAGTAGAACGACCAGGCGACGATCGTCGGCGCGCCGCGCGCGACGGACGCGCGCGTCGCTTCGAGGAGCGCTTCACGGCCGCGCGCGACGACGAGATCGACGCTCTCGGCGAGGTCCTGTGCTTCCAACGCGCCGACGAGCACGTTGAACGCGTATCGACCGGGACTCTGGTAGCTGACGATCAGCGTCGCGCGCATCGAGCGCTCATCTTGCCCGAGAAGCCGCGCGTGCGCCGCTCAGCGCTTGGCTCGCGGCTTGGGTCGCGGCGCCGGCGGCTCGTCGTCCTGGATCCCGCGCTGCTCGTCGCCGGACAGGCCTTCGTCCTCGAGGATCTCGCGCGTCTCGTCCGCCGTCAGCGGCGCGTCGAAACTGTGGCCGAGGTAGACGTCCTTCACGCGCTGGTCGCGGATGAGCTCGGAGGCCGTGCCTTCGCGCAGGATCTTGCCCTCGTAGATGATGTAGGCGCGATCCGTCGACTTCAGCGTCTCGCGCACGTTGTGGTCCGTGATCAGGATGCCGAGGTTCTTCGCGCGCATCTGCTCGATCAGGCCCTGGATCTCCTGCACGTTGATCGGATCGACGCCGGCGAAGGGCTCGTCGAGCAGCAGGATCGAGGGTCTCGTCGCCAGCGCGCGGCACAGTTCCAGACGCCGGCGCTCGCCGCCCGAGAGCGTCTCGGCGATGTTCTTCGAGAGGCGCGTGAGCTCGAGTTCGCCCATCAGCCGCGACGCTTCGCGCCGGCGCTCCGCGCGCGAGTAAGGCATCGCCTCGAGCACCGCGAGCAGGTTGTCCTGCACGCTCATGCGCCGGAAGATGCTCGGTTCCTGCGGCAGGTATCCCATGCCGAGACGCGCGCGGCGGTACATCGGCAGGCGCGAGCATTCCTTGCCGCCCAGGCGCACCTGGCCTTCGTCGGGGCGGATCAAGCCGACGGTCATGCGGAAGCTCGTCGTCTTGCCCGCGCCGTTGGGGCCGAGCAGACCGACGATCTCGCCCGCCGCGACGCGGAAGTGCACGCCGTCGACGACGCGGCGGCGCTTGTACGCCTTGACCAGCCCGTCCGCCTGGAGGAGCAGGTCGCCGCGTTCGTGGACCACCGCGCGCTTCATGGGGCGGGAGTCTAGCCCGCGGCTCGCACCATCGTGAGCGCGGGACGTCGTTCCGCGCGGGAACGACGCGCGGACGAACAAGTCGACGTCGATGGCCGCGCCGCGCCCTCGTCAGCAGCACTCGGGTCCGGCGCAGTCGCTCTCGTCGCCGATCCGCGTCGCGCGATACTCCGCGCCTTTCGTGACGGAAGGCGCGCGGAACGAAGTTCCCCGACATCCGAACGGGCCCGCCTCGTCGAGCGGGACCTCCGTGAGCGGCGGAACCGCGGCGATGGAGCTCGCGTACGGACCCGCCAAGTCCGTCAAGATGCGGAAGGTCTTGTCGCAGACCGCGACGCGCTTTCCGCGGGGCAAGCTGTGCCCGTCGTCGTCCGTCACGGACCGCCACGGTCCGCGGTAGACGACGGCCTGATTGCGCTCCAGGCACGGACCTTCCTTGCCCTTGAAGGCGCGCACCGTCACCGAGCGGAACTCGATGCCGCCGATCGTCCGCCACGGAGCGGCGCTGCGCGCGAGGAGCTCGATCCCGTAGAAACCGGCGCGCTCGAAAGCCTCGAGGAACTCGTCTTCGCGGAACGCGCCCGAGATGCAGCCGCTCCACAGTTCCGGGTCGGCCAGGATCTCGGCCGTCGGCGATTCGTCGCAGACGATGTCCGAGATGACGACGCGGCCGCCGCGCTTCAGCACCCGATGCAGCTCGGCGAAGAGCTGCGTCTTGTCCTCGGGGCGCACGAGGTTGAGAACGCAATTCGACACGACGAGGTCGACGGATCCGTCGGCGACGAGCGGCTGCTCGGTCCGCAGCCGGGCGCACGCGGCTTCGAGCGCGAACATCCCGTCGACCGAGTGCACGGGGTGGTCGCGCAGCCACGTTTCCAACGCGTCGAGATCGAGGCGCAGATCCTGGATTCTCGCCTTGGCGAAGGTCGCGACGTCGTGCCCGATCCGTCGCGCGACCTCGGGAGCGTGCTTGCGAGCGAGCGCGAGCATCGCGTCGTTCGCGTCGACGCCGATCACTCGTCCGCGAGCTCCGACGCGTTGCGCGATCATGAAGCACGCCTTGCCCGAGCCCGAACCGAGATCGACGACGGTCTCGCCTGCGCGCGCGTGCTGCGACGGGTCTCCGCAGCCGTAGTCGACCGCGAGCACCTCCTCGGGGATGGCGGCGAGCAGCGCGGTGTCGTACTTCGTCGCTGGACAGCACAAGGCCGCCTCGGGTCGCTGCGCCGCCGCGCTGTAGCGCCGGCCGACTTCGCCTTCGACGTGGAACTGGGGTGAGACGGTCGTCATGTGGGTCATGGGATTGGGAGGGCGCCGAGGATACGTGCGCAGGAGCGGCGACGAGTGCGACGACTCGCTCGCTCTCCTTCGGCGCGTGCGAAGGGTGGCCGGCCGATTCGACGACGCATGCGCGCGCGTTTCAAGCTCCCACGCGACCGCGCGCGCGCACGGCTTGCGCGCGGCCGAGGAGCCAGCTCACGACCATCCAGCCGCCTGCGAACGGGATCACGGCGCCGGCCAGCAGCGACGCGGGGAAGGCGAGACCGCTGCGCAGTCCGTTGAAGATCCAGGCGAAGAGCACGTCGCCGCCGCGCAGGACGAAGGTGTCGAGGAAGCTCTTCGTCTTGTACTTCTCCTCGCGGTCGACGACGGTGAAGAGCGTCTCGCGTGCGGGTCGCGCAAACGCGTTCTGCGACGCCTTGAACGCGGCCTGGAAGAGGATCGCGGTCCAGAGCGCGAAATCGAGGCGCGCCATGTCGGCGGTGAAGCCGCCGCCGGGAGCGGGATCGTCGGGCAGCGCCCAGGCGAGCAGGGCGAAGCCGGCGAGCGTGATCAGCGGCTGGATGACGAGCGTGCCGCTCACGCCCAGGCGCGGTATGAGCTGGCCCGTGACGAAGAGTTGCAGCGCGAGCGTCGCGACCTGGGTCCAGATGTCGCGATTGGCGAAGGCCTGCGTGCGATCGACGGTGCCCGTGCGCGCGTCGTGGATGAGCTGGTTCAGTTGCAGGTCGAGGAAGCCTGACGCCAGTGTCTGCAGCAGGATGTAGACGGCGATCGCGCGCATGTAGGGCGAGGTGAGCACGCGCTGCATGCCGCTCCACGCGGTGCCCAGGCGTTGGCGCGGCACGTGGCTCGTGCTGCCGCTCGGCGGTGTGTCGATCGAGGTCGCGGGCTCGATGCGTTGCATCAGGCGCCGCATGCATTGGGCCGCGAGTTCGAGCAGCACGACCGAGCACACCATCAGGCCCATGCTCCCGAGCGAGCCGACCATCGTCTTCGTGAACCAGCCGCCGACGATCGCTCCCAACGTTCCGCCGACGGCGATGAAACCGAAGAGTCGGCGGCTCTGCTCGAGGCGGAAGAGGTCTGCCATCGCGGCCCAGAAGACCGAGACGACGAACATGTTGAAGGCCGACACCCAGAAGTAGAACGCGAAGCGCATCCACACGAGCGGCGTCTCGGTCAGCACGCGCGAGAGCGCGGCGAAGCAGAGCAGGTTCAGCGCGAAGAAGCGGTAGGTGACGGGCAGGAACGTGCGGCGCGGGAAGCGCGAGACGAGCCAGGCGAAGAGCGGCGCGAGGAGGAACGTGACGGCGAGCGTTCCGGTCCAGAGGTAGGGGAGGTTCTCGGTGCCGCGCGAGATGCCGATTTCGTCGCGCAGGGGTTTGAGGACGAAGTAGCTCGCGAGGACGGAGAAGAAGGTGAGCGTGGAGAGGAGGACGGTGGCGCGTTCTTCGGGGCGGATGGAGAGGAGGGTGCGCTTCGTTGGTGTCGGGGGAGCGGCGGACATTCGGGGCGCATCATGCGGTGTGAGGTTGGGGGGAGGGTGTCAGTGCGCGGCAAAAAGAGATGGGGAGGGGTGTGGAGTGGGTGGGGTCGGGTGTCGGTCGGGGCGGTTCTGCCAGAACCGAACGAAGGCGAATTGAAGGGCAACGCGCCACACACGCGTGCTACCGCATCGCGGACCCCGCGCGTTCATCGGCGGCCGCAGCGGCCGCCGAAGGAACGCGCGGGGTGTTGGGGCGGAAGGGAGATGGGGAGCAAAGGGAGGTGAGGCGGAGTGAGTGCGATCGGTGTTGAAGTAAGGGATGCGCGGTGAGGTGTGCACTCGATGCATCGGTCGTGGGCGTGGTGACGTGCGTGCGGTAGGGGTG
>JBGATX010000191.1:0-11106 GCA_044228975.1 Planctomycetota bacterium | reverse complement strand
GCTCGCCGGCGGCTTCGTCGTGCGCGGGCTCGACGGCGGTGCGCCGCAGCTGCGCGCGCTCTCCGTCGACCGCGACCGGCGCGTGTGGGCCGCCGACGCCGGCGCGCGCGCCCGGAGGGCCTTCACTGCGGTAGGGGCGGGGCGCATACAGTGGCAGGACGAGGACGCGCACGATCGCGCGGGGAGACTGGGCACGCCGGTCGGCCTCGCGTCGATCGGCGTCGAGAGCGAGCTGCGCCTGCTCGTGGCGAACCAGGGCGAGCGGCGCCACGCGCTGCACTGGGTCGATCCGCAACAGCGCACGGCGCTCTCGCTGCGACCGATGGGGGATCCGAGCGGCCAGTTCCGGCGCCTCGCCGGCGTCGCGCTCCACGCGGGCTTCGCCTACGCCTGCGAGAGCGGAGCGGCGCGCGTGCAGGTGTTTCGCGATCGCGACTTCCACTTCGCCTTCGGCGCCACTCCGGGGCGCGGTGGCGCGCTGCGCTTCGAGCCGAGCGCGATCGCCGTGCTCGAGGACGGTCGCATGCTCGTGACGCAGGCCGGCGACGCGAGCGCGCTCCTGTGCTTCGATCGCAATGGACGGCGAGTTTCGCAGCTCGCCGGCGACGGGCTCGAGGACGGAGCGCTCTTCGAGCCCACGGCCGTCGCGGTCGACGAAGGCGCGAACGACGCGCAGACCACGATCGCCGTCCTCGACCGCGGCGGTGAGCGCGTGCAGCTCTTCACGCTCGACGGGCGCTGCAAGGCCTCGTTCGTCGACGGGTCGCGCGCTAGCGTGTGAGGCGCATGACCTCGGAACTCGCGGCAGCGCTCGACGTCGGCACGAACACCGTTTTGCTGCTCATCGGCCGGCGCGGCGCGAACGGGGAGCTCGAGGTGCTCGACGATCGTTGCGAGACGCCGCGGCTGGGGCAGGGCGTCGCCGCGCGCGGCGTGCTCGACCCCGAAGCGATCGAACGCACGCTCGCGGTGTTGCGACGCTTCCGTGAGGCGCTCGAGGCCGCCCGCATCCCGCCGGCGCGTCTGCGCGCGGTTGGAACCGCGGTGCTGCGGCGCGCGCATGACGCGCGCGATTTCGTCGCGCGCGTCGAGGCGGAACTCGGTCTTTCGATCGAGATCGCGAGCGAGGAGGAGGAAGCGCGACTCTCGTACCGGGCGGTCGCGAGCTCGGGCAGCGGGCTCGACGCGCTCGTCATCGACGTCGGCGGCGGGAGCACCGAGCTCATCTGCTCCGCCGGCCGCGAGCGCTACTCCGCGCCCGTCGGCGCGCTGGTCCTGTGCGAGACCTTCGCGGCGCAGGGCGCGACACCACCGGAGCGGGTCGCGGAGCTCGTGCGCCACGTGCGCGAGGCCTGCCTGCGCTTTCCCGCGGGCGCGGCCCGCCGCGAACCGCGCGCGGAGGTCGTCGGGCTGGGGGGCAGCGCGCTCAACCTGGCGGCGCTGGAGCTCGGTCTGCAGCGTTTCGATCACCGGGTGACCGAGGGCGCGCGCGTCCCCGCATCCTCGGCTCTGCGCTGGGCCGAACGACTGTTCGCGCTCGAAACGTCCGCGAGGGCGCGCCTGCCGATCGAAGCGACGCGGGCGGGGATCCTGCCCTGCGGACTCGTCTGCCTCGGCGCGGTCCTCGAGCGCATCGGCGCGGCCGAGGTTCGCCTCAGCGGTCGCGGGTTGCGCTTCGGCGTGCTCCAGGAACTTCTTTCCGGCGCGCAGGAGCCGCCCGGACCACGCCAAGTTCGCGCGCCGGGGTAGAGTAGTTCGGGGTCATCGTCCGCAGGCGCCACCGCAGGCGCCTCCGGTGATCCGTCGAGCCTGCTTGAGCGCGGCCTCCGCAAGCCGCGTCGTTGCCACGGATGAAGCGTCTCCTCTCGAGCCTGCTGCTTTTCACCGCCGCGTGCGGGTCGGGAACCGAGCGCCAGGCGTCGGCTCCGCTCGCCCGAAGCGTGCCCGAGTTCCACGAGCCGCAGGTCGAGCAGCAGCTCCCGCAGCAGCCCGAGGACGTCGCGTCGACGCCCGACGAAACGCCCCCCCCCGGGGAATCGTCCGTCGAAGAGCCGAGCGACATCGTCGTCGGCGGCGTCGTGCTCCCCAATCCCAAGGCGCTCCAGTCGCGCACGAGTCTGCGCACGGGAAGTGCCGCGCCGCGCCGATCGTCGGGCAAGACCACGTCGCCGAGCGCGACGCACCTCGGTGGACGCGTCGACAACCTGCTGCAGGTCGCGTCGAACGTCCTCTCCGTTCCCGGCAATCGCATCGGTGCGACGGTCTTCCCGACGCCGGCCGTGCCCGGTCTCTATACCGTCGTCTTGAACAACACGGGCTCCGGCTGGCAGGAGACGTTCCTCTTCCAGGTCCCGACCCCGCTGCCGAGCGCACCCGCGCCCTTGCTCGTCGGCTTCCACAAGTTCGGCGTCTCGCAGAACGACATCCTCACGCGCACGAGCTTCTTCCAGGAAGCGCAGACGCGCGGCTGGTTCTGCATGGCGCCGCTCGGCGCGACGCAGGTGTCCTTCAGCTCGATCGAGAGCCAGATCAACACGCAGGCGGCGCTCGACTACGTCTTCAGCGTCTGCAACGTCGACCGCGCCCGGATCTACGGCGTCGGCTTCTCCATGGGCGGCGGTTCGGCGACGAACTTCGCCGCGCGGCACGTCGATCCGAGTCGCAACATGTTCGCCGCGATCGCGAACCACACCGGCGGCGTCGCCCTCCCGCACACCTACGCCAGCGAGTTCGACGACGACGACTCCGACGACAACATCCCGAACTTCGGCGACAACCTCGAGACGCCGGACATCCTCGAGTTCTGGTTCGGCGGAACGCCGCAGGCCTTCCCGTTCGCGTACCTGCGCAGCTCGCTCATGGATCTCGATCCGCTGACTGGCACCGTGGCCGCCGGTACCGATCTCTCGCGCAACCTCTCGCACGTGCCGCTGCTCGACTGGTACGCCGCGGGCGATCCGTTGCAGTACCTCGTGCAGCAGACCGACGAGCTGCACAAGCACGTCCGCAGTCAGAATACGCAGAACACGCTCATCATCGCGCCCGGCAACGTGCACAGCTGGAACACTCTCGACGAGACCGCCGTGTGCGACTGGTTGAGCCAGTTCTCGCTGCAGCTTCCGCGGCAGGCGAGCACTCTGGCCGACGAGGACGGCGTCTGGTTCTACTTCCAGGTCACTCAAGACCAGGGCGGCGCGTTCACGCCCTTCACGTGGAACGTCGACACCACGGCGAACCGCCTGACGTTGTCGGCAACGCGCAACCTGCAGCGGCTCTCGGTCGACAGCAGCCGAGCGGGGCTTTCGACCACCCTGCCGCTCGCCCTCGACCTTTCGACGGCCGACGCCACGGGGGACACCGTGGTTCTAGAGGATGTCGCGCACGTTCCGAGCTCCGTCACGCGCGATGGGGTGCCCGCGGCGAGCAGCTTCGACGCCGCCACGCACACGCTGACGCTGGTCGAGACGAACTCCTCGAACCACGTCTGGGTCGTGACCCCCTGAGCACGCGCCACGCGCGGTTCGCCTGCCGACGGGGGGCCGCAGGAACTGCGGATCGATTCCCGCGCGTCGGGATGCAGCCTCTTGAGGCGCAGGGGCGTTCGGCGGGAGTCGCCGTGCGCGGGGACCCGGACCCGCGACGATGCCCGCGCTCAGGGCCCAGGCTGGCGGCGCACCCCTCTCCTCGGTCGCGGCACCGCTTGGTGCGCCCCGAAAGTCAGGGGGCCGATGGTCCGAAGACCACCGGCCCGAGGGAGAGAGGAGTTTCCATCAAGCTTCCCGGGTACCACACCGCTCGCAAAGTGCGGCACCTCTTGATGGAACTCACATGCGCAAGCCGCTTTCGCAGCTTGCACGGCGGATCTTAGCCGACTGCAACGCGAGGAGAAGGTTTTTCAGGCGTTTTCTTGCTGAATCTTCCGTAATGGTACCGACGCTGTGCTCCCACGTGTTGGGGGCTGCTCGCGACCGCAACGCTATGCGTTCGGGCGCTTCGGGAGCGGCGTTTCGGCCCGTTCTGGTCCCTCCGGACGAGCACCTCGCGGTCTCAGCCGCGCTCCCAGCGCTCCGCCAAGGTGCGTACGGCCTCGGCACAGGCCGCGTCGATGGCGGATCGGTGCGCGAGCCGTTGCTCGGCATCGAGATCGTCGCTCCCGCCGCCGAGTCGCGCCGCGACGTCGCGGACGAGAGCGCGCGCTGCGTGCAGCGTGCGTTCGCGTTCGCGGTCCAGGTCGGCGGCGTGACGAGCCTCCGCCGGCAGCGCCGTGCCGGCGTTCTCGAGAGGCGAGTCGAGCGGAAGGTCCACTTCCGCCGACGCGCACACGCGCATCAGGATCAACACCGCTTCGAGCTCGTCGCGCGTGCGTTCCCTCGTTTCCGGCTGCCCGACGAGCACCCAGCGTTCGCCGGCCGTCGATCCATCAACACACTGCATGCCCGCCGGCCACGCAGCCGCGGGTGCTTCGGCTTCGACGCGCGCGCCAACCTCTGCGGCCGTCGGGAGCTCTCCCACGTCGCCGACGCGACTCTCCTGCTCCCACTCGCCGTCGTCGCGACGGCGGTAGATCGCCGCCGAGAGCGCGCGTCCCGTGACGACCAGGCTCTGGAGGGTGAGCGCGTTGCGAGCGGCCGCGCTGGGGCACGCCACGATCAGCTCGATCAGATGTTCCCAGAGGCTCTCGACCTTGCGTGTCATTCGGGTTGCGCGCACGGCGGCGCGTCCTCCGATATCGGCTGGCCGCTCGGCGCGGCTGGATGACGGTGGCGCCCGCGCGGAAACGCCCTGCGTTATGCTGCCCGAATGCGGATCGCCGGCTGGGAGCTCGAGTTTCGCGACGCACGCCTGGATTGGCGCCCGACGCGCTACGCCGGCATCTCGTGGCTGCCGCTCGCGGTTCCACCCCGGGACGGCAGCGCGGGGATCGCGGAGGGCGCCGCGCCCTCGCGTGATGCCGCGGTCTTGATCCGCATGCTGCCCGGCTGCGGCTACCCGGCGCACCGCCACGTCGGCATCGAGGACGTGCTCATCCTCCAAGGCGGATACCGCGACGAGCGCGGCGAGCACCGCGCGGGGAGCTACCTGCGCTACGAGGCTGGATCGATCCACTCTCCCGTCGCACTGGGACGTTCGAGCGAACCGCATGGCGGGTCGAACCCCGCCTGCATCCTCTTCGCGGTCGCGCGCGACGGCGTCGACCTGCTCGATGCAGTGCGGGACGAACCATCCAGCGTCTGAGGTGCGCGGCGTGCAACCCGATCTCTACTTCGACTACAACGCGTCGACTCCCGTCCACTCTGCGGTGCGCGAGCTCTGCCAGCGTTCGCTGGAGCAGGATTTCGCCAACCCGGTCGGCCGGGACACCGCGCACGGCAACGCGTGGGCGAGCGGCGATCGATGCTGCACGCGGTGGTCGCCGCAGCGGTCGGCGCGCAGGCGGAGGAGATCTTCGTCACCTCGGGCGGTACGGAGGCGAACAACTGGGCGCTGCTCGGCAGCGTCCCCGAGCGCGGCCCCGCGCACGTCGTCGTCAGCGCGATCGAGCACAAGTCCGTGCTCGCCGCGGCGCGTCATCTCGAAGCGCGCGGACACCGCGTCGACTACGTCGAGAGCGACCGCGACGGACGCGTGCGCGTCGACGAGTTGGCGCGCGTGCTGCGCGACGACACGACGCTCGTCTCCGTCATGCTCGCGAACAACGAGACCGGCGTGCTGCAGCCGATCGAACCGATCTCGGCTCTGTGCCGCGCGCGCGGCGTGCGCCTGCACGTCGATGCCGTGTGCGCGCTCGGCCGCGTGCCGATCGACGTGCGCCGACTCGGCTGTGATCTGCTGACGCTCGGCAGCCACAAGCTCTACGCGCCCAAGGGCTGCGGGATCCTCTACGTGCGCCGCGGGCTGGCGCTCGCCCCGTTGATCCACGGCTGCGGCCAGCAAGCGGGCTTGCGGGGCGGAACGGAGAACGCGCTCGCCGTGTGCGCCTTCGCGCGCGCTCTTGAACTGCTGCGCGACGGCGAGCTTCCCGCGCCGGAGCGCCTGGCGGCGTTGCGCGACGAATTGTGGCGCCGCCTGGAGTCGCTCACGCCAGCCCCGCGCCGCAACGGCGCCGGTCCGATGCTCTGCAACACGTTGAACGTGACGTTTCCCGGCGCGCGCGCATGGGAGCTCGTCGCCGCGCTCGCGCGCGAGGGGATCTCGGTCTCCGCCGGAGCGTCCGCGTCGGGCGCTCAGCCTTCTCACGTGCTGCTCGCGATGGGATTGTCGAGCGCCGACGCCGCCGCTAGCCTGCGGTTCAGCCTCGGGTCGGGCACGAGCCTGGAGTCCATCGAACGCGTGAGTGAATCCCTGTCGCGAGCCCTGCGTACCTCGGCGCCGCTCGGCGCGCGGAGCGCGACGTGAGCTGTCCCGCGATCGACGCGCTGGTCGAGCAGCTGACGCATGAATTCGAACGCGATGTGCGCGGACGAGGCGCCGCGCAGATCCTCGCGGCGTACGCCGCCGCGGCGGACGATTGGGGCAAGTTCGCGCACTTCTCGCCCGCGTGCTACACGCGCAATCTCGTCGCGCGCACCAACGTCTTCGAGATGCTCGTGCTGTGCTGGAGTCCCGGTCAGCAGAGCCCGATCCACGACCACGCCAGCCAGCGCTGTTGGATGGCGATCCTCGACGGCACGATCGAAGAGGTGCAGTACGAGATGCCTCGCGTGCCGGCGAAGCTCGTCGAGACCGGGCGCAAGGCGTTCGGACGCGGCAAGGTCGCCTACGTGGACGACGAGATCGGGCTGCACGCCGTCCGTCCGTCGAATGGCGCGGCGGGCGTCTCGCTGCACCTTTATTCGCGGCCGATCGACATGTGCCGGATCTACGACGAGCTCACTGGCGCGGTGCTCGAGCGCACGATGCTCTACCACTCCGTCGACGGCGTGCCCGCGACGCGCTGAGGCTCGCGCTGCGCGAACGCCGGTGGGGAGCAAAGGGCAGCCGCCGCCCAGTCCAGGAGCGAGCGACTGCCCCCCGGGGACCTGCGCCGCGCCTGTCGTTTGCGCCTACTGGCGCGTCTCCACTCTCTCGTATCGGATACCCCCGACGTGCGAGATTCGTTCACCAACGGCTCGCACGAGCCGCGCGAATCGCCGGACCGCCCGGGAAGGCTGACCGAAGACCCGCGACACGTGCTAGAACGCAGCGCGGCGGGAACTCCGACACCGATTTCGACGAATCTCGGACGACCGGCTCGTCCGCTCGTTCGCCCAGCGTTCCTTGACCGTTCGCCCGGCTCGCGGATAGAGTCCCGCCCCCGTTTGGCGGCGGTGTAGCTCAGCTGGTTAGAGCGTCGGAATCATAATCCGTAGGTCGGGGGTTCGAATCCCTCCACCGCTACCACCCTCTGCGCGGGCGGAGGCTTTCGCGAAGCGCGCTCTGCGGCTCTTGTCTCGGCGCATCGAGCGCTCGCTTCGCGGCGAGCGATTCAACGAGGCATGGGGTTCTCGAACTCGCGCGCCCTCGCCCGCTTCGGTCGACAGCGAGGCCTCGCACCGCCCGCGCGCCTCTCGATTCGGCGCGCCGCGTCGCCTCCTCGCGCACCTCTTCCCGCCAGGACTCGGCGCAGAGGTCGGGTCGGCCGCCGCGTCCGATCCGGCGCCGTGCGGGATCCGCGATGCGCAGCACGGCAGTTGTGTCCGTGCTCCTCGATTTCGCGGCGCCTTCGCACCTCACTTGCGCGCATCTCCGACTCCGATCCCTTCCGCTCGTCACGTCATCCCACGCTCCACCATCCCCGCCATGGCTTCCACCCACTCCGGCTCCTCGTTCAACGCCGGGACGACGACGAGTGGATGACCCGCGGTGCGCTCGAACTCGCGCGCCAGCCCGACACCCACCTCCTCCAACGTCTCGAGGCAATCCACGGCGAACCCCGGCATGCAGACCGCGACGCGCTTGCGCGCGCTGGCGAGCTCCGCCAGCACCTGCGCCGTCGCCGGGCCGAGCCACTTCCCCGGCCCGAACTTCGACTGGTAGGTCAACGTCCACGCTCCGTCGCGCAAACCCAATCGTCGCGCGAGAGCGCGGGCCGTGCGCTCGCACTCGCTCGGGTACGGATCGCCCGCGCGGGCGTAGCGCTCCGGCAGGCCGTGGAAGCTGAGCACGTGGTGCTCGATCGCCCGCCCCGCGCTGCTCGCTTCCACGAGTCGCGCCAGCGCTTCGACGTAGCGCTCGTCCTCGGGAAAGCTCGGCAGCGCGAGGAGCTCCATTCCCGGTGCGTGGCGCGCGACGAGCTCCTGCGCGCGCGCGATCGTCGTCCCGCTCGTCGTCTCGCTGAACTGGGGATACGCCGCGAGCAACGCGCAGCGACGCACGCCGCGCGCTGCGAGCCGCTCGAGCCCCTGCGCGAGCGACGGTTCGCCGTAGCGCATGCCCAGCTCCACGGCGAATCCGGCTCCGAGCCGGGCCTGCAACGCGAGCGCCTGCGCGCGCGAATGCACGAGCAGCGGTGAGCCCTCCGCGCTCCAGATGGCGCGATAGAGCTCGGCGCTGCGCGGCGCGCGACGCGGGAGGATCACGCGCCGCAACAGCGGCAACCAGAACCAGCGCGGCAAACGCACGACCGCCGGATCCGAGAGGAACTCGTCGAGGAAGACCTGCACGTCGCCCGCGCTGGCGCTGCGCGGCGTCCCGAGGTTCGAGAGCAGCACTCCGAGAGGTGCGCTCGTCACGCCGGACGCTCCGCAACTCGCAGCGCGCGCATGTCCGCCGAGAACGAGAGCGCGCGCGGCAGCGTGTCGCGCCGCCGCACCTCGATGCCCGTTCGCTCGCGGCGGACGTCAGTCGAGCTTGACATCGTCGTGGTACTCGCCGCTGCGATCGCCATCGAGGCTGCCGTCTTCGTTCGTGAACTCCCAGCGGCCTTCGCGCCGGCCCGCGCGGTAGGTGCCGCGCGCGGCCTCGACGCCGGAGGGATGCCAGAGCACCCACACGCCTTCGCGCTCGGAGCGCTTCGTCGCGGCATTCCAGCGGCGCTCGCCGCGCGCGCGGATCTGTCCGGACGGATACCAGCGCGCCCAGCGCCCGACCGCGCGACCGTCGTCGAAGCTGCCTTGCTCGGCGACTTCTCCGCTCGCGTGCCACCAGGTCCACTCACCTTCTTCACGGCCGCTGAGACGCGAGCGCGCTCCCTGCGCGCGCACGACTCCGTCGCTCACGCGCGTCGTCACCTGCGTGCAGGCGGCGAGCGACACGAAGCTCGCGCTCAGCGCGTGCAGGAAAAAGCTCGAACGAGGCATGAGCAGCGGTGCGCTCGAGCGCGAGCGGGGAGCAGAGCGCGTTCGTCGCGCGAGCGCGCGCCGGGCGGATTGCGCGACGCGCGCTCCCTGGGGAACGCGCGTGTGTCGAGCTCGGCGCGCCGTGCGGGTTGCGTGCGCGAGACGCGCGCGGGTCTCGAACGCGCGACGTGCTTTCGAGCGCGCTGTTGCATGGAGTTGGACGCGCGCGAGCCCGACGCGAGGCCGTTCAGGAGCCTCCGCGGGCGCGCGGCTTCGTCGAGCGCCGCGCGTTCGCCGCGCGCGCCGGGCGACTTGCGCGCCGCGGGCGCCGCCGACTGCCCGGCGTTTTTTTTCTTGCCTAACCGGCGGTCCGTGCGCAAAAGAAGGCCCTGTCTACCGCTGCCATGGCGACGCGTCCGATGTCGCGCCGGGGCACGGAGTTCTTCCTGTCACGAACAGCCAGGGTCACCACCGGCGGGCTCCTCCCCGCGCCGACCGAAGCGCAAGCGGTCCGGCAACGAGGAACACCATGCAGCTCCGAGACGCAGAGGACGATTCCCGATCGCTCGCTTCGAACCGCTCCATCGTCGAGCCGGCACAGGACCTCCCCGGCCTGCGCGCATCGGAGGACTTCGACGGCGACTTCGACTTCGACTTCGACGTCGACGACGACGAGGATGATGAAGACGGGGACGAAGACGACGACGATGACGACGAGGATGAGGACGACGACGATGATGACGACGACGGCGACGAGCTCGACGTCGACGCCGACGCGGACGACGATTGATCTCCGCCGCGGGCGCGCGTCGCGTCCGCACCTGCGCGCGCCCCGGGCCGCCGGCCGGGGCGTGTTCGTCTGAAGGTTCCCGGCGCGCGCGCCGACCCGAGTGCGCGCCATGCGAGCGTGAAGCCGACCCCCAAGGAACTGCGCGAGCTCGCGCGTCGCGACCCGAGTCTCGCCGCGTGGCTGCCGCGCCTGAAGCCTTTCCCCGGGTTCCCCGACCGCAAAAACGCGCGCCAGCGTTCGCACTACGCCGCGCTCTCGGGCGCGATCGTCTACCAGCAGCTTTCGACCGCGGCCGCGACGACGATCTGGAATCGCGCCTGTGCGCTGACGCCGGGCGACGCGTTTCCCGAGCCGGCGGAGCTCCTGCGGCTCGATCCGCAAGCCTTGCGAGGCGCCGGGCTCTCGCAGGCCAAGGTCGCGGCGCTGCGCGATCTCGCCGAGCGCATCGAAGCGCGCTCGCTGCCGCTCGAACGTCTCGCGCGCTGGCCGGACGAGCGAGTGATCGAGGAGCTCGTGCAGGTGCGCGGGATCGGCGTGTGGAGCGCGCAGATGTTCCTCATGTTCCGCCTCGGCCGTCTGGACGTCTTCGCTCCGGCCGATCTGGGGCTGGCGGAGGGTTTGCGGCTGCTCGACGAGCTCGACGAACGGCCTGCGCAGCGCGAGCTCGAAGCGCGCGCCGTATGCTGGCGGCCGCTGCGCAGCGTCGCGAGCTGGATGCTCTGGCGCCTCGTGGAGCACGAACGGGCGCAGCTCGCGGCCCGCGCCGCCGCGTCGAAGCTGGAAACGGCTCCGGCGCGCAAGCCGCGCTCGCGTTCGACGCTTCCAGCGCTCGAGACCGGCGCGCGGACGCGCGGAGCGCGTGCCCACACCGAGGACGCGCCCGCGGCGTGTGTCGCCCGGCCGCGACGGAGCTAGTGTCCCGAATCAGAAGCTCGCAGCAGAACTCAAGCAGCCTGCGACGCCCTGGCTGCGTTGCGGTGCCTCCGACGGTCACAACGAACCCGCGTCGTCGGATCCGCTTCGCAAGAGCGCTGCGCGCTCTCGCGATCCGGTTCGCGG
>JBGATX010000190.1:0-11040 GCA_044228975.1 Planctomycetota bacterium | reverse complement strand
GTCGCGGCGCTCGAGGTCGACGCCCTCGCGCGCCTGGACGCGCTGTGTCTCGCGCTCGCGCCCTTCGTCAGTGCGAGCGGGGACGCGAGCGGCGGCCTCGACGTGCGCGCGCCCGAGCTGACGTCCGCCGCGCGCGAGCTGCACCTCGCCGCGCTCGCGTTGCAGCGCGCCGGCTGGCGCACGGGCGCGGACTCGCTGACGAGCCTCGACGGGCTGCTCGAGGCCGAGCTCTCGCCGTTCGAGCTCGCGCTGCACAACGCGCGCTTCCCGCTCTGGCCCGCGCGGCGCGTGCTCGGCCTGCGCGAAGCCGTCGGTCGCGTGCTGGCGCGCGTCGCGCCGCGCGAGCTGCCGGGGTTGACGGACCGCGGTGACGCCGCGCCGACGGCGGAGGAAGCCCCGATGCTCGAGCTCTTGAAGCAGGCGCAGCTCGCGCGCCTCGATCTCCTGCAGAAGGAGCTCGGCGAGCTCTCCGGCCGCCTCCTGCGCTCCGCGCTCGAGGATCCCTGCGGCGCTGAACCGCGCCTCGCCGAGCGCGCGGCGATGATCTACTTCGAGCGCGACGACGCGGCCGGCTCGCTGCGCGACGACGGTGCGCAGGCGCGCGAGGCGCTGCTCGACCTGCGCACGCCGTCGACGCTCGCGCTCGATCTCGCGCGCGACTGGCGCGACGAAGGCCGGCCCGAGAAGGCGCGTGCGTTGCTCACGGCGCTGCGCGAGGATCTCGAACGCTCCGGCGTCGCGCGGCGCTACGTGTGGGGGCTGCAGCTCGAATCGGAGATCGAGATCGCGCTCGGTTCGACCTGGAGCGACGCGAACGAGCCCGAGCGCGCCCAGACGGAGCTCGAGCGCGCCGTCGAGCGCCTGCAAGGGCTCGAGGAGCTCGTGGTCGAGCGCCATTTCGGCGCGGGCGCGCTGCAGCGCGTGCGCAACCAGCGCGCGTCGGCGCTGGTCTCGCTCGCCGTGAACGCCAACGTGAAGGGCCACGATCCGCAGCGCGCGTGGGGCTACTTCGAGCGTGCCTGGGCGCTGCGCCAGGACGAATTCATGCGCGTGCTGCGCGCGTGCTATCTCGCGCGCGTCGGACGTTGCGACGAAGCGCGCGCGCTCCTGCGCGAGGTCGCTCCCTCGCCGCTGAACCACTACAACATGGCCTGCACCTGGGCCCTGTGCGGCGAGAAGGAGCTCGCGCTCGACTTCCTGCGCCGCGAACTCGAGGAGAACCACGTCTCGCAGGGCGCGGCCGACAAGCAGCGCGCCTGGGCGCGATCGGATCCCGACCTCGCCGACCTGCGCGGCGACGCGCGCTTCGAGGCGTTGGTGAAGTGAGCGAGCGCGCGTAGGCTGCACGGCGAATGTCGAGCGATCTCCCCGTGGCGCGCGTGGTCCTGACCGGCAAGGGCCGGCGCTGGATCGAGAATGGTCATCCCTGGGCCTTCGCCGACGATCTCGCCTCGAGCGAAGCGCAGCCGGGCGACGTCGTCGTCGTCGAGGGTCCCGACGGGCGCGCGCTCGGTCACGGGCTCTTCAGCCAGGGCTCGAAGATCGCCGTGCGCATGCTGACGCGTTCCGCGGCGCGGCCGCGGAGCGATTTCTGGCAGACGCGCGTCTCGCGCGCGATCGACGCGCGCGAGCGACTCGGCCTGCTCGCGCCGCGCGACGCTTGCCGCCTGATCGGCGGCGACGCCGACGGCATTCCCGGGCTCGTCGTCGACCGCTACGCGGACGTCGTCGTCTTCCAGAGCGGCACGCAGGCCGCGGATCGCTTGCGCGATTCCGTGCTCGAGCACGTGCGCGCGCGCCTTGCGTTTCCCGTGCGCGCCTGCGTCGAGCGTTCCGACGCGCAGGTGCGCAAGCTCGAAGGGCTCGAGAAGCGGGTCGGCGTGCTCGCGGGCGAGCTGCCGAAGGAGCTCGTCGTGCAGGATGGCGAGCTCGAGTACGAGGTCGACGTGCTCGCCGGCCACAAGACCGGCCACTACCTCGACCAGCGCGAGAACCGCCGCCGCGCCGCGTCGCGCGCGAAAGGCGGCCGCGTGCTCGACGCGTTCTCCTACGACGGCCTGTTCGGCGTGCGCTGCGCGCTGGCGGGAGCGCGCTCGGTCCTGTGCCTCGATCAATCGCTGCCCGCGCTCGAGCGCGCGCGGCGCGACGCGGAGCGCTATCGCGTGAGCGAGCGCGTGCTCACCGAGCGCGCCGACTGCATGGACGCGCTGCGCGAGCGCGCGCGCGCGGGCGAGCAGTTCGAGCTCGTGATCGTCGATCCGCCGGCCTTCGCCAGGAGCCGCCGCGAGGTCGAGGGCGCGGTGCGCGGCTACACGGAGCTGAATCGGCGCGCGCTCGAGCTCGTCGCGCCGGGCGGGAGCCTCGTCAGCGCGTCGTGTTCCTACAATCTGCGCCCCGAGGCGTTCGTCGAGCTCCTCGCGGCCGCCGCGGTGCGTACGAACAAGCGCGTGTGGCTCGACGAGCTCTGCGGCGCGAGCCTCGATCATCCGCAGCTCATCACGCTGCCGGAGACGGCCTACCTGAAGTGCGCCTTCCTGCGCGTGGGCGCCGCGGATACCATCGCCGCGCCGAAGGAAGACGCGTCGCATGCTCCAGATCCTGCTCAACGGAACCGCGAGGGAAGTGCCTGAGGGCACGACCGTCGACGCGCTCGTGCGCGAGCTCGGACTGCGGCCGGAAGTCGTCGCCGTCGAAGTCAATCGCGCGCTCGTGGCGCGTGCGAAGCGCGGCGAAACCGCGCTCGAGAGCGGGGATCGGGTGGAGCTCGTGACGCTCGTCGGTGGGGGCTGAGCGCATGGCCGCGACGCGCGATCCCTGCTCCGACGAGCCGCTGATCCTCGGCGCGCACCGTTTCACCTCGCGCCTGCTCGTCGGCACGGGCAAGTACGCGAGCTTCGAGGAGACGCGCGACGCGCTCGCGATCAGCGGCACGCAGTGCGTGACCGTCGCGGTGCGGCGCGTGAACCTCGACCAGAAGAGCGGGCCCTCGCTGCTCGATTTCATCGATCGATCGCGTTACGTCGTGCTCCCGAACACCGCCGGCTGCTTCGACGCCGCGAGCGCGATCCGCACGGCGGAGCTCGCGCGCGACGTGCTCGACACGTCGCTCGTGAAGCTCGAGGTGCTCGGCGATCCGAAAACGCTGCTGCCCGATCCGGTGGGGACGATGGAGGCGACGCGCGAGCTCGTGAAGCAGGGCTTCGACGTGCTCGTCTACACCTCCGACGATCCGCGCCTGTGCGTCCGGCTGGAGGAGCTCGGCGCGAAGAGCGTCATGCCCGCCGGCTCGCCGATCGGTTCGGGCCAGGGCGTGCTCAATCCCAACGCGATCCGCATCATCCTCGAACTCGTGCGCGTGCCCGTGATCGTCGACGCGGGCGTCGGCACGGCCTCCGATGTCGCGATCGCGATGGAGCTCGGCGCCGCCGGCGTGCTCTTGAACACGGGCATCGCCTCGGCGCGCGAGCCGCTGCGCATGGCCGCCGCGATGCGCGACGCGTGCAGCGCGGGACGACAGGCGTTCCTCGCCGGCCGCATCCCGCGCAAGCTCTACGCGAATGCGTCGTCGCCGGTCGAAGGGGCGATCGAAGGCGCCACGGGCGGCGAGCGCCGTCCTCCCGGCGCTTCCGCGCGCGCCACGGGTCGCTGACGCGCCGCTCGAGCGCTCTCATGGCCTGCCTGCAGTCCGTCGCGGCTCCCGGAACCGGCGCGACCCTGCTCGTGGGTCTCGTGCTGCTCGCGTGCACGCTGGCGGCGTTGCCGCTGACGCTCTTCCTCGTGCGCTCCGTCTCGCCGCGGCGTGCGGCGACGGCAGCCGGATGGGGCTTGCCGACCGTGCTCGGCGTCGCCGGGTTCGCGTTCCTCTCCGTCTCGCCGCGGCGTGCGGCGACGGCAGCCGGATGGGGCTTGCGGTCCGTGCTCGGCGTCGCCGGGTTCGCGTTCCTGTCGATGCTGATCATGGGGCAAGCGCTCGGGCAGCGCGCGCAACTCGCGGGCACCACGCCGCCGCCGCGCGACGTGCGCGTCGAGCTCGCAGCGATGGCGGCCGTGCTCGTGCTCGTGTGCGCGTACGCCGTCTGGATCGCGCGGCGCGCGGCGCCGGGCGGAGGGCGCGCGTTGGGTCTGACGCTCGCGGGTCTTCCGCGCAGCGTCGCCGGCGCCGTGCTCGCCTACCTCCTGTGCGCACCGGGGCTGCTCGGCGTGATGCTCCTCTGGACGTCGCTCTTGCGCGCGGCGGGCGTGCAGGAGCTCGAGCAACCGATCGCGCGCGAGCTCGCGACGCTGCCCGCGGGCGATCGGCCGCTCGCCTTCGCTCTCGGCGTGCTCGTGCTGCCGTTCTGCGAGGAACTGCTCTTCCGCGGCTTCCTCCAGGCGTCGATCGAGCGCGTCGCGCGTCCGTTCGTCGCGGTCGCGATCACCTCGGTGCTCTTCGCGGCGCTGCATCCGTTCCCTCAAAGCGTCCCGATCTTCGCGTTGAGCCTGATCCTCGGCGGGGTCGTGCTGCGCACGCGCAACCTCTGCGCGTCGTGGAGCGTGCACGCGCTGCACAACGGGATCATGTTCGCGCTGCTCTGGTTCGGGCCCGAACAGTGGCGCTCGCTCTCGGAAGGCAGCTAGGATCCGCGCGTGAGCTTCTTTCCCCAGCGCGGCCGCTTCCGTTCCGTCGAAGGCGGCGCCTTCGTGGCCGAGAACGCGATCCTCACCGGCGACATCACGCTCGGCGCCGACGCCGGCATCTGGTTCGGCTGCGTGGTGCGCGGCGACGACGCGCCGCTCACCATCGGCGCGCGCACGAACATCCAGGACCTGACGATGATCCACGCCGACACCGGCGTGCCGAACACGATCGGGAGCGAGTGCACCGTCGGCCATCGCTGCGTGCTGCACGGTGCGCGAGTGGGGGACCGCTGCCTGATCGGCATGGGCGCGATCCTGCTCGGCGGTTCGATCATCGGCGACGAATCGCTCGTCGCCGCGGGCGCGGTGGTCAAGGAGAAGTTCGTCGTGCCGCCGCGCTCGCTCGTCGCCGGCGTGCCCGCGAAGATCGTGCGCGCGCTGAGCGAAGACGAGGTCGCGGCGATCCGCGGCGCGGCCGAGGGTTACGTGCGCAAGATCCGGCTGTACCTCGCGGACGCGACGTCGGGATCGGTGGGACGGTGAGCGCGTTCGCCGGCGACGCGGGAGAAGCGCGCACGTTCGAGGAGAAGCGCGCCGCTCTCGACGCCCAGCTCGGCGAGCTCGGGAGCCTGGTCGTGGCCTTCTCCGGCGGCGTCGACTCGAGCGTGCTCCTGCACGCCGCGTTGCGCGTGCTCGGGCCGGCGGACGCGGAGCTCCCGGACGGGCCGCGCGCAAGTGCGCGCCGCGGTGTCGTGGGCGCGATCGCCGACTCGGCCTCGTTGCCGCGGCGCGAGCTCGCGCAGGCGCGCGTGCTCGCGGAGCAGATCGGCGCGCCGCTCGCCGTGCTCGCGACGCGTGAGCTCGACGACGAGCGCTATCGGTCGAATCGCGGCGATCGCTGCTACTTCTGCAAGACCGCGCTGTTCGAGGTGCTGAAACCGTGGGCGCGCGAGCGCGGCTTTCGCGCGCTGGGCTTCGGCGAGATCGCCGACGATCTCCTCGACGAGCGACCTGGCCGGCGCGCGGCCCAGGAGTTCGGCGTCGTGGCGCCGCTCGCCGTCGCGGGCTTCACGAAGGAGGACGTGCGTCGCCTGGCTCGCGACGCGGGCTTGCCCGTGGCCGAGAAGCCGGCCTCGGCCTGTCTCGCTTCACGCCTGCCGGTCGGCACGCGCGTGACGCGCGAACGCCTCGCCCGCATCGAAGAGAGCGAGGAACGCCTGCGAGAGCTGGGGTTCCAGGTCCTGCGGGTGCGCGATCATGGCAAGCGGGCGCGCGTCGAGCTCGCGCAGGCGGAGCTCGTTCGCGGGCTGGAGCTGCGGCCGCAGTTGCTCGCCCTGCTTGCACCTCTGGGCTTCGACGAGCTGGAATTGGCAGCCTACGTAAGTCCGCTGGAGCGCTTGCGCGGCAGCTGAGGCGCGAGTTCGTCGATCCCGATTCGGGGGTGTCACTTCCGGCTTGCGAATCGATTCCGCGCGAGGTGCGTCACACCCCGACACGGCACGACTCTGCCGTTGACTTCAAGTGTGGAAGCGGGCTGCGGGCGATCGAAAGCGGCCGCGAGCCGATTGACAGCTTCCACGAGGCGTGTTGCGATGCGCGCGCTCCTTGAGCGCTTTCACCGGCGCATGAGCCCCTCTTCAGCAACCTGCAATTCACCGCACACTCCTTGGAGGAGCTGACATGACCCGCATTTCCCCGGCAGCGTTTCTCACATCTTGTTTCGCATTGACTGCGCCACTCTTCGCGCAGAAGCCGCCCAGCAGCCCGATGCCCGAAGGACCCTGCGTCCCGGGCGTCGCCAACCTCTGCATCCCGCTCGATCCGTCGTTCACGGTCGTCACCTTCGACGGCACTCTCGGCGGCAGCGGTCCGGCCAACCCGGGTGATCCGTGCCAGCGCAACGACGACGACACGACGAACGCGATCAACCTGCAGTTCTCGTTCAACCTGTACGGTCAGGTGTTCAACCAGGTCTTCATCAACAACAACGGCAACGTCTCGTTCGGACAGGGCTTCTCCCAGTTCACTTCGACGGGCTTCCCGGTCGCCGGGTTCCCGATGGTCGCGCCTTTCTGGGCGGACGTGGACACGCGCAACCTGACCAGCGGCGTGGTCTACTTCAAGTCGGAGCTGCACCGCTTCACCGTGATCTGGGATCACGTCGGCTACTTCTCCGCGCAGGCGGACAAGCTCAACACGTTCGAGCTGATCATCAGCGACGGCACGGATGCGCTCGTCGGCCTCGGCAACAACGTGTGCTTCTGCTACGGCGACATGCAGTGGACCACCGGCAGCGCGTCCGGCGGCTCCGGCGGCTTCGGCGGCTCCCCCGCCACGGTCGGCGTGAACGCGGGCAACGGCACCGACTTCTTCCAGATCGTCCTCTTCGATCAGCCCGGCGTCGCCTATGACGGCCCCGGCGGCGCGAACGACGGCGTCGACTTCCTCGACAATCAGGCGCAGTGCTTCGCCGCTGGCCAGCTCGGCAACCAGCCGCCGATCTTCATCAATCTGCCGACGAACTGCCTGATGGCGTCGGCCGGCGTGCCGCTGAACTTCCTCGTCCAGGCCATCGGACCGGAAGCGAACCAGACGGTGACGATCACGGTCAATTCCAACGGCCTGCAGAACTTCAGCTGCGTGACCGTTCCGGGCAACCCGGCCACGGCCAACTGCACGTTCATCCCCGGCGGAACGCAGGTCGGCACGTTCAACATCGTCTACACGGCCTGTGACAACTTCAATCCGCCGGCGTGCACGACGGTGACTTTGTGCATCACGGTCGCCGAGTGCCACACGGTGCTCGGACTCGCCGCCGGCAACGACCAGGTGCAGATCTTCGGCCACCTGTACAACACGCAGCTGTTCAACGTGACCGGCTCCTACCCGGTGACGATGGACAACATCCCGAGCTTCCGCGTCCCGCTGCCGCACGTCGGGCCGGGTGGCACGACGTATCAGCGCGTGCCGATCTTCGCGCAGGTCGTCATGTACAACCCGCAGATCTTCCCGACCAACCCGTCGCAGTGGTCGCGCACGATGCAGGTGACGGCCAACGCCGACGGTTCGCTCAACACGGACTACACCGGCACGAGGAACGGGATCACGATCCGCGCCACGACGTTCACGGACGCGAACGGCGTGCTGCGCATGCACTTCCCCTTCCGCATCGACGGCATGTGATCCGCGCGGGGCGGGTCGCGTGACCCGCCCTGATGCGATTCGGAACGCGGGCCCGGCACGGCCCGTCCCCGCGTCGTCCGGGCCCCGGACCTCCGGCGTGATCGGCCCATTCCCGGTTGAAGCGCTAGGATCGGAACTGTGACTGATTCGCACGCACCGAGCTCGATGCAGGCAGGCAGCCTGCGCGGGTTGCGCTTCGTCCTGCTCGCCCATCCGACGGTGCAGGCGGTGCGGAGCTGGGAGAGGCGGCGTTCGCCGGACTGCTCGTCTTCGGCCTCGCGTACGTCGCGATCTTCGGCCTCGACGACGCGCTGATCCACGCGCCGGTGCTCGACCGCGTGCTCTGGAGGCGCATGCGCCGCACGCAGATCGTGCTGGGCGCCGCCGCCGCGCTCGCCGCGGCGCTCGCCGGTTCGCTGATCGGCGCGCGCATCGCGGAGCATCCGCAGCTGGGAGTGCTGCTGATCGTGCTCGCGCCCACGCTCTTCCTCGGCAACCTGGCCGTGCTGCCCTCGGCGCTGCTCGTGCGCGAGCGCGACTTCCGCGCGGTGTTCCTGCTCGACGTGGCGCAGGTGCTCGCGCTCTCGATCGCGACATTGTCGCTCGCCGCGTGCGGCTTCGGCGCGCTGAGCCTGGTCGGCGGCTGGTACGCCAACGCGCTCGCCGCGTGGCTGGTTTCGACGCGTCTCGCGGCGCGCCACATGCCGGCGCTGGACAGCGCCAGCGCGACGGTCGAGACGGATTGGCGTGCCACGCGCTCCTTCGGCTCGCACCTCGTCGGCGCGGCGCTGTTCTCGTACGTGGTCGAGCGACTCGACAGCTTCGCGATCGGCGCGCGACTCGGTCGCGCGGCGCTGGGCGTGTGGGAGCTCGCTCTGCATCTCTCGCAGGCCGGACTGAGCTACACGACCGGCCTGGTCGATCGCCTGATCGTCCCCCCGCTGTCGGCGGAGCATCGCGCGCAGCGCCTCGTGCCCGTGCTCGCCGAAGTGCTGCGCTTCGCGTTCCTCGTGCTCTTGCCGCTGCACGTCGCGCTCTCCCTGTGCGCCAGCCCCGCGGTGCGCGCGACGTTCCCCGCCGGCTGGCAGGCCTCCGCGCCGCTCTTCTCGTGCCTCGCGCTCGCCGCGGGCGCGCGCTCGCTGGAAGTCGTGCTCGTCGCCGCGCTCAAGGCCGCCGGTCGCGGACGCAGCGTGCTCCTGCTCTCGTGGCTGCGTCTCTTCCTCCTGGCGGCGATGCTCGTGCTGTGCTTGCCGCACGGGCTCGAGGCCGTCGCGCTGGGCGTGCTCTGGGCGCGCGCGATCGCGGCGCTCGTCAGCCTGTTCGCCGTGGTGCGCTTCTTCGGACCGGAGCTCGCGCGCAACGGCGTCACGCTCGTCGCGCCGATCGGACTGTGCGCGAGCTGGAGCGCCGCGCTCTTCGCCGCCGCGCGCTTCGCCGCGCCGCTGGAGCGCGAGCGGCCGCTCGTGTTCGTGATCGTCTTCCTGCCCGCCGCGCTCGCGTCGTGGGTGGCGATGCGCTGGGCCTTCGACAAGAGCTCTCTCGTGCGCGAGTTCGCCTGGTTGCGCCGCGGCCTGCTCTTCGGAGCCCCGCTGGCTCCGGAGGGACGCGGTTGAAGCCGCTCGTCAGCGTCGTCGTCCCGACCTACAACGGCGCGACGTTCGTGCGCCAGACGATCGAGAGCGTGCTGGCGCAGAGCTACGCGCCGCTCGAGCTCATCGTCTGCGACGACGGTTCAAGCGATGCGACGCTCGAGATCGTGCGCTCCTTCGGCGATCGCCTGCGGCTCGTGCAGCAACAGAACCGCGGCGTCGCGGCGGCGCGCAATCGCGCCGTGAGCGAGGCGCGCGGCGAGCTCGTGGCCTTCCTCGACCACGACGACGTGTGGGAGCCCGAGCTGCTCTCGACCCTCGTGCCGCAGCTGCTCGCGCATCCCGAGTGGGGCCTGGTGTACGCCGATTCGTGGGTCATCGACGCGCAGGGTGCGCGCTGGGGGAGACGCGGGCACTGGCTCTCCTACGCGCAAGGCGAGGTCTTCGAGCCGCTGCTCGCGGGCAATTTCATCCCGGTCGAGACGACGCTGCTGCGCACGCAGTTCTTCCGCGAGCTCGGCGGCTACGACGAACGCCTGTTCTTCCTCGAGGACTACGAGCTCTGCCTGCGCGTCGCGCGCCGCGCGCCGGTCGGTTTCCATCCGCAGCCGCTCGCGAGCTACCGCGTGCACGAACGCAACCTCTCGCACGATCTCGAGCGCATGCTCATCGAGTGGCTCGAGCTGCTCGGGCGGCTCGACTCCGCGGGCCTCCTGCGCACCGGCGCCGAACGCCGCCACGTGGAGCGCGAGCAGAGCCGTCTCGCGGCAGACATCGCCTGGCGCGCGCTGCGCCGCAAGGATCGCGGCGCCGCGTCGCGCTGGCTGGCGCGCTCGCGCGGGGCGGCGCACCTGGGCCGGCGCTGGAAGGTGCGGCTGCTGCAGGCCCTGCTCGCGATCCTGCCCGATCCCTTCTGCGATGCCCTGCTCGCGCGTCTGCCGCGCCGGCGCCTCTACGGTATCGTGGTGCGCAGCCACGGCGTGCTCGCGCTGGCGCCGCAAGCGTGCACGCCGCCGGCGGCGAGCTCGCTCACGGAACGCCGGTGAATCCAAGCCGCATGCAACGAGAACCGCACCGGTCGATCGCCCGCGTTCCGCGGGGTCTGGCTCGCGCTTGCGCCGCGCTGCTCTCGACGAGCGCGTTCGCCTTCCAGGTCGCGCCGCCGCCCAGCGTCGTGCTCGCGCAACGGCACGACTCCGGGCGCAGCGCCAACCCGCTCGCGCGCCCCTCGTGCGTGATCTCCTTCGCCGCCGACGCGCCCGGCGCGCCGTGGGTGCGCGCGCGCTTCCACGAGCTCGAACTCGCGCGCGGGGCGGAGCTCGTGATCACTTCGGTTCTCGACGGCGCGCAGCAGCGTCTCGACGAGCTCGAGTTCGAGCAGTGGGCGCGCACGAGCGCCTACTTCAACGGCGACTCGCTGCAGATCGAGGTCTGGGCCCCCGCCGGCGCCGGCCCGTCGCGCGTCGTGCTCGCGGCGCTCGAAGCCGGCGTCGCGCCGCCGCAGTCGCTGACGACCTGCGGCACGACTGACGACCGCGTGCCGCTCGTCGATCCGCGCTGCGCGCGCGCGATGCCGTCGGGCTGCAGCTCGTTCCTGATCGAGCGCTGCGGCCACGGATTCCTCTCCGCCGGCCACTGCGCGAACTCGATC
>JBGATX010000189.1:0-11142 GCA_044228975.1 Planctomycetota bacterium | reverse complement strand
TCCGGCGCGGGATCACGTCCAGCCTTCGTGCGCACGAGCGCACGAACGCGAACGCGGGCCGGCGCCGGTTGCCGATGTTGGTCGGAACCGACGTGACGCGCCCGCGCGCGCCATCGCCCGCGCGTCCGAGCCGCGCAACGCGAGCTCGAGCGCGAACGCCACGGCGCGCCGTGCCCGCATGCGACGCATCCGATGCGTCGGCTCGCGCCGGGCGCGACTCGCGCGGCTCCATCGACTGTTTTCCTTCCGCGGTCCCGCCTTCCGAGGTTCCGTTTGGGCTCCGACGACGATTTCGATTCCTCCTCGCTGCCGTTTGGCGCGATGGAACGTCCCAAGAAAGCGAGCGCGCCCGCGCGTGGTGAGCGCACCACTCGCGCACCGCGCATCGCGCGCACCCCCGCTGCCGAACCGCCCGCCGCGGAGCCGCCTGCGCGTCGTGCCGGCTCTCGCACGGAGGCGCCGCGTGATCCGGGCGAGAGCGCGGCTCCCGCGCGTCGCGAAGTTCCGCGACGCGAGCCGTCTCAACGCGAGCCGGAGCGCGATTCCGACAGCGGTCCGCCGCGACGCCGGCGCGAGGGAGCGCCCGCGAGCCCCGAGGTGGACGCTCCGCCGCGCCGCGAGCCGCAGTCGAACGTGCGCGGCGAGCCGCGCGCTTCCGCTCCCGACGCGCCGCGCGCGCAGCGTGCGCCTCTCGCGCCGCCCGCGCGCGAGCCGGCATCGCGTGAATCCCGCGACCCTCGCGAACCCGCGCTGCGCGACTCGCGCGAGCCGCGCGACTCCGGGCCCCGCGACTCGCGCGAACCGCGTCCGTTCGACGCAGCGCCGCGCGGTCCGACCACGTCGTCCGGGCACGGCGAAAGCGGCTCCGCACCGGCGAACTTCCAGGCTCCCGGATCCGGCGACGATCGCGTCGACTGGCGCAGTCCCGACAAGCGTCGCGGTGGTGGACGGCGCGGCGGACGCCGGCGTCGTCGTGGCCGCGGTGGCGGCGGCGGACCGAACGGCCCGCACCCGTCGCAGGGACACGGCGGTCCGCAGTCGGACTACCCGAACTCCGGTCTCGCGACGGACGCGCTGCCGGACGGCGAAGGAGCGCGCGATCTGACGCAGGAGTTCGACTTCGATGGCGAAGGCGGATCGTCGAGCGAGGTCGAGCCGCTCGACGACGTCGACGGCGATCGCCCGGCGCCGCGCGCGCAACCGTTTGGTGGCAACGCGGGTGGCTCGCGAGGCGCACCGGACATGCGCGCGCGCGCACCGCATCCAGGCCCAGGACAACGTCCCGAGCAAGGCTGGCGCGGACCTTCCGCTCCCGATCGCGAGCGTGATCGTTTCCAACCGCAACGCCAGCACCCTCGCGGTCCGCGGCCCGATCGATTCCAGCAGGGCGGCGGACAGCACGGCGGTCCGCAAGGCGCGCCGCACGGACAGGGGCGCGGCGGCCAGCAACAAGGCGAGCCCTTGCCGCGCGAAGGCACGGGCATGCTCGTGCAGGAGTTCGGCGGCATCCACGTGCTGCGCCAGCTCGAGCATCAATACCTGCAGTCGAAGGCCGACATCTTCGTGCCCGATCGCCTCGTGCATCAGCACAAGCTGCGCGAGGGCTCGATCATCACCGGCCGCATCGGCCGCGGGCAGAAGCACAAGTTCGCGCTCAACGACGTGCTCACCGTCGACGGCAAGAATCCGGCGGAGGTGCGCAACCTGCCCGAGTTCAAGTCGCTCACCTCGATCGATCCGGACTTCCACTACGCGGTGGGGGACGCGACCGGCGCGGTCGAGATGCGCATCATGGACATCCTCTGTCCCGTCGGGCGCGGGCAACGTGGCCTGCTCGTCGCTCCGCCGCGCGCGGGCAAGACGACGCTGATGCGCCAGTTCGCCAAGGGCATCGAGGTCGGGTATCCCGACGTGCAGCTCTTCGTGCTGCTCGTCGACGAGCGCCCGGAGGAAGCGACCGAGTGGCGCCGCTCGACGAAGGGCCAGGTGTTCGTCTCGACCGCCGACGAGACGGCGAAGAACCACGTGCAGCTCGCCGAGAGCGTGTGGAAGCGCTGCACGCGCCTGGTCGAGCTCGGCCAGGACGTCGTGCTCGTGCTCGACTCGATCACGCGCCTCGCGCGCGCCTACAACAACCTCGCGGGCGGCAGCGGCCGGACGATGTCGGGCGGTCTCGATTCGCAGGCGATGCAACGTCCGCGCGCGATCTTCGGCAGCGCGCGCAACACGGAAAAGGCAGGCTCGCTGACGATCCTCGGCACGACGCTGGTCGACACCGGCTCGCGCATGGACCAGCTGATCTTCGAGGAGTTCAAGGGCACCGGCAACATGGAGCTCGTGCTCAGCCGCAAGCTCGCCGACCGGCGCATCTTCCCGGCCATCGACATCGAGAAGTCCGGCACGCGCAAGGACGAGAAGCTCTACAGCGCCAAGCGCTACAAGCAGATCACGACGCTGCGCAAGGTGCTCCTGCGCATGCACTTCATCGAGGCGATGGAGCTCTTGATCACGAAGCTCTCCGACGTCGAGACGAACGACGAGTTCTTGAAGCGCTTCGAGGTCGATCCGGAGGCGTGATGAAGCACGAGTGCGCGTGCGAACGACTCCTGGCCGCGATCGGCAACGCCGTGCGGCTCACCGTGCTCGGGTCGCTCGTCTACATCGTCTTGGGCGGATTCGTGAACTTCGCAGGCCGCGTGATCGACGCGGGATGGTTGATCGGAACCGCGATCGCCTGCTTCGGACTCTCGATCTGGCTCGCGCATCGCAGGCGCGTACGCCAGGGTGGTGTGCCGTTGCCGCGCTGACCGGCTCCTCTGCGCGCGAATGAAAGGTCTCGCACCCAAGCTCGCCGCGCTCGTCGTCCTCTTCCTGCTGCCGCTCTTCCTGCGCGCGGCACCGATCGAGCACGGCTTCCCGCGCAACTACATCCCCGACACGCACATCGTGCGCAACGCGCTCGGGATGGCGAAGGACAAGGACCTCGTCCCGCCGGTCAATCGCTACTCGCAGTACCCGTATCTGCTGCCGTACCTGCTCTTGCCCGAGTACGCGGCGCAGTACGCGCTCGGCCGTCTGCGCGGCGATTGGAAGGGAGCAGGGGAGTACGGCAATCACCTCCTCGAGCGCCCCGAAGACGCGCAACGCATCGGCCGCTGGCTCGTCGCGCTCTTCGGCGCGTTGACGCCGTGGGTCGTGTTCCGCGCGACGCGCGCCGCCGGCTTGCAGCGCGGAGCGTGGATCGCGGCCTTGCTCGTCGGCACGAGCCTGCTGCACGTGCAATTCTCCGTGCAAGAACGCCCGTGGGTGCCCGTGGTCTTCTTCATGGTGCTCGCGGCGTGGCCGGCGACGCTTTATCTCGAAGGCGCGCGCACGAAGCACCTGCTGCTCTCGAGCGCGGCCGCGGCGCTCTCGTTCGCGTGCCATCAAGGCGGCGGAGCGGCGATCGTCATCCCAGGACTTGCGTGGCTCTGCGGACCGCTCGCGTGGAGCGCTGAAGTGCGGCTCGCGCGCGTGAAGCAGCTCGCACTGCTCGTGCTCGTCTTCGTCGCCGTCAGCGTCCCGCTCGGACATCCTTACTGGCTGCGCTATGGCATGACCGACGTCGAGGACGTCGTCGGCGGCGAGATCGCGGCGAAGAAGGGCTTCTCCATCGGTGGCCTGGGGTTCGTGTCGGGACTGCGCTGGGAGTCGGTGACCCGTCTCTCGCGCGCATTCTTCGGCTACGACCCGGTGATCGTGCTGCTCGGGCTCGCGGGTCTGTGGACGGCGCTGCGCACGCGCGTCATGCGCCCGTTGATGCTCTTCGCGCTCGGTTGGGCCGCGGTGTTCCTGCCGCAGCAGAGCGATCACGTGCGCTACATGTTGCCGCTCGCGGTGCTCTTCGCCTGGCCTGCGGGATTGATCGCCGAGCGCTGGATCGAGCGGCGCGGGAGCGCGATCGCGCTCGGCCTCCTGTTCTCGTTCTCGCTCGTGCAGGTCTTGCGCTTCGACTGGTTGATGACGCGCCCGGACACGCGCGTCGAGGCCGAAGCGAAGCTCGCGCAGCTCCCCGCCGGCTCGCTCGTCGCGATGGATCTGCACGGACCGGAGCTCGATCTGTCGCAGCACGCGCTGGAGCGTCTCGCACAGCTGCGCGCGCGCACGCGCGAGAGCAAGCTGCGCGCACGCGAGCAGCATCGGCTCGACCTGTTGAGAGCCGGCGTCGCTCACGGTGGCGTCGATGCGCTCGACCTGGAGGAGCTGCTCGAAGTCAGCCCGCGCAACGGGACGTTCGAGCTGAAGAAGGATTTCGCGTCGCTCGCCGCGGCTCCCCGCGACGCGCTGCTGCAGCTCGGCGTGACGCACGTGCTGCTCGTCAACCGCCGGCCCGGCCTCGAGCAACCGCTCCTCCTCCCGATCACCGGAGCGAGCGCGCGCCCGCGGTGGGTCATCGACCCCTCGCGCGCCGGCTCGCACCCCTCGCCCGAGTGCTTCCTCCCGACCGAAATGGACTATCCGCTCGTCGGTCTCTGGAGCGTCGAACGTCCCGGCCCGTGGATGGGGCTCTACGCACTGCGCTAGCTTCAATGGCGACACACTTGTTCGTCGACGCAACCGCCACGCTCCCGGCCCGACGCGCACCAGCGCGAGTCGCTCGGACTTGAGCGGAGATCCGAGCGATGGCGTGCCAAGCCCGCGCGGGTAGAGTGATGTCCCACCGGGAGAAGAGGATGGCTCGCAACCGCCTTCGAAGGCTACGCTCGTGAGCTCCGACAACGAGCATTTGCTGCCGCTGAACGACGCGGTGGTGTTCGAGTGCCTATGGCTAGAGGTCTGGCGCGATTGCCGGGCCCAACCCAACCGGCGCAGGGGCCGGGGGCAGGCAAGCGTCGACGTGTTCGGCACGGACGCCGACAGGTGCGTCTCGCGCCAAGCCAAGAAGGTGGGCGTCGTTCCATGACAGAAAACCCGAAGCGCTTTCGCGTCGCTCTCTCGTTTCCCGGCGAACGCCGCGAATTCGTCGAGCGCATCGCGACGGAACTCTCGGACCGTATCGGGCGGGACCGCGTCCTGTACGACCGGTACTTCGAGGCCGAGTTCGCGCGACCGGACTTGGACGCCTACCTGCAGCGCCTCTACCACGACGAGTCTGAGCTCGTCGTCGTGTTCTTGTGCAGCGAATACGAGCGCAAGGAATGGTGCGGGCTCGAATGGAGGGCAGTCCGCGACCTGATCAAGCAGCGGCATCCCGAGAGCGTGATGCCGTGTCGCTTTGACACCACGGAGATCGCCGGTCTGTTTTCGATCGACGGCTATGTCTGGATCGGGGATCGAAATCCCGCAGACATCGCGGAGTTGATTGTCGCGCGTCTGAGCTTGATCGAGCCCGGCGCGAACTCCACGCCGTCATCTACGGCACGCGGCACTTCGACGACTGCCGTAGCGAGTGAACTGAGTCCGTCCACGCCCAAGGGTGATCGCGAGCAGCGAATTGCAACCAGTCGCCTGCCGCACATGGCAGACAAACTCGTTGGCCGTGACGAGGAGCTGGCGATGCTTGACGCGGCGTGGGGCGACCCGCACGTTCACGTCGCGTCACTGGTCGCGGAGGGCGGCGTTGGCAAGACCGCGCTCGCCGTCGAGTGGATGACCCGCCTCGCCGCGCGCGATTGGCCCGGCGTCGAGCGCTACTTCGACTGGTCGTTCTACAGTCAAGGCGTTCGCGAGCAGGGCGGTGCGTCGGCCGACGCGTTCGTCGACGCGGCGTTGCGGCACTTCGAGGACCCGCAGCCGCGCTCGACCTCGCCCTACGAACGCGGTGAGCGGCTGGCGCGCTTGGTCGCTGAGCGGCCGACATTGTTGATCCTCGACGGCGTGGAGCCCTTGCAGCACGGCCCCGGCGCGGCGCGCGGGCGCGTCAAGGATCCTGCGCTGGAGATGTTGCTGAAGGGGCTCGCGCAGCGACCGTTCCGCGGGGTGTGCGTCGTGACGACGCGCGAGCCGATCGCGGACCTCGCGAGCTATCACGGGAAGACGGTGCGCGAGTGGAAGCTTGATCGGTTGAGCGACGAGGCGGGTGCCGAAGTGCTGCACAACGCTGGCGCACGGCGCGCTGGGGCCAAGCCGATCGCCGTGAGCGACGCGGAGTTGCGCGTCGCGAGCCGCGAGGTCAAAGGCCACGCGCTCACATTGCGTTTGCTCGGCCGCTACTTAGCGAAGGCGCACGGCGGCGACATCCGGCGACGTGATCGCGTCGAGCTGGGGAAGGCAGACGATAAGCAGGGCGGTCACGCGTCGCAAGTGATGCGCGCCTACGAGCACTGGTTGAGCGACGAAGGTGGCGAGGACGGTAAGCGCCAACTCGCGATCCTGCGCCTGCTTGGGCTGTTCGATCGACCCGCGAGCGACCGATGCATCGCAGCGTTGCGGAGCGAGCCGGTGATCGAGGGTTTGACCGAGCCCCTGGTCGGGATCGACGAAGAGGATTGGAACGCGGCTCTCACCGAGCTCGCGGAGTGCCGGCTGGTCTCGCGGGAGGGCGCGGCGCTCGACGCGCACCCACTGATTCGCGAGCACTTTGCGCGACGGTTACGCGAGGAAGGCGACAGGGCCTGGAAGTCCGCGCACGGCCGGCTCTTCGAGCATCTGAGGGACTCGACAGAGCCTCGACCCGACACGTTTGCAGGCCTTCAGCCGCTCTACCAGGCAGTGGTGCACGGCTGCCATGCGGGGAGAGATGAGGAAACGCGCGCCGCGGTCTACCGCGACCGCATACTTCGGGGCGCCGAGTTCTTCAGTATCAACAAGCTTGGCACGCTCGGCGCGGATCTGGGCGCGGTTGCCTGCTTCTTCGCGAAGCCTTGGAGCGTCGTGTCGCCGTTGCTGAACGAGGCCGATCAATCGCGGGTGCTTGGCGTAGCCGCGTACTGTTTGTGCGCACTCGGCCGGTTGGCCGAAGCCGCCGAAGTGATGCGGGAGGCTTTGCAACGAAACATCAAGCAAGAGGACTGGGTCAATGCTGCGATCAGCGCCTGCAACCTGAGCCAGTACGAGCTTACGCTCGGCGACCTGGACGCTGCCATGCGCGACGCCGAGCGGGCGGTCGAACTCGCAGACCGTAGCGGCGACGAGGTTCAGCGGATGGGTAAGCGCACGTGGCTGGCTAGTGCCTCGCACCAAGCTGGTCGCCGCGACGTTTCCCTACTGCGCTTCCGCGAGGCCGAGGCAATGCAGGCGAGCTCGCGGCCCAAGTACCCGTTGCTCTACTCGGTGCAGGGGTTCTGGTACTGCGACCTGCTTCTCGCAGACGCCGAGCGCGCGGCTGCGGGCGGAGAAGAGGGCGCATCGAAGTTGATCGCGGGTTGTCGCGACGTGAATGAACGAGCGACACAGACGCTCGGCTGGAACGCATCGCAGCAGTGGTTGCTCGACATCGCTCTCGATCACCTCACGCTCGGCCGCGTTCGCCTCTATCGAGCGCTGCTCGAACGCACCGCACCTGAGGACGCACGAGCAGAGATCGAACAGGCCGTCGACGGCCTACGCCGGGCCGGACAACAGGACGACCTTCCCCGCGGCCTTCTCACGCGCGCTTGGCTGCGCTCCGCGATGGGGGACGACGCCGGAGCTCGCTCCGACCTCGACGAAGCGCAGGAGATCGCCGAGCGTGGCCCGATGCCGCTTCACCTCGCCGACATCCACCTCCACCGAGGGCGCCTGTTCCGCGACCGCTCGGCTCTTGCCGAAGCCCGTCGGCTGATCGACAAGCACTGCTACGAACGGCGTCGCGGCGAGCTCGAGGATGCCGAAGCGATGGCCAAGAGTTGGTAACCTTCTGGGGTGCCGGCCTCCGCAGCATGGAGATCTGGGCTGGAGTTCCCGCTCGCGGCATGGCGCTGTTTGATGCGGATTCGCTCCGTGGCCAGTGACGAAAGCCAATCGGTTGCCGACGTGCGCGGGTCGGGTAGCTTGCTCCCTCGCATCCGCCAATCCGTTCGCAGAGGAGCTTCCATGCGCCACCGCTTCGGTTCGCTCGCCCTTCCCGCCGTCTTGATCGTCTGTGCGTCGTGCGCCAGCTCGCGCGAGCGCTTCGAGCCGTTGAAGGTGCGGCGGGATGTGCCGGTCACGTTCACGGCGACGCTCGCGCCGCGCGCGGGGGAGACGATCGAGCGCTCGGATGCGCACGCAGTGGCCACGCCGCATGCGCTCCAGGCCCCGCACGTCGACGCTCCCGCGATCGAGGTCACCTGTCGCCTCGTGCGCATCGAGACGCAGGCGCTGAGTGAGATCATGCCTGAGGAGAGGCGCTCGGCGTATGGACTCGTGATGTCGAAGCTCGATGTCGAAGCGCTCGCACCCAAGCTGCATGCGGCCGACTGCGTCGAGATGATCAGCTCGCCGCAGCTCGTGCTCGGCGAGAACAAGAACGGCGAGCTGCGCATCGCGAGCCAGCAGTCCTTCGTGCGCGGCTTCGGCTTGCAGCTCGTCGCCGGCAACCTGATCGGCGATCCCGACATCGCCACGGTCAGCGAAGGCTTCACGCTGCGCGTGACCGGCAAACCCGGTGCGAACCCCAACGACGTCGAGCTCGAGCTCGCGATCGACGACACGGAGCTGATGAAACCGCTGTGCGAGAGCTCGGTCGCGCTGCCAGGGACGCGCGAATCGGTCACCATGCAGATGCCCATCACCTTCGAGCAGCATCTGTGCGCGAGCTCGACGCTCGCGGCGGATGAGATGCTGATTCTCGGCGGCCTGATCGATCGCGAAGGTCAGCCGTTCCTCGCCTGCGTCACCAGCCGCCGAGTGCAGGTCGGCGGTGCGGGGAGCGCGAGCGCGGCCGCGCCCTGAGCGTTCAACGCGCGGAGCGCCGCAGCCAGTACATCAGGCTCACGGCCGCGAACACGTCCTCGATCTTGCCCGCGTCGAGCAGCGCCTCGACCTCGCCGCGCGTGAAGGACTGCACGATGATCTGCTCGCAGTCCTCGGGCTCGTGCGCACCGAGGCTCACGCAGTCCTTCGCGACGAACACGTGCGCGTAGTGATCGCTGATGCCGTTGATCGGATAGAAGCCGGGCAAGCGCTCCCACGTGCCGGCGCGATAACCGGTCTCCTCGCGCAGCTCGCGCTCGGCGCACAGTTGCGCTTCCTCGCCGTCGAGCATGCGGCCGGCGGGGACTTCCCAATGCGTCTTCTGATGCGGGTGACGGAACTGCCCGATGAGCACGATGCGTCCGTCGGGGAGCACCGGCACGACCGCGACGGCGTCGGGGATCTCGACGACGTGGTACTCCTGCTCGCGGCCGTTGTTGAGGCGGATGAAATCGCGCCGCAGGCCGCACCAGCGCGAGTGGTAGATGCGCTCGGTGCGCAGCACGGGAAACGGCGCGAACGGAGCGGGATTCGGCGGCACTGCGCGCTCCGCGTCGCTCGCGCGAGTCGAATTCGGATGGTCGGAGCGACTCACGCGGATTTCAGTGCTTCCCGTGATCGGCGGAGCCCGCCGCATCGGGCCAGAGCTCGCGCCAATCGCGTCGCGGCGCACTCGCGCGTCCCGCGAGACGCTCGACGAGCTCGCGCGACACGCGCAGATCCTCGAACGCCGTCTCCGAGAGCGCGCGGCCGCACGCTTCGACGATGCTCGCGCCGTCGATGTGCTGGTACGCGAAGACCTCGTCGGGCCTTCCGCACTTGCTGAACTTGCGCACGGCGAGCGTCACCTGCTTCACGCCGACGATCGAGCCGATGTTGTCGAGCAGTCCCGCTTCGCCGTCGCACACCGCGACGATCGGCACGCGCCGCCCGGCGAGCGAGACGAGGCCCGCTTCGCTCTCACCGGCTCCTTCGACGGCGTGCAGATCGCCGTCGATGCCGAGGTTCTCGGTCAAGTGGCGATAGCCGTCGTGCTCGCCGAGGATGCCGAGCAGGAGCTCGGGCGAGCTCACGACGATCACGTTGGCGAACACGCCCTTCGCGAGCAGTTGTTCGGCCGCTTCGACGGCTTCGGTGACGAGCGAGCCCATGACGAAGACCTGCACGACGTTCTCGCCGGGCTCGTAGCCCGCGTAGCCGCGCCAGTCGATCAACGTGTACGCGCCGAGCAGACAGTCGCGTCGCACGCGCGCGAGGAGATCGGCGTCGGCGAGCGCGGGCACGCTCGACTCGTCGAGCGCATTGCCCCACTCGTCACCCGCTCCCGCGGGCTTGAGCGCGCCGTCGAAGTCCTGCTTCGAGGCCTTCTGCTTGCGCACGTTCTCGATCAAGAGGCCCTGGCGGATCGCGCGCGTCACGCCGCGCACGAGCACGCCGCGGCGGCCGTCGTTGTCGTCCTCCATCTGCCGGCGGATCGCATCCGAGAGGATCCAATCCATCTCGACGACGAACGCGGGCTCCCACGTGATCAGGTTGGGGATCTGGATGTCGCTCTTCCACGAGTGCTGCGCGCCTTCGGGAGAGAGCGTCGTGCCCGAGGGCGTGCCGAGCACGACGAACTCGGCGCCCCAGTAGAGGTTGTAGTAGAGCTGGTCGAGCGCGCGTTTGATGAAGAAGTCGTAGACCGTCATCATCGGCACCATGGGCACGCCGAGATAGTGGCCCATCTTGCCGAAGGAACCCGCCGCGCTCATGCAGTTGGCTTCGGCGATCTCGAAGCGGATGTGGCGCGTCCACGGCTGATCGGTCGCGATGAGATCGGGATGCTTGAGGTCGAGCGCGAGCGCGTCCTCGGTCTCCTCCTGGTAGTCCGGACCGTAGATGCGCTTGTCGAGCACGGGCGAGATGTTCGTGCTCGTGCCGACGTCCGGCGAGAGCGTGAGCACCATGTCCGCGGCCGATTTCCAGCGCGAATCGTTGGCGTTGAGCGCCTTGGTGCTCGAGAGCCCGGTCTGCGGCCCGCCTTCGTCCTGCGTGCCGATGCGCACGAGCTTGCTCGCGATCTGGCCCCACATCCACTGCGTGTGCGCGATGGGGAAGAGCTTCGTGTCGATCTCGAGCGAGTCGGGGATGCCGCCGTCGGCGGCGATCGTGCGCCGCACCTTCTCGCGGTTCTCCTCGCGCAGCGCGAGCTGGCTCTCGATCGCGGCGCGGAACGCGTCGCGGCGCGCGGCGAGGAAGCTCGCTTCCTCGCTGCCGCGCGGGAAGTGCTCGAACGCGCGTTCGAGC
>JBGATX010000188.1:0-11165 GCA_044228975.1 Planctomycetota bacterium | reverse complement strand
GCTCGCCGCGGCGGCCACGGTCCTCGCGCTGGGACTCGCGTGGCTCGCCGCGCACGATGGGCCGCGTCCGAACGACGCGGCCGTGGTCGTCACGCCGGTTCCGCACGGCGCGCCGGACGCGGCGACGCGGGGACCGCGCGCGGACGCATCTGGCCCCGAGCGAGGCGGCGCCGAGCGAGATGCCAACCGCCGAGCTGTCCCCGAGCGAACCGCCAACGTCGCGCCGCGCACGGCGCAAGACTCGCGCTCGCAAGACGCTCCGCGCGCGAGCGGAGAAGGGACGCTCGCCCGGCTCTCGCTCCCGTCGCTGCTCGGGCGAGGCGCGCAGCCCGCGCGCGCTCTCGAAGTCGAGCTCTCGAGCTGGGGACGGGACACGCGCGCCGCGGCGCGTTTCCTGCTCTCGCGCGTGCGCTTCACGCCGCAGGAAAGAAGTTCCGGCTCCTGAAGGCCCGTGCGCGACTTGTTCGCGCAGGTTTGCCATCGCCGCGACTTGTTCGCGCACGTTCGGGTGCGGGCGCGACTTGTTCGCGCACGTTCGGGTGCCGGCGCGACGTGTTCGAGCGGGTCCGCGTTCCCCGTTCGCGCTCTCCGCCGGCTTTCATGGGCCGGGCGCGCGCGCTTGCCGGAGGCCGATTGAGTCGTGCTCGCGAGCGGACCGATAGGTCAGAAGCCCCGCCGGTCCCTACCGGCGACTCCCCGTCTCCATGCGCGACCGACTCTCGCGTGAGTTCGAATCGGAAGGTCCGCGCTTTCGCGCGTCGACCATCGCCCTGGCGATTTTCGTCGCCGGCGCCGTGGTCTCGGCGGTCGTGTTCCAGCAGGCGCGCCGCGCGCTCTCCCACAGCGACGAGCCGCGCTTCGAGCGTCTCGCGGAGCGCGTCACCGGTCGCATCGCCGGCCGCATGGCGAGCTACCGGACGAGCCTCGCCGGTCTCGCCGGTCTCGTCCGCGGCAGCGAGCACGTCGACGGCTCCGAGTTTCGCTCCTTCGTCGAGTCCTTCGAGATCGGCACGGATCTCGGCGGCGCGCAGGGCATGGGTTTCGTCGAGCGCGTGCCGGCCGACAAGCTCGACTCCTACGAGCGCAGCGTGCAGAAGGCCGACGGTCGCAAGTTCGTCGTGCATCCGCGCACGGGCGGAGACTCGGACCACTTCGTCGTGCGCCAGCTCGAGCCCGCCGATCCCAACGCGGCGGAGCTCGGCTTCGACCTCGGATCCGACCCCGAGCGGCGCGAGACGGCCGAGCGCGCGCTCGAGAACGGACAGGACCTGCTCAGCGGGCGCATCGAGCTCGCGCAGCGCCGCGGTGAAGCGGCCTTCGCCTACCTGCGTCCGGTGTTCCGCCCCGGAACGAGCGCGCGCACGCCGGCCGAGCGCCGCCGCGCGTTCGTGGGCTGGGCCTACCTGCCGATCGTCGCGTCCGATCTGCTGCACGGCATCGGCACCGAGCTCGACGGCCAGGTCGATTTCGAGGTCTACGACGGAACGCAGACCGGTCGTCACAGCCAGCTCTTCGACATGGATCCGGACTTCGACCAGCTGCGCGAAGGCCGGACGCGAGACGGCGCGCCCGTGCACGAGGACTTCCGCGCGCGCTTCACGCGCAGTGCGACGCTGACCGTCGGGGGACGCACGTGGACCGTGCTCGTCGGCAGCACGCCGCGCTTCGACGACTCGAGCGACATCAGCCTGTCCTGGTGGGTGCTCTTCTCGGGCGCGTTCGTGAGCGCGCTGCTCGCGCTGCTCTACTGGTCCTTCGCCAGCCGCCACGAGAAGGCGAATCTCGTCGCCGCGGAGATGACCGCCGACCTGCGCAAGGCGAAGGACTCGCTCAAGCAGAGCCAGGAGCGCTTCGAACTCGCCGTGCAGGGCTCGAGCGACGGCATCTGGGACTGGAGCCTCGTCACGCAGCGCGTGTACTACTCGCCGCGCTGCCGCGAGATCCTCGACTTGCATCCCTCGGGCACGCGCTCGGACGAATCGGAGTCGTGGACCACGCGCGTGTACGGCGAGGATCGCGAGCGCGTGCTCGACGCGCTCGATCGCCATCTCGCGAGCGACGCGCCCTTCGACGTCGAGTTCCGCCTGATCCAGTCCGACGGAGACTCGCACTGGGTGCAGATGCGCGGCCAGGCGGTGCGCGACGGACTCGGGCGCGCGGTGCGCATGGCGGGCTCGGTGACCGACGTCACCGATCGCAAGGTCGCCGAGCGCGATCTCGCGCGCTACACGGAACGCCTCGAGCGCGCCAAGGTGCAGCTCGAGTTCCACGCGCAGGAGCTCGCGGCGCGCACGAAGGAGCTCGAGGAGGCGCGCGCGGCGGCGGTCGAGGCGACGCGCTCGAAGAGCGAGTTCCTGGCCAACATGAGCCACGAGATCCGCACGCCGATGACCGCGATCCTCGGCTACACCGATCTGCTCCTGGACGCGAGCCTGAGCGAGGCGCAGCGCATCGACAGCATCCAGACGGTGCGCCGCAACGGCGATCACCTGCTGACGATCATCAACGACATCCTCGACCTCTCGAAGATCGAGGCGGGCAAGATGACGATCGAGCGCATCCCGGCGGCGCCGGCGCAGATCGTCGAGGACGTGGTCGCGCTCCTGCGTCCGCGCGCGCAGTCGAAAGGGCTGGAGTTCGCCGTGCGCTGGACGGGCCAGGTGCCCGAGCGCATCGCGACGGACCCGACGCGCCTGCGGCAGATCCTGGTCAACCTCGCGGGCAACGCGATCAAGTTCACCGACCGCGGCAGCGTGTGCATCGAGGTGCGCCTCGATCGGCGCTCGAACGTGGGCGAGCCGAAGCTGCTCTTCGCGGTCAGCGACACGGGCATCGGCATGAGCGCCGAGCAGGTCACGCGGCTCTTCGAGGCGTTCACGCAGGCCGACAGCTCGACCACGCGCAGGTATGGCGGCACGGGCCTGGGTCTGAGCATCAGCAAGCGACTGGCGCAGATGCTCGGCGGCGACATCGTCGTGCAGAGCGCGCCGGGGAAGGGCAGCACGTTCTTCGTGAGCGTGTCGACGGGAGCGTTGGATGGCGTCGCGTGGATCGAGAGCCAGGGTTCGAGCGCGCCCGCGGCGCCGTTGCCCGCTCCCAAGCACGTGCAGTTGCATGGGCGCGTGCTGCTCGCCGAGGACGGCAGGGACAATCAGCGCTTGATCTCGCTCGTGCTGCAGCGTGGCGGAGCGGAGGTCGAGATCGTCGACGACGGTCAGAAGGCGGTCGAGCGCGCGTGGGCGGCGCACGAAGCGGGGACGCCGTTCGATCTCGTCCTGATGGACATGCACATGCCCGTGCTCGACGGCTGGAGCGCGACGAAGGAGCTGCGCCGCCTCGGCTACGACGGCCCGATCGTCGCCTTGACCGCGAACGCGATGGAGGGCGATCGCGAGAAGTGCATCGAGGCGGGTTGCGACGACTACGCGACGAAGCCGCTCGATAGGCCGGTGTTCCTCGCGACGTGCGCGAGGTTCTTGTCGGGGCCGGGGCTTCGCGTCTAGGCACGCGGTACGCGGCTGTTCCCTCACCGAGTCGGCGGTGAGTGGGCGGAGTCGTGCAACAGCGCTTCGACGCGGCTCGGCAACGGCGTGCGCGGCGTGCCACGTGCGATGCGGCCGGATTGGCGCCAGCGTTCTCGACGGCGCCCGCGCACCTCCTTACGATCTTCGCCCCCGTTCTCCGCTTTCGCACACCGTCCCAGTCCTCTCATGAGCGTCGCCTGCGGCATCGTCGGACTTCCGAACGTCGGCAAGTCCACCATTTTCAACGCCATCACCGCCGCCGGCGCGGAGAGCGCGAACTATCCCTTCTGCACGATCGAGCCGAACGTCGGCATCGTCGACGTGCCCGATCCGCGCCTCGAGATCATCCACCAGTTCATCACGACCGATCGCATCGTCCCGGCGTCGCTCAAGATCGTCGACATCGCGGGACTCGTGAAGGGTGCATCGAAGGGCGAGGGCCTGGGCAACAAGTTCCTCGGCAACGTGAAGGAGTCCGACGCGATCCTGCACGTCGTGCGCTGCTTCGCGAAGGGCGACGTGATCCACGTCAACGGCAGCGTCGATCCCAAGCGCGACATCGAGATCATCGACATCGAGCTCGCGCTCGCCGACCTCGACACGGTCACACGCGCGCTCGACCGCGTGGGCAAGAAAGCGCGCGCGGCCGACAAGGAAGCGCTGGCGCAGAAGGTCGTGATGGAGAAGGCGCAGGCCGCGCTGGAGCAGGGCACGGCCTTGCGAGGCTTGACGTGGAGCAAGCAGGAGCTCGAGGTGCTCAAGCCGCTCTTCCTGATCACGATCAAGCCCGTGCTCTACGTCGCGAACGTCGGCGACGACGATCTCGAAGGCAATGGACCGCTGGCGCAGATCGTGCGCGAGCACGCCAAGGCGACCGGGGCCGACTTCGTGCCGTTGTGCGGCGACATCGAGGGCGAGCTGATGAAGCTCGCGCCCGACGAGCGCGCGAGCTTCCTCTCCGACTTCGGCCTGAAGGAGCCCGGCCTCAATCGCTTGATCCGCGAGGCGTACCACCTGCTCGGCCTGCAGACCTACTTCACCGCCGGCAAGATCGAGATCCGCGCCTGGACGATCCACAAGGGCGACACCGGTCCGACCGCCGCGGGTGTGATCCACACCGACTTCGAGAAGGGCTACGTGCGCGCCGAGGTCTACTCCGTCGACGACCTCGTGCAGTACAAGTCCGAGGCGGCGATCAAGGCCGCCGGCAAGATGCGCGTCGAAGGCCGCGACTACGTGATGCGCGACGGCGACATCGCGCACTTCTTGATCTCGAAGTGATCCACGTCGTCGTGGCGGCAGGACCTGCGCCACGGATCCGACCTCCCGCGGGGGATCGATCGCCGCGGGGGACAGTCTCTGTGAAATCGTCGAGGGAACGAAGGGCGCGCACCAGGATCATGTTCGCGGTGCGGTACCTGCTTGTGGTGCGAGACGCCGCCATCGCGCGGGCAGTGTCGGAGCCTGACGAGCGGATCCTTCAGACGTACGGATCGTATGGCCCCAGGAAGCGTTCGCCATTGAAGTGGATCATGTGCGACGGATCGTCAGCGACCCATACTTCCGTCTCCCAAGCGAGATCTGGAAGATAGCGGACCATCGTCTTCCTGTCCGGGAACGCGGTCACGAAGACGAGACCGGCCGTTGCGCCCTTGAAGAGCTCTCTCAATTCGACGACCCGCTTCATGTTCATTGGGCCGTGGCTGGTCACGGCTTCGACGAGCACAAGCCAGTTCTCGGCAGTGTGGTGCAGGACGACATCGGGCATCTTTCCATGTGCCTCGATCTGCACACCGAGACGCGCCAAACCAGCCCTGTCGAAGTGCGCCCACTTTTTCGCCGTGTCACCGACGTAGATCGGAGTCGCGCCCGGTGTGAACCGCGAACAGAACTCCTCGAGGATCGCCTTGACGAGCGGGCTTTGCCCTCCCGGAGACAGTTCGATCTTCACGCCGGCCGGCAGCGTCAGCGGAATGCACCGCATGGCGCGCTCGCTCCGATAGAGCTGGGCAAGGGTCGGGATCTCAGCGAGGTAGGCGCTGAGGTTTTTCTCCCAGTCCTGTCCTCCGTAAGTGCGGAGCAGGGTGATGGCACGCGGCGCGATCTCGTATCGGTTGTGCGGACTGTTCGTCGGACGCCTGGGGTCGTCGATGTTCCGGAGCACGAGCCCAGCTTGCACGAATTGATGGATTGTCTGGCGACGCACTGTCTCTCGCGTGTTCGGCTTGTAGTCCTTTCCGAACTCGTCGCGCATCGCATCCATGATCTCGGTGATTCCGAGGCGGCGCGGCGTCATGGTCGACCAGGACGTCTTGCCCGATCCACGGCGCTTCGCCGAAGCCTGTTCAGGCTTCACCCCGAGCAGAACGAGCAGCGTCAGAGCGGACCGCTCATTGGCTTGCTCGCTCGGCAGTCCCAGCGCGCGCAGAATCTCGCGCGCCTGCCGAACCAGCGTCTCCGTCATGATCCGGTCCGACATCGTCGCAGAGCTGGTTCGAGCGACGCATCGACGAGCTCGTCGACGTGCGACTGTTCCGGGAAGTCAGGTCCGATGCGCGCGCCGATCTGGTCCAGCGTGTCGCGCGAGGGATACCGCAGGCTACGCAAGTCGCTGGCGTTGACCTGCGTGTGGCCGTTGAACTGTCGGAAGTACTTGTCGACCAGCGTTGAATTGAGATACGCGGCGAGGCCCTTGGCGACGGTCCGATTCAGACCCGCGCCGTTGCAGTGGAAGTAATTCACGTGGTTTTCGAAGCCCACGCGATCGAATCCATGCGGCAAACGCTCGGGGTCGAACAGCGCGGCGACAACGCGGCGGCGTTCCTCCTTCGAGGTGAAGCGCTTCGTGAGCACGTACATCGCACTCGGGATGAGGAGGGGCAGGGTCGCGTCGGACACTTCGATCGCATTCGCCTTGCGCCCGCCAAGTTGAGGCCAGGTGACGAAGCCGGCGTCGAAGTGTGCTGGATAGATGAGCGGTGCTGTGCCAACCGCTGGGTCACGTCGAAGCGACGTTCGCGCCCGAAAGTCGACGACACGCCCAGTTGACACACGAATGCCGAGGTCTGTCAGCGTGCAGGGCAGACTTCTAAGGTGCATCGCGATCTCCGCATCGCCTTCCTCCGCGGCGACATGGATGATCGAATCCGGGTCTTGAGGTTGCACGACCAAGTCATGGGCGACGCGCCGTCGGATCATGCCTGCGTCTGGCGCTGCACTCGTCGACAGCTCGACATCGGAGCGCGGGACTGCGCGAGCAACCCGAACGATCACGTTCTCCTGGAGGACCTCGTCCTCGCTGAACGCGCGTCGGCGCGACTCGAACACGTGCACTCGCTGCAGCGTTCCTTCGCGTAGGAGCAATTGGCGGAACGCACGGAAGTAGGGACCGTTGCAGAAGCTTCGCGGCGTGATGGCGACGAGCTGGCCCTCGGGTTCGAGCAGTTTCAACGCCAGCCCAACGAACGCCGAGTAGAGGTTGGTCGTCTCGATGCCGGCGCCGCGGAGCAGGGTACGCTCGTGGGAGTTCGAACGCAGCTTCTTGTAGGGCGGGTTCAGGATCGTCGCGGTGAATCGATGTGCCGCCGGAATGTCGTACAACCCTGGCGAGACGCCTTTGGCCCCAGCAGCGATGAACTCGCACTCGAGGATGCGTGCTTCGAAGCGGACACAGGCTGCGTCGCAGGCGGCTTCGCAGGCGCGCATCACAGCCCGGAGATGCGCCAGCATCACGGGATCGACCTCGTAGACCGTGGCGACGATCGACGCGGGGCGCGGCTGCCAGTTGAGAGCCGCGTCAACGAATGCTGCGGTTAGAGACCCGATCCCGGCGCCGGCATCGAGCAGCCGGACTTCATCCGTTGGCTCGAACATCGACGCCATGAACGCCGCGATGGGCCACGGCGTCATGAACTGGCCAAGTTCTCCGCGTCGCGACGGGTCCAGGAGCGCGTTGGTGGCGCGGCGGACTTGCTCTACCGCGGCGGGGAACGAGAGGCGGTTCGGACTCAGCTCGGGCGAGGCCATGGAGCCGTCGACGAGCCGGTCCTCCACCTCCCTGACGTGACCGTTGTCTTTCCGAATCAAGAGTTGCGCTCCACACCTCGGCCCTTGCCGTGCGGACCCCAGGATCGGCCCGTCGTCGAGATGCTAGCGCCTCGGCGGTCGAAGCTACACATCGGTCGACCGGAGAGGCAGCTCCCGCTGGGGGCATCGAACGCTTCGATGCGCTCCCGCGCGCCCGTCGCGTCAGTACGCGATGCCGTGGAACGTCGGCGTGTAGCCCGGGAACACCAGCTCGAGGTTGGGATTGCCCAGGCGCACCTGCAGGATCTCCGCCAGGACGTCGCGGTGGTCGAGCGTGATCGCGACGTCGCCGTCGTCGAGCGCTGACGGCGCGAGGCCGGGCCAGTTGCACAGCATCTGTCCGCCGTTGATGCGTCCACCCATCACCATGAGCGCGTTGCCGTGTCCGTGGTCGGTGCCGTTGCTCGCGTTCTGCGCGACGCGCCGGCCGAACTCGGAGAGCACGACCACCGTGACCGAGTCCAGGTGCGTGTCGCGCAGGTCGAGGTAGAAGGCCTCGAGCCCGCGCGCGAGGTCACGCAGCTTCGTCGCGAACGCTCCGATGATCGGATTGGCCTGCGCGTGGTGATCCCAGCCGCGGTCGCGGTCGTAGTCGATGGCAAAGACCTCGAGGCCCAGACCGGCCTTGATCATCGCGGCGGTGGAGCGCATCTGGTCGCCGAAGTTCGTCGACGGGTACACGGCATTGTTCGCGGGCGCGTAGCCGGCGAAGTTCACGCTGCCGAGCAGCTGCAGCGCCGCGACGGTCGTGTCGGCGAGCGGTCCGAGCGGCACGGGCTCGTCGCCGAACATGTCGCCGAGCGTCTGCACGCGTTGCGGCGCCGTTCCCGGCCGTCCGGGGAGCACGAATCCGCTCGGATGGTGGATCGCGAGCGTCGCCGGCGCGTCGTCGAGCGCGGTCGGCACGCCGTCCTCGAGCGCGAGCGCGCGCAGCGCTCCCGCTCCGGCCGGCGACGACGTGCTCAAGTGACGCGCGACCCAGCCGCTCTCGAGCCGGCTCGCGAGCGCGCTCGTCGTGCCGCGTTCCATGAAGCGCTGCGCGTCGAAGTGCGAGCGCGTCGGATCCTCGAGCCCCGTCGCGTTGACGATCAACAGCTTGCCGGCGTTGTACGGCGTGAGCAGCGGTGCACCGGCGGGCGCGAGGCCGAAGTACGAGCTGCCTGGCAAGGGCAACGCGCCGTTCGTCTGCCCCGGCTGCGCCACGGCGATCGTCGGACGGTTCGAGTAGTACAGCGGGTCGGCGTACGGCGGGAACATCGAGAGCCCGTCGGATCCGCCGCGCAGGTACACGTGGACGAGGACGTTGCCCGCCGAGGTCGCCGGACGCGCGCCGGCTTTGCGCGTGAGCAGCGCGGGCGCCGCGAGCAGCGTCGCGGTCGCGAGCGTCGCGCGGCCGAGCAGCGCGCGGCGCGCGGCGTCGACGTGTTCATGCGTGCAGCCTGGCGAGCGAGCTTGCGTGTCCATGGCTCAGTACTCCTGGAAGCTCGGGCTCGAGGCCGTGAGCGCGAGCGCCTCGCGTTGCACGTCGAGCGTGAACGCGCCGGCGGCGTTGACGTAGGCCTGGACCTGCGCGATGTCCTGAGCTTCGAGCTGGCCGCCGCCGAAGAGCTTGTTGCAGCGTTCGCCCGCGTTCGCCGCGCTGACGCCGGTGAACAGCGCCGCGGTGTGCGAGGTTCCAGCGGTTGAGCAGCGACTTGCTCCAGTACTTCGCCGTATCGGGATACCCATCGGGCGGTCCCCAATGGAAGGGCGCCTGGCCCATGACGTCGAGCTCGTCGAGCAGCGCGCGCGGGTCCGTGACCACCGCGCGCGTGGCGCGCAGGAGCGACGTCACGAACGTGAACGGACGCTTGAGCTTGGAGCTGGCGACTGCCGGCGCGAGGTGCTCGGGGCGCAGCACGACGCGCAGCATGGCCTTGATCTCGCCGCCGGTGCGCGCGTACTCGCGCGCGACCGCGAGCTCGACCGATTTCGGCACGTGGTGGCCGAGGAACCAGCGGCAGAGTTTCCTCGCGAGGAAGAGCGCCGTCGCCGGATGCGTCGCGAGTTGGTCGAGCACGCGCTCGAAGTCCGCCTGTCCGCCGTTCGGACCGTACGTGCGCCCGAGGACGGTGTACGCGCCCGTCGCGTGCCACTCGGCACGGAAGCGGAACGTGCCGTACGCCGCGTCGTTCGGGCGCCAGATCGTCCAGCCCGTGAGCACCTGCGCCAGCTCGCGCACGTCCGTCTCGGTGTAGTGGCCCGGCGAGAGCGTGTGCAGCTCGAGCAGCTCGCGCGCGTAGTTCTCGTTCACGCCCGCGGCCTGGTTCGAGTAATTGTCGAGGTAGAAGAGCATCGCTCCGGAGTGCGCCGACGCGCGCAACAGCTCGGGGAACGTGCCCAGCGCGTGCGCGCGGATCACGTCGCGATCGTCCGTCGTCTTCAAGACGCCGCACTCGCTCGAGGCCTGGTCGATGTTGAAGTGGTCGGTCCAGAACTCGACCATGCGTTCGAGGAGCTGGCGCTTGCCGAACACCGAGCGCAGCACGCACGCCGTCTGCAGGTCCTGCACCGGCACGTCCGGCCGGCCCGTGAGCACGTAGGCGTCCTGGATCTCGCGCGAGCTCAATTTCAGCGACGGATAGCGCTGCAAGAGCACGTCGATCGCCGCGTCGGGGATCGACAGGGCATCGAGCTGCCACTCGAGGTAGTTCGCATGGCCGCGCAGGCGCACTTCGTCCCACAGGTCGCGCGCGAAACCCTGCGAGGTGCGCTGCACGAGCCGGTAGAGCAGGAAATCGGGGTCGAGGGGAGCCTGCGTCGCCGCGGAGAGCCCGCCCGCGCGCGCCGCGCGCGTCGACCCGAGCGCCGCGAGGCCAGCCGCGCCCGCGCCGAGCCCCGCTTGAAGCACGGAGCGGCGCGACCACATGCGTTCGAGGAAGGCTCGACTGCTCGAAGTCGGCGAGAGCGGGGGATGCATGCGCGGGCTCGAATCGCGAAGGGGCGGGACCACGTCACGCCTCGTTGCCGGAGCTGGCGCGCGCGTGGCGCGGAATCTCCGCCGGATTCGAAGTCGCGCGCCGTCAGTGCTGGTGCAGCGCGCGACCTTCGAGGTCGGGGCGCTCGAGCACCTCGGCCACGGTGTAGACCATCGGCGTGCCGCGAATGCGCCAGTACAGGCCGAAGCCGTTGCATTGGAAGCACGGACGATGGCGGTAGCTGCCGGTGCGGCATTGGGCGCAGGCGTGCACGGACTCGTCGCCCATGCCGCCGCACCCTTCGCAGCTCCATTCTTCCGCGCGTCCGCCGGACAGGCGCGCGACGGCGAGTCGCGCGCGATCGAGGAGCGCTTGTCGGCCTTGGGGTGCGGACATGGGAACGCGGTCATGCTATCGATCGCGCGGGGGTACGGGGCGCGTGGGGAGTCGAGCGTGGGTGTTGCCTGTGGGAGGAGCGGAGGCGGAGCGGAACGGAGCGGAAGGGTGGTCGAAGGGCGCGGCATGGGCCGAGGCCGCGAGGCGCTCGAAAGGTATGGGGAACACTCGTGGTCGGCTGCGCGCCGCGGCGGCGCGCAGC
>JBGATX010000187.1:0-11266 GCA_044228975.1 Planctomycetota bacterium | reverse complement strand
GCACCGCGAGCGGCGTCGAGTAGATCGTGCGGCAGTTCGCGGGCAGCACCTCGTCGAGGTAGCGCATGCGATCGAGGTTGACCTCGAGGATCGTGACATCCGCGCCGAGCCCCGCGGCCATGCGCGCGGCCTGGGTTCCGACGACGCCGCCGCCGAGGATCACGACGTTCGCGGGACGCACGCCCGGAACTCCGCCGAGCAGGATGCCCGAGCCGCCCGCGGGCGCCTCGAGGTACTTCGCTCCCGCCTGCACCGACATGCGGCCCGCGACTTCGCTCATCGGCGTGAGCAGCGGCAGACCGCCGTTGTGCTCCAACGTCTCGTACGCGAAGCAGTGCGACTGCGTCTTCGTCATCGCAATGGTGAGCTTCTTGTCCGCCGCGAGATGGAAGTACGTGAAGACCGTCTGGCCCGCGCGCATCTTCTTCCACTCGACCTCGAGCGGCTCCTTGACCTTCATCACCATGTCGCAGCCCTTCCACACGGCGTCGGCGCTGGCTGCGATCTTGGCTCCGGCCTTCTTGTAGGCCTCGTCGGGGAGAGCGGAGCCGACTCCGGCGCTGGTCTCGACCCACACTTCGTGTCCGCTGGCCTTGAGGCGGTCCGCCCCGGCCGGCGTCAGAGCCACGCGGTTCTCGTTGTTCTTGATCTCCTTGAGGACGCCGATCTTCAAGTCCGAATCCCTTCGCTGCGCTGCGTTGATCTCGCTCCGGCGCAGCCCGGACGAGGGCGCGCTCAGCGAGCGAGGGGCAGAAGTCTAGCGTTCGCCGCGCAGGGGAAAACCCTTGACACGACGCGGGCTGTCTCGGAACCTTCCCGGCCCTCTGGTCGGCCTGGGACGGTGGATCCAGGCGCGATGCGGAGGCGATGCGAAGTTCGCGCGAGCGCGTTCGCGTCGAGGTGATTCGGTCGGTACCCGGGCGAATAGCTCAGCTGGCTAGAGCGCCACGTTGACATCGTGGAGGTCGTAGGTTCGAGTCCTATTTCGCCCACCATTCTTTCCGCTGGCGCCAGGCAGCCCCAGCCAGCATGCGGGGAGCGCGCTCGCCGCGCGGTCGGTCTCGACTCCGCCGGCCGCGCAGCGGGCCATGCACGAGCGGCCGCGGGCTCGACGGCGACGCAACTTCGACGGCGCGGGATCTCGCAGCGCGGCGCACGCTGGCCCAAAGGGCCGACTCCTGTCGACGACCACGAACCGGAGCGTCGGTCGGCAACACCGAGCTTGCTCACAGGCTCGCTTCGACGTCGTAGTCGCACCCCGTCCACGCGCCGCGCGCCGGCGCGCCCGAACCCTGGGAGTCTGACATGTCGATCGCCTTCCTCTTCGCTTTGTTGCCGTTGCAGGGTCCCCCGCAAGAACCCGCCGAGCGCTTCCAGCGCCGCGTGACGCCCGAGGTCGAGGTCGTGCAAGCCACGCGTCCCGCGGTCGTGTTCATCCAGACCAACGGCACGATGCCCGTGCGCAACGTGTGGGGACAGCTCTTCGAGAAGGGCTTTTCCGGCCTGGGCTCGGGCGTCGTGGTGAAGAAGCAGGGCTTCGTCATCACGAACTACCACGTGGTGAAGAACGCGCAGACGATCTCGGTGAGCTTCGCGCAGGACATGCCGCAGAGCGACGTGCAGTCGACCTACCGCGCGGAACTCGTCTCGTTCGTGCCCGAGGAGGACCTCGCTCTGCTCAAGATCGTCACCAGCGATCCCAAGCAGGAGTTCCCGACGATCCCGCTCGGCACGAGCGCCGACCTGATGCTCGGCGAGCGCGTGATCGCGATCGGCAATCCCTTCGGCCAGACGCACACCGTGAGCTCCGGCATGATCTCGGGACTGCACCGCAACATCCCGATTCCGCAGGCGGGCCTCGAGTTCGACGACCTGATCCAGACCGACGCCGCGATCAATCCGGGCAACTCCGGCGGCCCGCTGCTCAACATCAACGGCGAGCTGATCGGGATCAACTCGTCGATGAACGAGGCGGCGCAGAACATCGGCTTCGCGATCCCCGTCGACCGCGTGAAGTCCGTGCTCCAATCGCGCCTGTTGTCGCCCGAAGCGGCGCGCACGTGGCTGGGATTCGAGGTCGACAACCTGCAGGTCAGCAAGGTCGTGCCCGGCAGTCCGGCCTACGAGCGCGGCCTGCGCACGGGCGATTGCATCGTGGCGATCAACGGCCAGAAGGTCACCAACGGCGAAGAATACCGGCTCGCGCGCATCGCGTTGCCGCGCCAGACCGAGGTCGAACTGCGCTACGAGCGCGCGGGCTCCGTGCGCACGGTCAAGCTCACGCCGATGGATGCCTCCGACGGAATGCTGTTCCAGCGCCTGGGAATCCAGTGCCAGGAGATCCATCTCGGGCGCGATCGCGCCGTGCAGCTCATGGACGTCGCCGCCGGCAGCCCGGCCGCGGAACTCGGACTGCAACCGGGGGACATCTTCAGCGCGATCGCAGTGCAGGTCGGCCGCAGACCGCCGGCCTATCGCATCCGCACGAAAGAGGACCTGGCCGAGCTGCTGACCCAGTACGCGCCCGCCGGAACGCAGCTCGAAGTGGAGATCTTCCGCGACCTCGATCACAACGAGCTGCTCGAGCGCAGCGAGCTGCACCGCGGCAAGCTCACGGTGCGCTGACCCGCGCGGGCGCCGCCGGACCGCGCCTGCGCGCCCGTGACGAGCCTCGAATCGGCGGGTATGCTCTTCTGCCCCGTTGTTCGCCGATGACTGCACGCCGCACGAGCGGCGTGCTCCGTTCTCGGAGACCGGGGAGCGCCGTGGAAGGCTTTTCCGGGCGCGCGCCGAGCATGAAGACCCTCCTCCAGTACAGCGAGCGCTTCGGGCACATGTTGTCCCGCACGCTGCTCTCGGTCCTGTACTACGTCGTGCTGGGGCCCTTCGCGCTCGTCTACCAGCTCGTCAGCGACCCGCTGCACTTGAAGCGCCAGAGCGCCGGCAACTGGACCGCCTGGCGCAGCCACAACGACACCGTCTCCCGCGCGCGCCGGCAGGACTGAGCGATGAACGTCCTCGGGCTCTCGTTCTACTACCACGACTCGGCCGCGGCGCTCGTCAAGGACGGCGTGCTGGTCGGCGCGGCCGAGGAGGAGCGCTTCAGCCGCGTCAAGCACGACTCGGGCTTCCCCAACTGGCGATCGACTTCGTGTTGAAGACCGCCGGCATCACGCTGCACGACGTCGACTTCGTCGTCTTCTACGAGAAGCCGTTCGTCAAGTTCGAGCGCATGCTGCTCACGGCGATGAGCACGTTCCCGCGCTCCGCCGCGGTCTTCCGCGAGTCGATGCAGCGCTGGGTCACCGACAAGCTCTGGATCAAGTCGATCATGGCGAAGAAGCTCGGCATCCCGAGCTCGAAGCTGCTCTTCGCCGAGCACCACGTCTCGCACGCCGCGTCGAGCTTCTACACCTCGCCCTTCCAGGAAGCCGCGATCCTCACCGTCGACGGCGCGGGCGAGTGGACGACCTCGACGATGGGCATCGGCCGAGGCACGAAGCTCGAGATGCTGAAGGAGATCCGCTTCCCCCACTCGCTCGGTCTCCTGTACTCCGCGTTCACCGCCTACTGCGGCTTCGAGGTCAACGAGGGCGAGTACAAGCTGATGGGCATGCACCCCTACGGCAAGCCGCGCTACGTGGACAAGATCTACGAGATCCTGAACGTCGCCGACGATGGGTCGCTGTGGCACGACATGCGGTACTTCGCGTACCACTGGTCGCCCGACACCACGCTGAACGAAGCGTTCTGCCAGCACTTCGGCCGCCCCGCGCGCGATCCGAAGCTCGGCGACAAGACGCTCGATCCGTACTACTGCGACATGGCGGCGAGCATCCAGAAGGTCACCGAGGAGATCGTGATGAAGATGGCGCGCCATCTGCACTCGATCACCGGCGTCAACCAGCTCTGTCTCGCGGGCGGCGTCGCGCTGAACTCCGTCGCCAACTACAAGATCATGCGCGAGGGTCCGTTCAAGGACGTCTACATCCTGCCCGCGCCCGGCGACGACGGCGGATCCGTGGGAGCGGCGTACTGGGCCTACAACCACGTGCTCGGCCAGCCGCGCGGACCGGCGCTCGACCACGCCTACCTCGGCTCGAGCTACACCGATGCACAGATCGAGGAGTTCCTGAAGAAGTACTCGATCCCCTTCGAGCACATCCAGGACGACGAGGCCTTCTACGACTTCGCCGCGCGCCAGTTGATCGACGGCATGGTCTGCGGCTGGTTCCGCGGGCGCTTCGAGTTCGGCCCGCGCGCGCTCGGCGCACGCTCGATCATCGCCGATCCACGCCGCGCGGAGATGAAGGAGAAGCTCAACGCGACGATCAAGTTCCGCGAAGCGTTCCGTCCCTTCGCTCCGTCGGTGCTCGAGGAGCGCGCGAACGAGTTCTTCGAGATCCCCGACGCCGCACGCCATTTCCCCGCGCGTTTCATGCTCTACGTCGCGCCCGTGCGCATGGAGAAGCGCTCCGTGCTGCCCGCGATCACTCACGAGGACGGCTCGGGCCGCCTGCAGACGGTGTTCAAGGACACCAACCCCGCCTACCACGGCATGATCCGCCGCTTCGGCGAGCTCACCGGCGTGCCGGTGATCATGAACACGTCTTTCAACCTGAAGGGCGAACCGATCGTCGAGTCGCCGGCGCACGCCTTCAACACGTTCAGCCTGTCGGGGATGGACCTGCTCTTCCTGAACAACTACGTCATCCGGGCCGACGCGAAGAAGAAGATCGCCGAGACGGTCTTCCACCTGCGCCACGAGGGCGACACGGTGACGGCGATGGTGAGCTGAGCGGGACGCCCGAGCCATGCGCGCAATCAACGTCCTCCTCGCGATCCTGGTCAGCCTGCTGCTCGCGGCCTTCGTGCTCGAAGTCGGCTTGCGCCTCATCGGCCAGGGCCCCAAACCGACGATCAACCGCTTCGACGAGCACCTGGGCTGGGTCAAGACGCCCGGCGCGAGCGCGCGCCGCAAGACGGGCGAGTTCGACGTGCGCTACACGGTGAACTCGCTCGGGCTGCGCGACGACGAGATGTCGACGCCGGGCAAGCCGAACGGAATCGGCCGCGTGGTGTTCCTCGGCGACTCCTTCGTGCTCGGCTACACCGTCGACCGCGACGATCTGTTCGTCGATCTGCTGGAGCGCTGGTGGAAGGCCGAGGGCCGTCCGCTCGAGGCGATCAACGGCGGAACCGAGGGCTGGTCGACCGATCAGGAAGTGCTCTGGTACCAGCGCTACGGCAAGGACTACGCGCCCGATCTCGTCGTGCTCTGTCCCTACGAGAACGACATCTTCTGGAACGGACAGCCGAGCTACCTGCGCTTCCCCAAGCCGCGCTACGAAGCCGACGGCACGCTCGAGAAGCGCACGCTGCTCGATCCGGGTCCCGAGGGCACTTCGCAGCATTGGGCGATCGGCAAGCTCTTCGGACCGAAGACGCAGCTACCGATGTGGTCGCCCGACGGCACGCACGAGCTGCTCGCCGAATGGAGCGTCTACTTCCATCCGACGCCGGCGCAACTCGAGAGTGCGTACGCCCGCACGCGCGGTGCGCTGCGCGCGCTGAAGGAGACCGTCGAGGCGCGCGGCGCGCGCCTGCTCGTCGCGCCGATCCCGAACAAGGCCTGCATCCAGGAGAGCGCGCGCGAGTCGCTCGTGAACCAGATCGCGCAGCGGGACCTGATCCACGAGCTGCGCCGCAAGCTGCGCGGCGAAGCCGAGCCCGAGATGCTCACGCCGGAGCACTGGTCGCCCGACGAGCCGGTCGAGCGCGTGCTCGCGCTCTGCCAGGAGCTCTCGATCCAGACGGTCGACGCGCGTCCCGCGCTCAAGTCCGCCGCGAGCGGCGGTGACGATCTCTACTACCGCGCCGATTGGCACTTCAACCCCGCCGGCAATCGCGCGTTCGCGCGCTTCCTGCACGACGAGGTCGATCGCCTCGCGATCCTCCCCGCTCCGCTCGCCGCGAAGACGCACGCCGATCTCCCGCCGCCCGCGCCCGCGCCGTTCGTGCGCGGCTGGATGATCACGTTCGCGGCGCTGCTCTTGATCCTCTCCGCGATCTATCGCCTGACCTACCCGAAGGACCCCGTCCTCAAGGGAGTTGCGATCTGTGGCGGCATGCTCACGCTGATCTTCACGATCGCAATCGGCGGCGGAGCGCTGTTGAGCCATCTGTCGCCGCAGCTCGCCCTCGTCATCGGCGCCGCCCTTCTCCTGACCCTGTTGATCTTCATCCTGGTCAAGCTCGGCCGCCGCCTCTCCACCGTCATCGAGCTCTTCGTCGCCTTCACCCGCCGCGGCCACTGGTACCTGATGCCGCTCGTCGTCGTCCTCCTCACCGTCGGCAGCCTGCTCGTCGTCGCCGCTTCGTCGCCGCTCGTCGCCCCGTTCATCTACACGCTCTTCTGATCGCCGCGCGGCCCGCGCCCCCCTCGCGCCTCCGGAACCAGCACCCCGCGCAGAGGGAGGGCGCCGCCGCGGTGCCCTCCCTCTGCGCGGGGTCCGCGATGCGGAGCACCCGTGTGCGGCGCGTTGCTCCGCTTTGCCCTTTGCGCCGGTTCCGGCATTCGCGCCCCGACCGACACGTCGTCTCCGTCACGCACGCTCACCACATCCGAGTGCGCGCCGTCGACGCTCGAAATCTGCGTGCTCTCCGCCTCGGCCCCCCGCCATCTACTCCACTCTCACCGTCAACTCCGCACACACCTCCGCCACCCGCTCCGCCCCGTCGAACTTCACCCGCCCATCCACGCGCGCTTGCGTCAACGCCTCGCGCGGATCCGCGAGCAACGCCCTCACCCGCTCCCCGAGCACCTCCGGCGTCACATCCCCCGGCGGCAGACACTCCACCAGCCTCATCTCCGCCAACCTGCGCGCCCTCACCAACTGCTCATCCCGATGCATCACGCGCGGAATGAACAACGCTCGCTTCCCGAACCTCAACGTCTGCGTCGTCGTGTTGTACCCCGTCGTCCCGACAACCAGATCCGCCGCCGCCATGTATGGACTCGACGACGCCACGAACCCGAGGAACACCGCACCGACATCACGCGCCCGCGCCTCATACCGCGCGTGGAGCTCACTCGGCAAGAACGGCCCCGGCAGGATCACACTCCGAAACGGCACGTCCTTGCCCGCCCGCTCGAGCATGTCGAGGTAGTTCCCGATCACCGTCTCGCCCGCTCCATCCCCGCCGCCGATCGTCACCACGACGAGCGGCCGTCCATCGTCCGCGGGGAGCTGCAAGTCCTCCGCCTCGCCCGCGCTCTCGCCCTCGCCGACGTAGTTGCAGTAGCGCGTGCGCTCGCGCAGATCCTCGGGGAACCCGTACTCGCGCGCCGTCTCGAACACCTCCGGCGAGCCGTACACGAGGATGCGATCGTAGTGTTTGCGCAGGAGTTCATAGGTCCCGCGCTCGTTCCACGAGGCCTTCACCGACTGCGGCTCGTCGATGATGTCGCGCAACCCGATCATGCGCGTGCAGTCCGGCCGATGCTGCGCGAGCCACTCGAGCGTCGGCAGCATCTCGCCCTTCATCCCCGTCGGCGCGTGATCCACGAGCAGCACGTGCGGGTCGTAGTCGCGCACCGTGCGCAGGATCAGGTTCGAGCGCAACTTGAGCACGTCGGCATCCGACACGCCGAGCGTGCGCGCCGAGTACTGATCGGCCGAGACCTTGCGCACCGAAGGCAGCTTCACGTAGTCGACGCCTTCCGGCAGCGCGAATCGGTGCACCGCCGGTGAACCGGTGAGCAGCAGCACCGACAGTCCCGGATGACGCTCGGTCAGCGCACGCGCGATGTTCGTGCAGCGCTGCAGATGTCCCAGACCCAGCGTGTCGTGCGAGAAGATCGCCATGCGCGTGCCCGCGCCGAAGGGCACGCGCTCGCTCGCGACGCTCGCGCGTCGCGGATCGCGGTGCTCGAGCGCGTCGGCCAGCGTGCGCCGCTCGCGCTCGGAGCGCGCGCGCTTCTCGTGCTCGGCGAGCGCCGTCGAGAGCGCGGCGCGCAGCTGCGGCTTGCTGAACGGCTTCACGAGGTAGCCCAGCGCGCCGACGCCGAGCGCGCGCTCGACCGTTTCCTCGTCGGCGTGCGCGGTCAGGAACACCAGCGCCGGATCGCAGTGCTCGCGCAGCGCGCGCGCGGTCTCGATGCCGTCGCGGCCGTCGCGCAGGCGCACGTCCATGAGCACGGCCTGCGGGCGGTTCGCGCTGGCGCAGGCCAGCGCCTCCTCCGCGCTCGCCGCGACGCCGCTGACGACGAAGCCGAGCTCGCCCAGGATCACGCGCAAGTGCAACTGCACGATGCGATCGTCCTCGACCACCATGACGCTGCGGGCTGAGACCATGTTCTCGGGGCTTTCTTCTCTGCGTTTCACGTGAACTCGATGCACACGCTCGTGCCGGCGCTGCCGTCGACCGAGAGCTCGCCGTGCAGCTGGTCGCAGAGCGCGCGCACGAGCTCCATCCCCAGATGTCCGCTCGTCGCGCGCTCGCGCTCGCGCAGTCCGCGGCCGTCGTCGGCGACGCACAGGCGCACGCGCGTTCCAAAGGCTCGGCAGCGGATCACGATGCGACCGCGCTCGTCGGGGCCGAAGGCATGCTTGATCGAGTTCGTCACGAGCTCGTTGACGATCAATCCGCACGAGAGAGCACGGTCGAGGTCGAGGCGCAGCTCGTCGACTTCGTGCACGATCCGGATGCGCTCCGGCGGATCGACGTGCGCCTGCGCGAGGTTCGCGGCGAGCAGCCCGAGATAGACCCGCATGTCGACCGCGACCAGGTCGCGCGACGCGTAGAGCTGCTCGTGGATCAGCACCATCGAGCGGATGCGGTCCTGGCTCTCCTGGAACTTCTCGAGCGCGCGCGCATCGCTGACCTCGCGCGACTGCAGGTCGAGCAGGCTCGAGATCACCTGCAGGTTGTTCTTCACGCGGTGGTGCAGCTCGCGCAGCAGGAGCTCCTTCTCCGCGAGCGACCGGCGCAAGGCCTCGTCCATGCGCTTGCGCTCGCGCAGGTCCTCGACGAGGCACACGAAGCCGCGCTCGGCCCGGCCTTCGGCGCCGAGCGCGGCGCCGGAGAACGCGACCGGGATCGGCGCGCCGTCCTTGCGGAGGAGCGCGAGCTCGCGGCTCTCGACGCCGCGCTCGACGATCGCGCGCAGGACGCCGCGGCCCGCCTCGCCGCCGCACACGGCGTGGAACGGGAGACCGACGAGCTCGCCCGGCGCGTAGCCGAGCAGCGAGAGCGCCGCGGGGTTGACGCTCGTCAGGTTGCCCTCGCTGTCGATCAGGAACAGCGCGCCCGCCAGGGAATCGATGACGTCGTTCAGCCGCGCGACCGAGACCGTCGAGGCCGCGAGCTGCTGCGCCATGCGGTTGAACGTGTCTCCGAGCACGCCGAGCTCGTCCTGCGACCGCACCGCCACGCGCGCGGCGAGATCGCCGTCGCCGATGCGCATCGCTGCGGAACGCAGCTCCGAGACCGGCTGCGCGATCGAGCGCGAGACGAGCAGCCCGAGCACGAGCGCGAGCACGATCCCGGCGGCGTTCGTGCAGAGGCTCCAGCGCGACGCCGCCGTGGAGCGCGATGCGATCGCGTTCAGCTCGTCGGAAAGGCGCTCCTGCGCCTGCGCTTCGAGCGCGCGCACGCGCGGCGCGAGCTCGCGCCGCAATTGCGGCTCGAGCGAACCGTGCAACCAGGCCTGCGCGGCGTCGAGATCGCTCCCGGCGAGCTCGACGAGGTGCTGCAGCCCTTGTTCGAACCCCGCGCGCTGCGCTTCGAGCGGCACGATGCACTGCTCGATGGCGCGCGTCTCGGACTCGCGCCGCGACGCGTTCGAACCGGCGCGCTCGAGCTCGTCCTGCGCGCTGGCGCGGATGTCGGCGAGGTCGTGCGCGAACTCCTCGCTCGCGTCGAGCAAGCGGTCCTCGACGTCCTCGATCTGCGCCTCCAGGCGCTCCTCGCGCTCGTCCTCGCCGCGCGCGAGAGCCTCGCGCCGGGCATAGTGCGTCTTCAAGAGCTCCTGCGCGGCGCTCTGGCATTCCTGCAGCGCGAGCGTCGTCTGCGTGGCGATCTCCATGCGGTGCAACGGACCGCGCGCGACGATCGAGCTCGCTCCCGCGGCGGTGCGCACGCGCAGTCCGTCGAGGTCGAGCTCGAGGCCGCCGCCCTCGAGCTCGCGCACCGCGCGGATCGTGCCCTTGAGCTTGTCGCTCTCCTTGACGCCATCGCTCTTGATCTTGCGCGCGCTCCACGCTCCGTCGGAACCGACACGGCAGCTGATCTCGACGCGCTGTCCCGCGACGAGGTGCGTGGCGATCAGGTCGTCGGGCGAGGCGGCGAACACGAGGCCGTCGTTCGGGCTCTCCCGCGTCGGCGTCGCCTGCGCGGGCACACGGATCTCGATGCCGTACATCGCGATCGTTCCGTCCGCGCCGATGCGTTCGATCGCTCCGCGCAACTTCGGCCGGCGCTGGCGCGGCAGACTCTCGATCAGGGAAGCCGCGAAGAAGCCGTCGCGATCCCACTGACCTTCGAAGGAGAAAGCCGAGCCCGCCAGTGCGGCCGGCACGAGCGGTTCGCGCGTCTCGCGCCGCAGCGCGCTCACCTGGCGCTGGATGCCCCGATCGATCCACGTCGCGATGCCGTTGGCGATCGCCGAGGGGATCACGACCGCGAGCACGACCAGGAAGAGGCGAGTGCGGAGGCTCATGAGCTCCTCCGTTCCGCCGCCGCGCGTCGCGTGCGGCCGTACGAACCAGGGCCCATTCGCGTCCGTTGCGGAACGAGACGATCCGACGGTCGCGTGGAGCAGACGTTCGAACGAAGGCACGGCATCTGGGGGGCTCGCTCCGGCCTTTGGCAAAAGCGAAGCCGCAGCGTGCCACCGAGCCCGCGTCGCGAGCCAACGCGTCCGGAGCCCTGTCCCCCGAGTTGCAGGTACAGATTCTGGACCCCACGCGTCCGACATCGAGTCGAACCGCTCCCCCTCAGGCACCCTCGATCGACACCGAGCCGAGTCCCCCATCAGCCCCACTCGACATCACACCCACGCACCCCAACTCGCCACGCAGACTCTCTGCCCCAGCACCCATCGGGTAGGCGCCCCCGTCACCGGGGGCGCCTCCCACGGAACCGTACTTGTGCCGTTCACATACGGCTCTTCGGGGCCGACGGTTGTCACCCCGTCGGTCGGCCGTTTGACGACCTCGCTCATCCCAGGTCCAGCGTGAGCTGGGCCGGGGCGATGATGTCG
>JBGATX010000186.1:3898-12431 GCA_044228975.1 Planctomycetota bacterium | reverse complement strand
GGCGGCTGCTGGTTCGCGCTGCCGCGCGACGAGAGCAGCGCGCTCATCTCGCGCCTCCTGCCGTGGTTCCTGCTCTCGACGACGCTGCTGACGCTCGGAACTTTCGCGATGCTGCGGCGCTTCGTGCTCGATCCGGTCGAGGCGCTCGCGCGCGGCTCGCGGCGCCTGGCGGAGGGCGATCTCGCGACGCGCGTCGTCGTCCCCGTGCGGCGCGACGAGCTCTCCGAGCTCATGCGCGCGTTCAACCGCATGGCCGAGACGGTCGAGGGCTTCAACGCGCGCCTCGCGCACGAGGTCGAGGTCGCGACCGAGAACGCGCGGCGCGCGGAGAAGGCGGCGATCATCCAGCAGCGCCTGGCGGCGACGGGAGAGCTCGCGGCCGGCATCGCGCACGAGATCAACAACCCGCTCGGCGGCCTGCTCAACGCCGTCGAGGCGCTGGAGACGCGCGAGCTCGCGCCGGCCAAGCGCGCGCAGTACCTCGGCCTGCTCAAGCACGGCCTGGAGCGCATTCAGCGCACCGTCGGACAGCTCCTGCGCTTCACGCCGCGCGCCGCGCACACCGCGCCGCTGCATCTGGTCGATCCGGTGATCGACGCCATCGGCCTCGTCCAATGGCGCGCGCGCAACCAGGGCGTCGTGATCGAGCTCGGCGGCGTCGACAGCGCCGGCGCGGAGCGCGATGCGGTCGCCGCGCGCCTGCGCGCGCTGCCGGCGATCCTCGGCGATTCCGCCGAGCTCGCGCAGGCCGTGCTCAACCTGCTCGTGAACGCGCTCGATGCGCTCGAAACGCGGGCCGCGAGCGGCCGCGCGGCCGGGGCGGGACGCATCCGCGTCGACATCGCGGCGCGCGAGGAAGGGCTCGCGCTCTCCATCGAGGACGACGGGCCGGGCGTGCCGCCCGAGATCCTGCCGCAGGTGGCGAACCTGTTCTTCACGACCAAGGAGGTCGGCAAGGGCACGGGCCTGGGCCTCTCGATCGTGCACAACGCCGCGTCCGCGCACGGCGCGCGCGTGCACATGGGTCCTGCGCGCGGCGGCGGCTTCCGGGTCGAGATCGTCTTCCCGTATCCCGCGGGCCCCTTTCCGACGGGCCCCGGTTCGATGGGAGCGGACTGATGGACATCAGCTGGCACTGGTTCGCGCTGCCCGCGCTGCTCCTGGCCTCGGCGTTCTTCAGCGCGATCGAAACGGCGCTGTTCTCGCTCGAGACGCCCGACCTCGCGCGCGCGGGCGTCGCCGCGCAGCGACTCATGCGCGATCCGCAGCGCGTGCTGCTCTCGGCGCTGCTCGGCAACCTCTTCGTGAACGTGCTCTTCTTCGCGGTCGTCTCGGACCTCGCACCGAACGAGCACGAGTACGACCGCCCGTTGTGGGGCGGCGCGGCGCTCGTCGTGGTGCTCGTGTGCGGCGAGATCGTGCCCAAGTCGCTCGCGCTGCGCTCGCCGCTCTCGATGGCGCACCTGGGAGCGGGCGCGCTCTCCTTGTTCATGGTCTTCGCGCGGCCGCTCCTGATCGTCGCGCGCAGCCTGCTGGACGCCTGCATCCGCGCGCTGGGCAACCTCGCGCGCGAGGAGAGCGGCCTGACGACCGAGGACCTCGCCGGCGTGCTCGAGTCGGGTGCGGGACTGGGCGTGATCGAAGGCGAGGAGGCCGATCTGCTCGCCGAGGTGGTCGAGCTCGAGGGAGTGCGCGTCAAGGAGCTGATGACGCCGCGCGTCGACATGCTCGCGCTCGACCTGCGCGCGCCGCTCGACGCGCAGCGCGCCGTGATCGACAAGGCGCTCGAGCGCCGCCTGCCGTGGCTGCCGGTGGTGCGCGGCGCCCCCGACGAGGTCGTGGGCAAGGTGCACCTGCGCGAGCTGCTCTCGGGCAGCGCGCGCGCCCTTGAAGAGCTCGTGCAGCGCGTGCACTTCGTGCCCGAGGTCGCCAACGGACTCGATCTCTTGCGCGTGCTGCGCGACAGCCAAGGACGGCCGAAGCCGTCGTGGTCGACGAGTACGGCGGCACGGCGGGCATGGTGACGCTCGAGGACGTCTTCGAGCAGATCCTCGGCGACCTGCGCGTCGAGGACGAGCGCGCCGCCGCTCGTCGTCGCGCTGAGGCGAAGGGCGGTTCCGCGTCGCCGGAGCGCTCTCGATCCGCGACTGGAACAGGCGCTTCGGTCACCACGGTCGTGCCCGCGGGATTCCAGACCGTGGGGGGCTTCGTGACGGCGCTGCTCGGTCGCATCCCGCGCGCGGGGGATCGCGTGCGCTTCGGCACGCTCGTCTGCCGCGGATGCACGACGTGCGCGCGGCCGGCGCGTGAAGAGCGTCGACCTCTCGATCGAGCGCGCGGACGCGTCGTGATCGATCACTGGGTGACGCTGCTCGTGCTCGTCCTGTGCCTCGTCGCGGTGGCGTGCTACGCGGGCGGCGAGACCGGGATGTACTCCGTCTCGCGCGTGCGCCTGGGCATGGAGGCGCGCCAGCACCGGCTCTTGCCGCGCCTCTTGCACTCGCTCCTGCGCGACGACGCGCAGCTGCTCGTGACGCTGCTCATCGGCAACACGCTCTTCGTCGAGCTCCTGACGTTCCAGACCGAGAAGCTCGCCGGCCTCCTGCATCTCCCCGAATGGGCGGTGCAGATCTCGCGCTCGCGCTCGGGCTGACGCCGATCGTGTTCCTGTTCGCCGAAGCGTTGCCCAAGGAGCTGCTGCGCCGCCGCCCGCACGCGTACCTGCCGCTGATCGCGCCGTTCCTGTACGTGTCGCGCATCGTGTTCTGGCCGCTGGCGAAGCTGCTCGGGCTGGTCGTGCAGCTCGCGACGCGCGTCCTGCGGCTGAGGCCCGACGCCGTCGCGGTCCTCAGCGGTCGCGAGACGGTGCGACGCCTCCTGCGCGAGCGTGCACGCCCGGCGAGCTCCCGCCGCAGGCCGAGCAGATCGCGCAGAACGTGCTCAAGCTCCGCACGATCCGCGTCGAGCGCGCGATGGTGCCCTGGGAACGCGTGCGCACGCTCGACGGACGGCGCAGCCAGGCGGAGCTCTTCAGCGCGGTCGCGCGCTCGCCCTTCTCCCGCCTGCCGGTGATGGGACCGCGCGACGAGCTGGTCGGCTACGTGCACCAGCTCGACGTGCTGGGGGCCGGGCCGGGGGTCCAGGTGCTCGATCACCTGCGGCCGCTGGTCGAGCTGCCTGCCGCACACGCCGGTCGATCGGGCCCTCGCGCCTCTGCGCGCGGCCGGGCAGCGACTGGCGATCGTCGGGACCCGCGAGCGCCCGGTGGGCTGCTCACCTTGAAGGACACGGTCGAGGAGATCTCCGGGGACCCTCGCCGGTTGTGGTAGGGGGAGTCTCGCGGCGCCCGCGGGGCCGCAGGCGGGACGCGGGCGCCGTCGAGAGCGCCGACGAGAGCGCCGAGCACCCCGCGGCGTGCGCGGCGACGATCGAGCTCTCGCAGACGACTTTTCACCGCGCTGGAGGCAACCGCGAGGCGCATCGCGGCCAGGTCCGACGCCACAGTTCGGCCGCGCGCCGGACTCGACCCCGAATGAAACTCCCGCTCTTTCGATCGGCATCTGCCTCGCTCGTGTTCTGCGGACTGTGCCTGACGCTCGTCGGACTGGGCCTCGCGCCCGTCGGCGCCGCCAGGACAACCAGACCCAGGACGTAGCCGACCAGCGTCTGAACCGCCGTCAGCCCTTGCCCGCGGTCGCGACCGCGGACTCCAACGGCAAGATGATCGCGGTGACCGGCATCGACCTCACTGGCTCGTCGATCCTGTACCTCGTCGACACCGAGAATCGCCAGCGTCTACCAGGCGAGCGGCAGCGCCGGCTTCGACGCAAGGCATCAAGCGCTGGTCGGCGCGCGCGCATCGACCTCGACCGACTGTACGGATTCAGCGACAAGTCGATGCAGCTTCCGACTCGAGAAGCGCTTCGCCGAGCTGCGCAACACGACGCCCAGTCAGCGCTAGCTCGCCGGCGCGGCGCCGTTCCGATCGGCTTTCCGTCCCCGTTCCCCCCCAAGCCCATCCGTTCCGAGGACCCCACGCGTGGCCGCAAAGGTGAGTTCTACAGCTTCGACGAAGCCCTGAAGGAGTTGCGCCTCAAGGAAGAGGAGCTCAAGCGCCTCGTTTCCGAGGGCGAAATCCGCGCGTTCCGTGAAGGCGACACGATGAAGCTGCGCCGCGCCGACGTCGAGAACCTGCGCGCCGAACTTTCCGGCGGCGAGGTCGTGGATCTCGGCGACGTCGAAGAGGAGCTCGTGTTCGAGGACGACGTCCAAGCCGTCGACGACACGGGCATGGCCACGCAGGAGATCGGTGACGTCGACACCGTCATCGACGACGGCGTGGAGGAAGTGGGCGAGATCGAGCTCGAGGGCGCGCCCGCGGTCGCGGCCGACGAGGAGCTCGAGGCCGACGAGGACGCCGAAGAGATCGTGCGCGTCGCCGCGCCGCGAGCTGTCGAAGAACCCGAGCCGTACGAAGGCATCGGCGTGCGCATCGCGCTCGTCGCGGCGACGGTGCTTTTAGTCGTGTCCGTGCCGCTGATGATGTCGGCCGGACGCGCGCAGCCCTCGGGTCTCGCCAAGACGATCGCCGGCATGTTCGGCGGCGGAAGCGCGCACGAGTAGAGCGACTCGCACGCCGAGGCGCGCGACGAATCGCACGCGACAGGCTGTGGATTCGCTCGCGCTCGCCGCTAGACTCGCCCGCATGTCGCGCGCGGTCGGACGCGGCGGCCCGCGAGGTTGGTGCCGCGTCCGCCGTCCCGTCGCTCCTCGCGGTCGGGACGTGATCCCCGCGCGCCCGACGAGGGGAAGCGCCGATCGCGTGGGCCGAGGCATGCGAGCGACGCGGGAATTCCACACGAGGGGAACTGATTCCCCGCCAGATCCAGCGATGAAGAACACGTTCCGTTCGATGTCCATCCAGCGCGCAGCCGGCCTCGCCGCGCTCGCGCTCCTGTCGGCCTGCGCGACGAATCGCCAGTACGACACGGTCGTCCAGGAAGCCAAGTACAACCAGACCAAGCTGCACGAGGCCGAGCGCCGCCTGACGCAGCTCGAGCAGGAGAACCTGCGCCTCAAGCAGCAGCTCAAGAGCAACGAGGTCGCCTCGCTCTCCGAGGCCGGCTTCGGCGACGAGTGGCAGACGCGCCTGTCGGAGCTGCAAGCGAAGATCGACGGGCTCAACCGTCCGTTGCAGGACATCGAGCGCTTCGAGGTCGAGGGCGGCTACGTCCTGATGGTGCAGGACAAGATCTTGTTCGACTCGGGCTCGGCCGATCTCAACGCCGAGGGCAAGAAGCAGATCACGACGCTGGCGGCCGACATCAACGCCAAGCCGCACGGCAAGATCTGGATCCGCGGGCACACCGACAGCGATCCGGTCTCGAAGCCCGCGACGAAGGAGAAGTTCCCCCACGGCAACCTGCAGCTCTCGGCCGCGCGCGCGGTCGAGGTCGGCGCGGAGCTGATCCAGAGCAGCAAGATCTCCGCGCGCGACGTCGCGGTCGTGGGGTTCGGACAGGTCGACCCGCTCAAGCCGAACAACTCCGCGGACAACAAGCGCCTCAATCGCCGCGTCGAGATCTTCGTCTCCGACGCGGGCGGCCCCGGACGCGACATGAAGGAGAAGGCGCCGGCCAAGTAGCCGCTGTCCCGCCGATCGACGCCGTGCCGTTCGACGCCGGACGGGGCGCCGACTAACGTGACGAGCCCCGCGCGGTGTTCCGGCGGGGCGCGTTCGTTCCATGAAGGCGCTGTCGTGCACGTTCCTCCGCGCGGGTTTCGCCCTGCTGCCCGCTTGCGTCGCCGCGTGCGGCGGCGAGGGTGGGGGTGGCACGCGCACTCCCAACCTCGACGCGCTCGAGCGCGTGGCGTTCGTTCCCCCCGGTGATTGCACGCTCGTCGCGCGCTTCGGCACGGCGATGATCGTGTGCGAGACGCGCGACGTGCTCTTCGTCGAGCGCTTCGAGACGACGCGCGGCGAGTTCCGCGCGTGGCTGCTGCGCGCGACGTCGGAACGAGATCCCGCTCTCGTCGCGCACGCGGCGAGCTGGACCGCCGAGACCTTCGATTGGCCCGCGTCCTTCATGGACCTCGACGAAGCGCGCGCGTTCGCCGCCGAGCGCGGCGAGCGCCTGCCGACCGCCAGCGAGTGGCTGCGCATCGCCTGCGGTACCCACGCGCAACCCTGGCCGTGGGGCCAGAACGACATCGTCTCCGCGGCCAACACGCTGCCGCTGCAGCTCGATCGCCCTTGTCCGGTCGGGACCTTCGAGCACGGCCGAACGCCCTTCGACACCTATGACATGCTCGGCAACGTCTGGGAGTGGGTCGACGCGCCGCTCCCGCTCGACGGGTTCGCGACGCCGCTCGCCTGGGCGATGGGCGGCTCGTACGCATCGCACCAGCGCCGGCTCTTCGATTCGGACGCCGAAGGCCACTTCAGCGTGAACCAGGTGGAACTCGACGCGCGCGCGCGCGCCTCCGACGTCGGCTTGCGCTGCGTCGCGGAAGCCGAGCCCTGGCTGCGTGCACGCGCGCACGCGCTCGAGAGCGAGCCGGACGCCCGTGCGCGCCTGCGCCGCGTCGGCTCGTCGTGGGGGGGGCAAGCGGCTCCCTATCTCGAGCGCTGGTCGAAGCAGGTCGAGCTCGCGACGGTCGCCGGCTGGCTGCTCGAGGGTGCCCGGCTTTGAGCGAGCTGGATCCGTTCGCGCGTCCGCCGTGGGCCGTGCTCCGCGCGCGCCTCGAGAGCTCGGGCTTCCGGCCTTCGCGCCGGCTCGGGCAGAACTTCCTGCGCGACGAGAATCTGCTGCGCGCGATCGTGCGCGATGCCGGCGTGGCGCCGGGCGATTGCGTCCTCGAGGTCGGGCCGGGCTGCGGCTTCCTGACGCTGGAACTCGCGCGCGTCACGCCCGACATCGTCTGCGTCGAGATCGATGCGCGCCTGCTCGCGATCGCCCGCGAGCTGTGCGCCGGCTGCCCGTCGATCCGCTGGATCGAAGGCGACGTGCTCGCCTCGAAACACACCCTCGAGCCTCGCGTTCTCGCCGCGCTGCCTCGCGATCTGCCGTGGAAGCTCGTCTCGAACCTGCCGTACTCCGTCTCCGCGCCCCTGCTCGCGGTGCTGGCGGCGCTCGATCGACCGCCCGCGAGCATGACCGTGCTCGTCCAGAAGGAAGTGGCCGAGCGCATCGTCGCCCGTCCGGGCAGCTCCGACTGGGGACCCCTCTCGGTCCGCCTGCAGCGCGATCACGACGTGCGCACGACCCGCCACGTCCCGCCGCAGCTCTTCTGGCCTCGCCCGCAGGTCGAGAGCTCGGTTGTGCATCTCGAGCGTCGTCCCGGCACCGTCGACCTGCGGCGTGGAGGCGCCTTCGATGCCCTCGTCGACGCGATCTTCACCCGGCGGCGCCAGGCGCTCGGCCGCGTGCTGGGGGAGGCTGTTGGCCGCGAACGCGGCACCCGGGTGTTGGAGGAGCTCGGCATCGATGCGTTGCGACGCGGCGAGGAGCTCGACATCGATGCGTTGGAACGCATGTCGGCAGCGCTGGCCCCGGGCGGAGGCTGGCCGCCGCCGACGGACGCGCGGGCGTCGCGCGACGTGCCAGAGCGCGCCGACGAGCCCTGACCCCCTCCCGTTCGGGGCGTGACGACCTGCATCGGCGACCCCCGCGCTGTCAAGGAACGTGCAACGCCGCGCTTGGAGGAGTGCGAATTCGGTGCTACCCTTTCCTGTTCCCGGTGACGCGTCCTTTCCCCAAGGACTCCGGCACGGGAATACGGCGGTCGCCCCACCCTTTCAGCGTGCTTGCGGGAACGTCCGGCTGCGTGCCGGCTCCCCAGCCCAGAAACCTGCCCCGGGCCGACCACGGACTGCGTTCCAGCTCTCGTTCCTCTCCGCGCGTGGAAGCTCCCTGTCCACGCTCTGGAGTGGGAACGTTTCGCGGGCGCATGGACCCCTGCAACGCGACTCGCCCACTGCCGATTCGATCGAACGATCCTCCGTTTCCGAGGCGCGAGCGCCCTCCCCGGCTCGCCCGACGGTGACGGTCGAAGTCCTGCTCGAATTCTCAGCCCGAACTCCCCTCCGTTCGACGGACACGCGCGCGGTTCCCCTCGCGGCGTGCCCGCGCTCTTTTCACGACCCGCCGCGAGTTGCGTCGCTCGCGGTGCGCCGATTCGCCGGTGCGCACAGCTTTCCCCGCGCCCCATCCCCTGCCCGAAGCCGTCCCCGTGCACTCCGAAGAGTTCCGTCGAGACATCGAATCGATCAAGCTGCGAGCTCCGATCGAGGAGGTCGTGCGCGAGCGCGTCCCCGGACTCAAGAAGGCCGGCGCGTTGTGGGTGGCGTGCTGTCCGTTCCACCAGGAGAAGACGCCCTCGTTCAAGGTCGATCCGCGCAAGGGCACGTGGCACTGCTTCGGCGCGTGCAGTGCGGGCGGCGACCAGTTCTCGTTCCTGATGCGCCTCGACAACCTCGAGTTCCGTGACGCGCTCGAGATCCTCGCCGCACGCACGGGGGTCGAGCTCTCGC
>JBGATX010000186.1:0-3874 GCA_044228975.1 Planctomycetota bacterium | reverse complement strand
GCCGAGAAGGACGCCGATGCGGCGTCGTTCGCGGCGCTCGCCTTCGCGGAGCGTTTCTACGCACGGGGCCTGACCACTTCCGAGGGGCGCGCGGCGCTCGAGTACGTGCGCGGACGCGGCTTGAGCCCGGCGACGATCGACGTCTTCGGACTGGGGTATGCGCCCGCGAACGGACAGGCGTTGTTGCAGGCCGCGCGCGCCGAGGGCCTCGCGCTCGCCGAGCTCGAGGCGACCGGTCTCGTGCGCACGAACGAATCCGGGCGCAGCTACGACTTCTTCCGCGGGCGGCTGATGATCCCGATCCGCGACGTGAACGCGCGCGCGGTCGGTTTCGGAGCGCGTCGCCTCGACGACGACGAGCCGGACTCGCCCAAGTACGTCAACACCGCCGAGACGCGGTTCTTCCACAAGGGGCGCCTGGTCTACGCGCTCGATCGCGCGCGAGAGAACGTCAGGCGTGGAGGCCACATCGTCCTGATGGAGGGCTACACCGACGTCATGGCCGCCCACCAGGTCGGACTCTCGCAGTGCGTCGCCGTGCTCGGCACGGCCACGACCGAGGATCACGCCGCGGCGATCCGCAAGAGCGGAGCGCGACGCATCACGCTGCTCTTCGACGGCGACGCCGCCGGTCGCAAGGCGGCCTGGAAGGCGCTCAGCGGTCTGCTCCATCTCGACGTGCGCATCGACGTCGTCGTGCTGCCCGGCGGAGAGGATCCGTGCGACGTGCTCGTGCGCGACGGCGCGGCTCCGCTCGTCGCGCAGCTCGAGCTCGCGCAGGAGTGGTTCGATTTCGTCTGCCAGGGACTCGACGGCCTGCGCGGCGTCGAGCTCTCGCGCGCCGTCGACAACGTGCTCGAGCTGCTCGTTCGCGTGCCGCGTCCGGTGCAGCGCGAGTCGCTCGTCGGCGAGCTCTCGGCGCGCATCGGCATCTCCGTCTCGGCCCTGCGCGAGCAGTGGCGCGCGAGCCACGGACGTGCCAGCGCACGTCCCTCCGCGCCGCGCCCGACGGACGGACCTGCGACGGCGACGCCCGAGGGCGCGTCGGCGGATCCGCGCGTCGTGCGCGCTTTCGAGGACCTCATCGGCGCTCTCCTGCTCGACGCCAGCCTCGTGCCGCTCGCGCGCGCGGAACGCGCGGCTTGCGAGGACGGCGAGCTCGCGCGCATCTTCGATGCGCTGCTCGCGCTCTACGCCGACGAGAACGCGACGATCGACGAGTCGAGCGTGCTCGCCGCGCTTGGGGACGATCCCGCGCGCCAGCGGATCGTGCCGCTCGCCGAGCGCGCGCGTTCGGCCGAGTCCGCGCGCCAGCTGCTCGAAGGACAACTGCGCTTCCTCGAGACGCGCCGCGTCGAGCTCGAGCGCTCCGCGCACGTCGCGCGCTTGCGCGAACAAGAACAACTCGCCGCCTGCGAGAGCGGCGACGCCGCACGGGCGGCCCATGATCTCGCTCTCGAGGCCGCGCAGCGCCTGCATGCGCTCGATTCACGCTGGCGCGAGCTCTCGAGCCGCTGATCCCCACATCCTTTCCACAGACGCCTTTCCAGAGCTACATGCCATGGCCGAGAAGAACGAGGAGATCCTCAAGCAGCTCGTCGAAGAGGGACGGAAGAAGGGCTTCCTGACCTACACGGAGATGAACAAGCTCCTGGAGGATCAGTTCATCCCGCCGGACAAGATGGACGGCCTCTTCGTCGCGCTCGAGGACGCCGGCATCGAGGTCCTCGACGATGAGGGCGCCGCCGCGGCGCTGGGCGAGAAGGAGGAGGCCGAAGCCGGTCCGCCGCTCGAGAGCGAGGACGATTCGTCGGAGGATTCCGTCGCCGAAGCGATCTTCGCGCGCGCGGGCGTGCCCGAGAAGATCGACGACCCGGTGCGCATGTACCTGACGCAGATGGGCGAGATCCCGCTGCTCACGCGCGATCAGGAGATCTACCTCGCCAAGACGATCGAGATCACGCGCAAGCGCTTCCGCAAGAAGGCCATCGGCTCGGGCCTCGCGATGGTCAGCGCGTTGAAGACGCTCGAGGAAGTCGAGCGCGGCGAGCTCGCGTTCGATCGCACGCTCAAGGTCAACCCCAACCCCAAGCCCGACGACGATCCCAAGATCGTCGAGACGCTGGGCAAGAACTTCCTCGCCAAGCGGCTGCCGGTGAACATCGTCACCATCCGGCGGCTCGTCGCCGAGATCAAGGAAGCCTACCGGCCGCTGCTCGACCCGACGGTGAGCAAGAAGCGCCGCTCGGAAGCGCTCGAGTCCGTGCAGGCCGTGCGGCGCAAGCTCGTGATCCTGATCGAGGAGTGCCACCTGCAGGTGAAGAAGGTGCGCCCGTACATCGACATGATGGACGAGCACTACCGCGAGATGCGCTCGATCGAACGCAAGCTCGCCGCCTACAAGGGCAACAAGAAGGTCGTGCCGCAGACCAAGGAGATGAGCGATCGCCTGAAGGAGCTCGAGCTCCTGTGCCTCGAGCCGGCGCACCGCATCAAGCGCCGCCTCGACCAGGTCAAGCTGCACTTCGCCGAGTACGAGGACGCCAAGCGCAAGCTCAGCTCGGGCAACCTGCGCCTGGTCGTGTCGATCGCGAAGAAGTACCGCAATCGCGGACTCTCGTTCCTCGACCTCATCCAGGAGGGCAATACCGGCCTGATGAAGGCCGTCGAGAAGTACGAGTACCGCCGCGGCTACAAGTTCTCGACCTACGCCACGTGGTGGATCCGCCAGGCGATCACGCGCTCGATCGCCGACCAGGCGCGGACGATCCGCATCCCGGTCCACATGATCGAGACGATGAGCAAGCTGCGGAACGTGACCAAGAAGCTCGTGCAGCAGAAGGGTCGCGAACCGAGCGTCGAGGAAGTGGCCGAGGCGACCGGCATCTCGGTCGACGAGGCCAAGCGGGTGATGAAGATCAGCAAGCACCCGATCAGCCTCGACCGTCCGATCGGCGAGTCCGACGACAGCTACTTCGGCGACTTCATCGAGGACGAATCGGCCGAGAGCCCGCTGGCCGCCGCCGGCCACGAGATGCTCAAGGAGCGCCTCGAGGACGTGCTCAGCACGCTGACCTTCCGCGAGCGCGAGATCATCAAGCTGCGCTACGGCATCGGCGACGGCTACACCTACACGCTCGAGGAGGTCGGCCGGATCTTCCGCGTCACGCGCGAGCGCGTGCGCCAGATCGAGGCCAAGGCGGTGCGCAAGCTCCGTCACCCGGTCCGGGCGCGTCAGCTGGCGAGCTTCCTCGACGGCGCCTCGGTGCCGGAGGACCTGGAAGGCGCCGACCTCGCGTACGACTCGGGCGACGCCTGATCGGACGCGCGGGACCCTCGGCGGGACGAAGGACGCGGGGCGGCTCGAGGGCCGCCCCGCGCCGTTCGGGCACCGCGGTCGAAGCGCCCCGCGCGGCTGGCCGGTGGAAAACCAGCGCCCAGTCCGTATCCTGTTCGCCCCATGCGTGACGTGATCCGTTCGCTGCTCGATCTGCAAGAGGTCGATCGCGACCTCCACCGCGTCCTCGAAGAGCTCAAACGGCTCCCGGCCGAACGCGCCGCCCGCCAGGGCGAGGTCAACCGCCTCGCGGCCGCGGTCGCCGAGAAGAAGCTCGCCGCCAAGAACGTCCGCGTCCGGATCAAGGAGTACGAGGACGTCGCCACCACGGGCCGACAGAAGTCGCGCAAGCTCGAGAACGACATGGCGCAGGCGCGCGCCGATGCCCAGCTCCACGCATTCTTCGATCACCAGATCAAGACGATCAAGAAGGAGATCAGCACGGCCGAGGACGACGGCCTGAAGCTCCTCGAGCAGGTCGAGCTGCTGGATCGCGACGCCGCGGAGCTGCAGCAGAAGCACGACGCCGAGCTCAAG
>JBGATX010000185.1:0-11353 GCA_044228975.1 Planctomycetota bacterium | reverse complement strand
CGCGCTGAAAGCCGCCGGCCGCCCGTCGGCTCTCGACACGCCGCGCGCCTCGCGCGCGGGCGCCGGCTCAGGCGGGCAGATCGAGCGCCGCCAGCACGGAGAGCGCGGCTTCCGCGGCGGTCTCGATGCGCAGGACCGAGCGCGCGAGACGACAGCTGACGGCGCCGCGCGCCGTCAGCTCCGACTCTTCCTGCTCCGTCCAGCCGCCTTCCGGCCCGACGAAAAGGCTCACGCGCCGGATTCCGGCCGAGCGCACGCCTGTCGCCCAGGCGAGGAACGAGTGCGACGCGCGTGGAGAGAGCAGTGCGCTTCGCTCTCCGTCGTGCCGCGGGACGTCCGCTACCGCCAGAGGAGCGCCGATCTCCGGCATCCACAGGCGTCCGGACTGCTTCAGCGCTTCCCGGGCGATGCGTTCGAGTCGCTCGCGCCGGCCCGCCGAGAGCTCGCGCGCGTGCGGAGCCGAGCGCTCGGCGACCAGCGGCACGACCCGCGCCGCGCCGAGTTGCGTCAGTCGGTCGAGCATCTCCTCCGCCGGTCCGGACTTGGGCCAGGAGACGTAGATCGAGACGTGCAGCGCCTCCGACGCCGGATCGTCCGGCGGAGGCTCGCTAGCGCACAGCGAGAGCTCGCCGAGGAAGACGTCGCGGCGCGTGATGCTCGCGACGACGGCGTTCCAGGCGTGCCCCGCGCCGTCGAGGCCGACGACCGCGTGCCCGACTCCCAGCCGCAGCACGCGCAGCGCGTGCTCTGCATCCTCGGGATGGAGCCGCGCGGATCCGTCCTCCGAGTTCCGGGGGGGACCCGCGAGGAAGAGGCGCCTGGCGGACGCGTGTTCGTGATCGCGCGGCGGCACGGCCCGGATTCTGGACGGCAGACGACCCCAGGACAAATCGCTCGGTCGCGCGCCGGACGCGCGGCGGCGCCGGGTCGGGCCGAGCTTCGATCCCGCGAGCGCTCCGACGGCCGTCCGAGCCGCGGTGGCGCGACGTGCAAGCGCGGGGCTCCGCGGCTACGATCTGCGACCCTTCCGGCGTCCCACGTCTCGCCCGGACCCTGGCTGGGGTTACCCCAACCCGCGCTCGGGGTAGTCGGAACCGGGCCCCTCCACCCGAGCGTCCGGCGCAGCGCTCGAGATCCTGTCGTCCGCCCCCCTTCACGCCCTCATGGATCAACGCTACTCCCTGCGCTTCGAATCGGGCGAGCGGCGGGGTGAGACGATTCCGATCACGGTCGGCGGCTTCGTGGTCGGACGCAAGCCGGGGAGCTCGCTCCAGCTGGTCGACAACTCCGTCTCCGGCCGCCACGCCGAGTTCATCGTCGACGACGAGGGAGTCCTGCTGCGCGACCTCGGCAGCACGAACGGCTCGCGCGTGGGCGAGATCCGCATCGAGGAGCGGCGGCTGACGCACGGCGACGCGGTCACGCTGGGCAGCGTCGCGATGCGCTTCCTCGACAGGCAACTCGCGCTCGACGCCCCCGCGGTCGAGTCGCTGGCGAAGACCAAGGAGATCCCGGCGCCCGACGGCGTGCAGCGCGTCAGCGCGGAGGTGATGGCGCGCTCCAAGCGCGTTTCGCGCCCCGGCATCGTGGTCGTCGCGCTGCTGGCCGTAGCCGGCGGCGTGTGGTGGTTCCTCAACCGCGGTGGTCAGGCCTCCGGTCCGGCGTTGCGCGCGGTGACACCCGTCGCGGGCGATCTCCTGGCCGACGAGTACTCGTTCGAGGCCGATCGCGACACCTGGTCGAGCGCCGAAAGCGCGCCTCAGGCCTTCTTCCGCGGCTCCCAGGGCCGTCATTCGGGCGCGTTCGGGCTTTCGTGCGAGCTCGCGGCGAACGAATGGGCGCTGCACCGGTCGCGCGAGCTGCACGTCGACGCGACGCGCGAGCTCAGCGTCAGCGCCCAGCTGCGCGCTCAAGGCAGCGCGCGCGTGCGCGTCGGTCTGGAGTTCGCGCACGGCGCGACCGACGGCGGTGCGGCCACCGATCCCTGGTGCGCGTGGAGCGCGGACGTCGACGGATCCGAATTCGAGGCGCGCGAGCTGACGCTCGCCGTGCCTCCCGGCTACGACGTCGCGCGCGTCGTGATCCTCGCGCGCGGCGGCGCGGAAGGCGGCGGCGCGGCGGCGGACGACGTCAGTGTCGTCGAGCGCGGCGTGACGCTCGCGCCCGCGGTCACGATCGGCGCGCATCGTTTCCAGCTCGCCGGGTCGACGACCGGCGCGGGCGGAGGAGCGACTCAGGTGCTGCTCTCGCAAGGCGACCGCACGCTGCTCTCGGGCCTGGAGTTGACGCACAAGGGCGCGAATCCCGGCTGGGACGGCGCGCCGCTCAGCGTGACCGCCGACGGTTCGCGCGCGCGCATCGCCGCGAGCACGCCGCAGGCGATCGTCAGCGTGCGCTGCGAGCCCGGCCTCGTCTCCGGCGGGCTCGCCACGATCGCGGCCGACGGAGGCTACAAGACGCACTCGACAACGTTCGAGCGCGGCGGCGTGACCGACATCCTGCTCGGCAGCAAGTCCGAGCTCGTGCGCATGGCGTTGCGCGCTCCCGCCACCGTGCGCGGCGTGCCGGAAGGCGCGGCACTGCGACTGACCGTCGAGCCGCAAGCTCCGCTCTCCGAGCTCGCGCTGCAGGTCGAGTTCAAGGAGGAGCGCACGCAGGCCGGCGATCTCGCCCACGCGGCGCGCAACGCCGAGAAGAAGAACGATCTCGGCGAGTGCCTGAAGCAGTGGGGCGCGCTGCTCGACACCTATCCTTTCGAGAGCCAGCTCGTCGAGGAAGCGGAGGCGAGCCGCGCGCGCCTGCTCGAACGCGGCCTGGGCGAGCTGCGCAGCCTGCGCCTCGAGAGCGAGCGCGCGCGCTTCTTCCGCCTCGTCGATCTCTTCCGCCAGTGCCGCGACAAGGCGCTCGCGATCGGCAAGCGCTTCGCCGGCAGCGAGGTCGAGCGCCAGGCGCAAGCGCTCGCCGCCGACGTCGACAAGGACCTCTCGGGCCTGCAGATCGAGCTCGAGGACGCCGAACGCGTGCGCCTCTCGGCGATCCTCAAGGCGCTCGAAGCGCAGAAGGCGAGCGGTCTCGCCGCTGAAGTGAAGGCCTACCTCGATTCGCGACCCGGAGGCGCCGGTCGCTAGCCGCGGCGCGCGACCCACGATCCCATGCCCCGCACCGTCACTGGAGTCGACATCGGCCTGTGCAATGCCCGGTTCATCCGCGGCTATGCGAAGGGCAACACGTTCAAGGTCACCGACTTCGCGGTCGAGCCGCTCTCGAGCAAGGAGATCGCCGACGGCTGGTCCGCGGTCGATTTGCCGTTCAAGCCGACGAACGCGCGCGTGGGCGTCACCGGCCGCGACGTCAACGTGCGCTACGTGCGCGTGCCGCGCGTGCCCGACTGGCAGTTGCGCAACCTGATGCGCTTCGAGGTCGAGGAGATCGGCGGCCAGTCCGGCACCGGTCTCGCGAGCGACTTCAACCTGCTCCCGCAGCTGCCCGAGATCGAAGGCGAGGACGTCGTCCTGCTCGCGATGGCGCGCGAAAGCCTGCTCGAGCAGCACGCCGAGGGCCTCGCCGCGCTCGGCGGCACGCTCGACGCCTTCACGCCCAACGCGATCGCCCTGTACAACGCCTGGGCGCGCTTCGGCGTGCTGCAGGAAGAGACGGTCCTCGTCGCCAACATCGGCCACGAGAACGTCGACGTCGTCATCGCGCGCGGTCCGGACCTGCTCTTCGCGCGCAATCTCGGCGGCGGATCGAAGCTCTTCGACGACGCGATCGCCGCGCGGCTCAACGTCTCGGTCGAAAAGGCGCGCGAGATCAAGGAAGAGCTCGCGAGCCTCGATCCGCAGGCCAAGTTCATCGACACGAACGCGCAGCGCGCGAGCCAGGCGATCCTCGGTGCCGCGGGTCAACTGCTCTCGCTGCTCCAGTCGACCGTGCTCTTCTGCAAGAGCCAGGTCAAGCTCACCGGCCTCAAGCTCGATCGCGTCGTGCTGTGCGGCGGCGGCGCGGCGCTCGACGGCTTGCCGAAGTACCTCTCGGGCGGAATGGCGGTGCCGGTCGAGCTCTTCGATCCCTGGCGCGTCGTCGACGTGACAGAGCTCGCGCCCGAAGCCGCGCAGGAGCTCGAGCGCTACAAGCTCGAAGCCGTCGTCGCGCTCGGTCTGGCCACGACGGCGTCCGACGCCGCGGCCTACGGCATCGAGATCCTGCCGGCGAAGACGCGCAAGCGGCGCGAATTCCTCGGCGGGCAGATCTGGCTCATCGCGGCGTCGGTGCTCGCGCTCGCCTTCCTCGGCTGGGATGCGTGGCGCACGTCGCAACAGCTCGCGCGCGTGCGCGAGCAGGCGCGCACGGCCGAGGCGACGTACAAGAAGGCGAGCGACACGCACCGCAAGGCCGAGGAGCTCGCGACCGAGAACCTGCGCCTGCAGAAGCTCGCGCGCGAATTGCACGCGACCAAGGGCGCGGGCGAGCAGCTGGCGCGCGTCGTGACGCTGCTCTCGAGCGACCTGCCGAGCGATTTCTGGGTCACGCAGCGAGCGACGTGCGCGCCGATCCCGAGCTGCGCATCCAGCGCGGCGAGGAGCGTCCGATCGTCTCGGTCAGCGGTCGCGCGCAGGAAGGCGCGCAGTCGCTCGCCGCGCTGTACGAGGTCTTCGTGCACTCGCTGCGCTCGAAGCTGCCGCCGGAAGCCGCGATCAAGGAGCGCCTCTCCGTCTCGGGCTCCAAGTTCACGCTCGACGTGTCGCTGTTCGCCCCCGCGCCCGTCGATGTCGCGGATGCGGGAGCCTCGGCCGGTGGCGGCGGCGCCGCGAAGGGGAGCCCGCGATGAACGACTGGTGGCAGGAGAACAAGCGCTTCGTCGTGCTCGTCGCGTCGGGTGCGATCGTGTTCGTCATCGGGCTGATGCTCATCGATCGGTTCTTCGCCCAGGAGCTCAAGAGCCGCCAGGCGGCGCTGAACTCCGTGCAGCGCAAGCTCGCCAACGATGCGCTCTTCACCAATGAGCAGCTCGCGACGCTGCAGAAGGAGAACGGCGAGCTGCAGCAGTCGATGGACGTGCTGCGCAAGTCGGTCGCCTTCGTGGCCCGTCCGGGCTTCCGCTTCGACGCGCAGAAGGGCGCGGCGGGCAATCAGTACTTCCAGATCGTGTCCGGCGTGCGCGAAGAGCTGCTCACGCTCGCCGGCCGCGCGAACCTGCGCATCCCCGAGGAGCTCGGCCTGCCCGCGCTCTCGCCCACGCGCGAACCCGACATCGAGCGCTACCTCGAGGGCTTCGACCTGGTCGACCGCGCCGCGCGCATGGCGATCGCGAGCGGCGTCGAGCGCATCGACCGCATCGACGTGAAGCTCGATCCGCGGCTCTCCTCGCGCGAAGGCGTGGGTGCGATCGAGCGCACGCGCGTCGAGATGGCGCTCTCCGGCCGCCCCGGACCGCTGGTGCAGTTCCTGGTCGCGTCTCAGGGCGACAAGGACGGCGGTCCGCTGGTGATCGAGAAGTGCGAGATGCAACCCGCGCGCACGAAGGCCGACGAAGCGGGTCTCGAGATCACGTTCATCGTCGTGCGACTGCACGACAGCGCTCCGAGCGGAACTCCCTGAGACTCCCCGCCCTGAGTCTTCCCGACGGGTCGAACGCGGCCCGCACCACACCCCCCGAACCGAAATCCCCGTAACCGAAGGCACCTTGGTGGCGTTGCGCAAGGAACACGTGGTCCTGGTCCTGACGGCGGGCCTGCTCGGCTGGCTCGGCTGGTCGTCGACGCGCGCGGCGCCCAAGGGGCCGAGCAACAAGCGCGCGTCCGCGCCCGAGCTCGCGCGGCATCCCGCGCCCGACGTCAAGCTCGCGCTCCCGCAGCCGCGCGACGCCGGCAGCGTGCGCGAGCTCTTCTCGCCGCCGAGCGACACGCGTCCGTTGCCGCTGCTCGAGCTGCAACCGCCTCCGCTGGTCGCGTTGCCCGCGCTGCGTCCGCCGACCGAGCCCGGTCCGGCGCCCTCGATCTACTGGCGCACGCTGCGCGTCGTGCCGAAGGTGCTGCCGCTCGCCGAGCTCTTCGCCGCCTCCGTCGACGCGCCGGCCGAGGCTGCCGCCGCGGCGCCGACGGCGAAGGCGATCAAGGAGCTCTCGCCGCAGGAGCGCGCCGAGCGCATCAACGGCTGGCGCAAGCTCTACGACTGGTACCGCTCGAACGATTTCCGTTTCGGCCGCATCGCCAACCCCGACCGCTACAACCTGGGCAAGCGCGCGCAGGAGGACCTGCTCTTCGTCGAGGTCAACCCCGAGACCGGTCAGCCGCGCCTGCCGGGCGCGCCGCCGACGCCGATCCAGCGCAGCGTCGTCAGCGAGTACGGCTTCGCCGACACGATCCCCAACCAGATCGAGCTCAAGCGCGTCGAGTTCTCCGATCCGCTGCCGGCGTCGCAGTACGACCAGGCGCTCGCTTACGGACAGTGGTGCATCGACGTGCGCCACGCGACGCCGCGCGCTCTCGACGTGGCCGAGGAGATGTTCAAGCGCGCCTCGCTGGCGCTGAAGGACGATCCCGCGCCGCTGCTCGGTCTCGCGCGCGTGCACGAAGCCGGCTTCCAGTTCGAGAAGGCGTTCCAGGTCTACCAGGAGATGCTCGCCAACAAGTGGAACAAGAATCCGCTCGTCATGGTGCGCATGGCGGAGCTCGAAGCGCGCTTCCGCCTCTTCGATCGCGCCGAGGAGCGCTTGCGCGAAGCCGAGCGCGGCGGACGCACCCTGTGGGCGGTGCAGGCGGCGCTCGGACGTTTCCTCCACGCGCAGGGTCGTTCCGACGAAGCCGTCGAGCACCTGCGCCTCGCGAACCAGTACGAGCCGACGAGCCCCGAGACCAAGCACGACCGCGCGCTGCTGCGCTGCGATCTCGCCGACGCGCTGCTCGCGACGGGCGCGACCGCCGAAGCGGCCGAGTGGTTCGACAAGGCACGCCAGGCGGACGCGAGCGAAGCGCGCGCGACCACCGGACTCCTGTGTGTCGCGCTGACGCAACAAGGTGCGGGTGCCCCGGGAGACGGCACCGTCGTCGCTCCGCCCGCCGCAGGCGCGGTCGAAGGCTCGACGCCGAGCTTCGAAGCGCTGCTCGCGGGCGCGCTCGCGCTCCTGCCGCCGAAGGACGCGGCCGCGGCGCTGCTGGCGAAGTCGCGCCTCGCCGACGCGGTCGAGGCCGACCCGGTGCGCGCCGGCAAGGCCTGGCGCGCGATGTCGTACCTCGCGGAGATCACGGGCAATCCCGAGGAAGCGCTGCGCACGATCGACCTCGCGCTCGAGAACGATCCGACGGACGTGTGGTCGCTGATCCAGCGCGGGCGCGTGCTCGCCGCGCGCGACGACGTCGACGGCGCGATCGAGTCGTTGAAGCGCGCTCTCGACCGAGAGCTCGACCTGCCCGACGCGCTGGCGCTGCTCGGCGAGCTCGTGCAGCGCAAGGGCGACTTCGCCGCGGCCGACAAGTACCTCGAGCGCGCCACGATGCTCGATCCGCGCTTCGCGACGGCCTTCGCGCTGCGCGGCGTCAACTTCCTGCTGCAGGGCGACCTGCGCAACGCCGAGACGACGTTGCAGGCGGCGTTGAACGTCGATCCCGAGCATCCGACGGCTCGCAACGCGCGCGCGTGGTGTTCCTACCGCCGCGGCGGCGAGGCGAGCGCCCGCGAGGCGCAGAACCGCCTGCGCGAGGTCGACGACGCGCGGCGCGCGTTCCCCGAGGACGATCCGCACCGCGTGTGGGCCCGCGAGCAGATCGAACGCATCGGCGACCACCTCGAGAAGGTCGTGTGGACCGACCGCTTCGAGCGCAAGACGCTGCTCAACGGCTGGGACACCGACGAGCGCAACGGACCGCAGGTGACGATCCACGACGGCGTCGTGACGCTCGCCGGCACGTTCAAGAACAACGGTCGCGGTCGCTTCTGGCAGTCGCGGGCCGCGAGCGCCTTCGTCGCCGTCGAGGCGCGCGTCACGATCAAGGCCGGCACGAGCTCGGACGTGGGCCTGTTCGTCTCGCGCGAGGTGCAGCGCGCGGGCGAGAACCAGCTCGAAGCCGAGGTCGCGATCCAGCGCCACAACGACCAGGGCAAGAACACCGTGCAATGGCGCGCCGTCGCGCGCGGCCAGGAGGCGGAGCGCTGGAACGACGTGCCGAACTTCGAGTGGAAGCTCGACACGCCCGTCACCGTGCGCATCGAGCGCATCGGCAGCTCGAGCGAGACGCGCGTGCGCGTGCTCTTCGACGGCTTCCCGGTGGTCGAGAACAAGACGCTCTCGGCGCTCGGGCGCACGACCGGCAACGTCTTCATCGGCCTCTACGCCACGGGCCCGACGGGCGCGCAGGTGACGCTCGACGTCGACGAGGTCGAGATCACCTACCGCAAGACGAAGTGAGCGCGCAGCACGCCGCCATGAACTCCTTCCGAACGATCCGCGATCCTCGCTCGGCTCGCGACGCGCGCTCGAAGCGCGCGGGCTTCTCGCTGATCGAGATCCTGGCCGTGATCGTGATCATCGGCATCCTGATGGCCGTGCTCCTGCCGCGTCTGCTCGGCGCGGGACAGACGGCCAAGGAGCAGCTCACGCGCTCCTTCCTGACGCAGCTCGGCGCGGCGATCGACGAGTACGAGAACAAGTTCGGCGACTACCCGCCGAGCGTCTGGCCCGAGAAGTGGGGGCCGGCTCCGAACAACACGAACATCGGAGCCGAGGCGCTCGTGCAGTCCTTGTGGACGAACGACTGGGGCGGGACCTCGCTGCCGGACGATCGCTTCACGAACACGGACGACGACGAATCGAAGAAGCCGCTGGGGAAACTCGCCACGTCGAAGCTCTTCGAGCTCAAGGACGCCTGGGACAACCCGGTGATCTACATCCACCGCCGCGACTACATCCGCCAGCACCCGTGCGTCAGCCTCGACGGCGAGACGGGCGAGCCGATCGAGTCGATGGTCACGGGCGCGCTGAATCCGCAGACGAAGTCGCCCTTCAACCCCAACAAGTACCAGTTGCTCTCGGCGGGCGTCGACGGCCGCTTCGGTACCGAGGACGACATCGGCAACTGGAAGAGCGAGCCGCGCGACTGAGATGCGAACCGAGCTGCGAGCACGACGAGACTCCGAGTGCGATCCGCGCACCGCGCAGCACCGTAGGTCCCGGCTCCACCGCAGCGATCGAGCGCGCGCGGGCTTCACGCTGGTCGAGCTGCTGCTCACGATCGCGATCATCTCGCTCATCCTCGGCCTGGGCCTGGGCACGCTGACGCGCATCGACATGGGCGAGCGCGTCTCGCTCGCCGAGGTGCAGAACACGCTGCGCGCGGCGCGCAACTGGGCCGTCGCGCAGGACTCGCCGGCCTGCGTGCGCATCGACGTCGCCAAGAAGACGATCCGCGCCGAGGGTCTGCAGGTCATCGGCACCTGGCGCTTCGAGAACGACTCGCTCGAGGGCGCGTTCGGCGTGCGCGGCGCGCATCTGGGCGGCAAGACGATCGAGCGCGGCTACCGCGGCCAGGCGCTGAGCTTCGTCGGCGAGCCGCCGCGCGCGCGCGTCGAGTTCCCGGTCCAGACCGATCCCGCGTGCGTGCTCAGGCACGGCTTCCGCATCACCTGCGCGTTGCGCGGCGAGGAGGACGCCGGCGGCGCGGTCTACGCGCTCGGAGACTCGCTCGGCCTCGAGACGTCGAGCGACGGCGCGCTCAAGGGCTGGTTCGCGCCCGAGATCGTCGACACGCGCGGCGGCACGGGCCGCGGCGAACGCGTCGTCGTCGACGCGCCGGCGGGCAGCCTGCTCGCGCAGCACTGGAGCGAGGTCGCGCTGGCCTACGACGGCCGCGCGCTGACGCTCGAGGTCGATCGCACGCTCGTCGGTCGCACGCTCGTCGACGCGCCGGTGTGGCCCGCCGGCGGGCCGCTCGTGCTCTCGCCCGACGTCCAGCCGTGGTCGGGCGCGATCGACGACCTCGTCGTCGCCGTCGTGCGCGCCGGCGAGACGATCGAGCTCCCATCGCGCGTCGCCTTCGCGAAGAAGACTCCGCCGATCATCCACTTCGAGGCCGGAGGCGGGCTCGATCGCGAGTTCCACTCCGAGCCCGTGACGCTGACGCTCGACCTCGAGGACGGCCGCACGCAGCGCGCGACGATCAACCTCTTCGGGACGGTCGAATGAAGCTCGCGGCGCGCCTCGATCGCTCTGCGACGCGCCGCGGCCTGGCGCTGGTCGTCGTGCTCGTCGTGCTGCTGATCCTGCTCGTGCTCGCGACGCCGTTCCTGCTCATGGCGCGCAACGCCGACAGCGCCTCGAACGAGCTCGCCGATCGCGTCGACGTGCATCTCGCGCTCGACACCGCGGGCCGCCACGTGCGCGCGCAGCTCGCCGACACGCATCCGGCCGTCGATCGCACGCCCTTCTGGGACGAGCTGGCGGAGATCGACGCTCGCAACACGTTCGACCCGGCGTTCTTCAACGCCAACGACGCCAACGGGACGATGTGGGACTGCGCGGTCGAGGATCTCGCCGCGCGCATCGATCTCAATTCGTGCCCGCCGCAGGTCGTGGCGAACCTCGCCGGCATCGCCAAGCGCTTCGACGAGGTGCTCGAGCCCGACCAGAAGAAGCTCAAGCTCAACTCGACCACCGGTCTCGAGCCCAAGGGCTACCTGTGGGCCAACGGAGAGCTCATCCGCTACGGCAAGCTCGAGGAGAACCACGCCGTGCAACTCGTGCGCGGCGTGCTCGGGCCGCCCGAGAAGGAAGCCTGGCGCGGCGGTCCGCACGAAGCGATCGCGCACGATCCGGGCGAACCGGTGATCGACCAGCGCGCCTTCGCTCCCGCGCAGTGGCGCCTCGCGAGCGACGACGGCCGCCTGCGCAATTACGCGGCGCTCGAGGAGCTGCGCGAGGCCGGCGCATTCCAGCTCGCGTCGATCACCGAGGCGAAGACCGAGACGCCCGCCGATCTCGACGCGGCGCTGCTCGAGCCGCTCCTGCGCTGCGGAAGCGTCTACTCCGGCGTCGGCGCGGGCGCGGTCTGGCAGCACGCCACGCGCATCTCGACGCAGATCGTCGGCGGCCGCGACGGCAAGCTGCGCGTCGAGAGCAACCGCTGGATCAACTGCGGGTCGACGGTGCGCATCACCGACGGCGTGAACACCGAGCTCGCGATCGTGCAGTCGGTGCGCTTCGGCAGCGGCGAGGTCATCCTCGACAAGGTGCTGGTCAACGACTACCAGCCCAACCGCGCGGAGCTCTCGGTGCTCGCGCGCCGGCCGGTGAACGTGAACACGGCGAGCGAGGAAGTGCTCACCGCGCTGCTCACGAACCTGCAGATCGTCGGGCGCAACG
>JBGATX010000184.1:0-11518 GCA_044228975.1 Planctomycetota bacterium | reverse complement strand
GCGGGCGGATGGGCGGTCAAGGATCTGGGGTCGAAGGCCGGCACGTTCGTGAACGGGGCGCGGGTCGAGGTCGCGAAGCTCGGGGCGGGAGATGAGTTGAGGGTTGGGGAGGTGGTGTTGAGGGTGACCCATCCGGGCCACATCCAGCCGGGCCACACCGATCCGGCCCAGAGGCCGGATCGCACAGCAGCTTCTGGTTCCGGTTCCGATTCTGGTTCTGGCTCTGCATCCCCCTCCGACACCGCCGCGCTCCCGGCTCCCGGCTCACCCGAGACACGCACCCCGGAATCCCGGACCGACCTCGCGTCCCCCGTGGCCTCCGCTTCGCTCCGGCAGGACGCTTCGCTTCGGCAGGACGCCTCGCTTCGGCAGGACGCCTCGATTCGGGTGAGCGGCTTCAAGATCGAAAAACGCATCGGCCGCGGCGGCATGGGCGACGTCTATCTCGCCGTCCAGACGAGCCTCGACCGCCGCGTCGCACTCAAGACGCTCACCTCGCGCTTCGCCACCGACGCCGAATTCGTGCGCCGTTTCCAGGCCGAAGCGCGCGCCGCCGCCGCGCTGAACCACCCCAACGTCGTCACCGTCTACGACGTCGGCGAGGACAAGGGCACGCACTACCTCTCCATGGAGTTCATGGAGCGCGGCACGCTCGAGGACCGCGTCGCGAAGGCCGGCCGCCTGCCCGTCGACGAGGTGCTCTCGATCCTGCGCGACGCGGCCGCCGGCCTCGTGTTCGCCGAGGCCAAGCGGATCGTGCACCGCGATCTGAAGCCCGCGAACCTGATGCAGAACCACGTCGGCCAGACGAAGATCGCCGACCTGGGTCTGGCGACGCACGTCGAAGCCGAGGAGACGCAGACGGCCGACCGCAAGGTGTTCGGCACGCCGCACTTCATGTCGCCCGAGCAGGCGCGCGGCGAGAAGGTCGACGGCCGCTCCGACCTCTACTCGCTGGGCGCGACGGCGTATCGCCTGCTCACCGGACACACTCCGTTCGAAGGGCAGAACGCCAAGGACATCGTGCGCGCGCACCTGCGCGACCAGGCGCGCCCGATGCGCGACTTCGCGCCCGATCTGCCCGACGGCGCGCTGGCGCTCGTCGCGCGCTTGATGCAGAAGGAGCCCGCCGCGCGCTATGCATCGGCGAACGAGCTCTTGCGCGAGATCGAGCGCCTCAAGGCGGGCACGGTCTCCGCGTCCGCGGCCCGCCCGCGCGCGCGCTCCGGCGGGCGCGGAAAGCTCGTCCTCGCGCTCGTGATCCTCGGCGGCGCCGGTTTCGCGGGCTGGCGCTGGTACCAGGAGCACGAAGTCCGCCCCGCGGAGTCCGTGTCGAGCGGCACGTCTTCCACGCCGCGACCGGTGCCGTCCGCTGGCGACGTCGCGGCGAACACGCCGCCGCACGGTGAGTCCGCTCCGAACGATCCTCGCGATCCTTCGACGGGCGGATCAGCCTCGAGCGAGTCCTCGGCCGCGCCGGCGACCGCCAACGCGCGCGGGACGAAACCGAGGGACGACGCGCCGGCCGACGACGACAAGACGCTGCAGCTCGCCGAGGCGAACGCGAAGGTGGCGCTGCTCGAGCTGCTCGCGCGCGAGATGCCGCCGTCGCAGAAGCGCGACGAGCTGCGCATCCTCGCGGCGAACTTCCGCGGCACGACCGCCGCGACGGAAGCGCGCGAGAAGGCGGACGAGATCGGCGCGACGCTCGCGGCGGCCGAGCAGGTGCAAGCGCAGAACGCGTCCGCGATGGACGACGTGCTCGCGCGCCTGCGCGAGACGGCGGGGCTCGACAAGGATCCGCCCGAGCCGGGCAAGGCGCTGCTCGCGTTGCGTGCGATCAGCAGCGAACCCGCCCTACGCGGCCAATCCGCTCTTCATCGAGGCGCGCAAGGAGATGGAGCGCCAGGTCACGCAGAACGCCGTGCGCTACGCCGACCGCGTGCTCGGCCAGTGCGACTACGAGGCGTCGAAGGGCAACTTCGACGCGGTGCAGCAGAAGCTCACGGCGCTCATGCCGATCTTCGACCTGCCGGACTATCCGCTGGGAGAAGGCCCGCCGGGGATCGCCGAGGTCTACCAGATCGGGCGCTCGGCGCGCGAGAAGCTCAAGAACCTCGAGCTCTCGCGCGGCGCCTTCGCGGTCAAGCAGCGCCAGGACGACGTCAAGGCGATCGCGCTCACCTACGGCGGGCCGCAAGGACTCGAACGCGAGCTCCGCCGGCTCGATCTCGCCGCGGCGCGCGCACGCCTCGCGGCCGTGCTCGCGCGCCTCTCGACCGAGGAATCGCGCGCGCAGGTGAAGGCGCTCGACGCCGACGTGGCCAAGGCGCAGGCGTCGCTGGAGCTGCTCACGCGCGAGTTCGCGAACTGGCGCCGCAAGTCGGTCGTCGATCCGCGGGATCCCAAGGGCGGAACGCGGAATGCCGTCGGCGCGGACGCGAGCGGCTTGCTCTACGAAGGCGACGGCGGCAAGGTCGAGCACCTCGCGTGGGCCGACTTCGGCAACCGTCCGGCGGATCTAGGACGGCTCTTCACCGAACGGCTGACGCGCGAATACACCGCCGACGAGCTCAAGGGGATCGCGAGCCTCCTGCGCGTCGCGGGCGTGCTCCAGGCGATCGACATCTCGAGCAAGATGTTCGATCCCTCGCGCAAGTCGAGCTTCACCGATGGCAACGCGCGCGACCTGCTCGAGTGCTTCGAGCCGGCGCTCGCGTGGGCGCAGCGCGGTGGCGACACGAACGCCGTCACGCGCGAGCAGCAGGCGGCGCGACAGCTGATCGAGGTGCTGCAGAAGACCTCGCAGGGCTCCTACTCGGTCGCCGTCACGGCCACGGAGACCTTGCTGCAGTCGCGCGGCGACACGCTGCTCGTGAGCCTGCTCTCCGACGGCAGCGCCGACGCCTCCGCCGTTGCGCCGGAGAGCGCACCCGCGGATGCGCCGCCCGCGCCCGGCGCGGCGCCCGCGGCGCCTCCCGGCGATCCCGCCGGCTCGACGCCGCCGGTCGAGGCTCCGAAGACCGGCGATCCGCCCCACTTCGGCGGCTGAGCGGCGCGCGTCGCGAGCGCGCGTTCGCGCCGCGCCGCGAGAGCTCCCGCGCGTCAACGCATGCGATCGAGCACCGAGCGCGCCGCTTCGGAGTCCGGATCGATCTCGAGCGCCTTGCGCGCCGCTTCCGCCGCGTCGTCCTTGCGCTCGAGCGCGAAGAGCGACTGCGCCTGCTTGCCGTAGAGCTCGGCGCGCTGTGCATCGGACGGCGGACCTTCGCGATCCCCCTCGGCGTCCTGCGGAACGAGCAGCGCGACGCGGAACTCGCGCGCGGCGGCCTCGTGCTTGCGCAGGGCTTGCAACGCATCGCCCCACGCGGCGTGCAGGCGCCAGCGGAACGGATCGACCTCGTTCGCCATCTCGAAGTAGCGCAGGCTCTGCTCGGCGCGCCCTTTCTCGACGTGCCAGAGCGCGACGGCGCGCGCCTCGTCGTAGGCGCCGGACTCGTAGTTCAACCAGCGCTCCGTGGCCGCCATTGCCTCGTCGGTTCGCTCCAGCGTGGCGTAGAGCTTCGCCAGCGAGAGCTCGGCGGAGAAATTGCGCTCGTCGTAGCCGGGGAAGTCCTTCTCCGCGGCGAGGAAGTGCTTCTCCGCGAGCGCCGTGTCGCCCGCGTCGCGCGCCATCATCCCCATCGCCATGCGCGCGCGGAAATCCTCGGCGCCAGCGTCGAAGGCCTGCTGCCACAAGGCCTGCGCCTTCTCGCGCTCGCCCTCCTTGAGCGTCATCTCGCCGCGCAGGAACAGCGAGCGCGGCGGCGGCGGGGTCACGCTCGCGATCGTGCGCAGCGCTTCTTGCGCGTCGACGCGCCGGCCGTCCTGCCAGGCCTGCCAGGCGACGCTGCACCAGCCGTCGGCCCATGCCGCGGCTCGCTTCGCATCGTCGGGTTGCTTCGCCCCCAGCGAGAGGCGCCGGTGCGCGATCGTCGAAGCGGTCCAGCGCGGCTCGATCTTCAGGTCGGAGACCAGCTGCTCGACGAACTCGCGGAAATCGCGGTCGACGATCTCGGGACTGGTGTGGAAGACCTCCTGGAAGGCCTCGTCGACGTCCGCGCCCCGATCGAAGGACTCGAGCAATCGCACCATCGGCGGAAAGCCCGAGCGCTCGATCAGCATCTGGCACAGGAGGCCGCCTTCGTAGTACCCGAACAGGATGCGCGGGCCGCGGAAGGCGCGGTTGAGCTCGCGCACCGCGATCAGGTCGTCGTTCGCCAGCGCGTCGACGAGCTCGCGGCGCATGTTGCGCGACCACGCCGGATTGCGTGCGACTTCCTCCCACGTCGCGAGGCCCTCCGTCACCCAGCGCGGACAGCGATTGTGCGAGATGCCGAGGTGGATCACGTGCGTGAATTCATGGAACGACGTGCGCGCCCACGAGAACGTTCCGCGCAGCTCGCACAAGGGCGAGACGGCCGTCACGACCGGACCGAAGCACACGCCCAGCGCCGGAAAACCCTCGAAGCCCGTCGAGCGCACCGAGAAGTCGCTGTGCTTGGCGAAGACCTCGATCGCGGTCGGCCCGGGCGTGAACCCGTAGCGCTGCGCGAGCTCGGCGCGTGCGTCGGTGTAGAAGGGCACGAGGTACGTGCGCAGGATCTCGGCCGCGTTCTCGTTCCAGGCGAAGGTCAAGGCGCCCTCGCGCTCGTGCTCGTGCTCGCGCTGCATCTTGGCCAGCACGACGCGCATGTTGTTGCGCCAGGCGTCCTGACGCCCGCCCGCCGCGGCATCGGCCTTGTCGAGCGCTTCGAGCGCGGCCTTCTCGTCGCCCGTGTTCGCCAGGGCGCGGCCGAGCTGCGTCCACGCTTCCCAGTCGCCCGCGTCGCGCTCGACGGCGGCGCGCAGGAACGGCAAGCCCTCGGCGAAGCGATAGAGCTCGAGCAGATGCCGTCCAACCTCGCGCTCGGGCATCGAGTCCTTGGGATCGGCCGCGGTGAGCTCGGCGACGATCTTGCGGCACGCATCCTCGTGGTGCTCGATCCACGCGCGCGCCGCGGCGAGCGCGCGCACCGAGCGACGCGCGGGGGCGAGACGATCGAGGTGCTTCAGACGCTCGCGCGCCGACTTGAGCTGCCCGTCGTCCAGATCGGCGCCCGCGGCGACGATCAGCGCTTCGATGGAGTCGGGACGCCGAGCGAGGAAATCGTTCAGGATCTGCTGCGCCGACTGGCGATGGCGCTGCCAGTTGTAGCGGTAGATGCGGTAGAGCCCGAGCGTCGCGCCTTCGTGCGCCGGAGCGAGGCGCAGCGCCTCCTCGAAGAGCTTCTTCGGCGAGCGACGCTCCTCCGGACCGGCCACCTCGCGATCCGCTTCGAAGTAGAGGTCGCCGAGCAGCGCGAGCACGTCGGGTTCGGCCGCTCCGTCGGCTTGAGCCTGCTCGTCGGCCTGCACGAGGAGGCGCGACGACTCCTCGATGCGGCCGAGACGCCGTGCGCACGCCGCGCGGGCGAGAGTGCGCTCCCAGGCGAAGCCGTAGCGCGCGTCGCCGTCGCCGCTGCTTCCGGTCGCGAGCACGGCGAGCGCGGCTTCGCGTCGACCGGCTTCCCAGAGCGCCTGCCCGCGGATCCACGCGTTGCGCGGATCGCGCTCGGCGCTCGTCTCCGCACCGAGGTCGTCGAGCGCGGTCAACGCCTCGGCCGCGCGGCCGCGCGCGACCAGGATCTCGCCGAGCACGCGCGCGGCGGCGGCGCGCAGTTCGGGGGCAGATGGCGCGCCCGCGGCGGGGTCCAGTGGGGCGAGCGCCTGACGCGCGCTGGCCTCGGCGGCGTCCCAGCGCCCCAGATCGAGCTCGCAACGCGCGGCCAGGAAGCGCGCCTCGCCATCCTTGGGGTGCTCGTCGAGCAGTTCCTCGAGTCGCCGCAGCGCGGACTCGGGGTGGCCACGGCGGCGGTCGAGATCGGCGTCCTTGCGTTCACCGTTCAAGAGCTCGGCCAGCTCGGCCTCGTCGGGCTCCCCTGCGGCGGCCGGCTTCGAAGGCTCGACCTGTGCGTGCGCCGGCGGCGCGAACGCAACGACGCTCAGCAGGCAGGCGAGCCCGAGCGCGGTGGCAGCCCTCCAACCCCGTCGAGCACTCCATCCCGAGGCGCGCGGCGCGCCGGCGCAGCGCTCCGATTCCGTCTCTGTCATGCGATTCACTCCACCACGTCCCGCACCGGGCCGGCAAGGCATCGGTCCGTACCGTCCGGGTAGCGCGACTCCCCCGTTTCGGTCGCGCGCCGGGATGCCGGCTGGCACCGGGGCTTCGATCGGCTCGCTGCTGGGGCATTGCTTGAGCCTTCGCGCTTCTGTATTCCGTCGATGCATGGTCCAGGACCTCCGCTCCACACTACGACTGCTCTCCCATCGCGCTCCCACTCTCGCCGCACTCGTGTGCGCGCTCGTCGCGTGTCGCAGCGCGCGCACCGTCAACAGCGTCAGCCCCATCTCGACACCCACCGAGCCCGCCGCGACCTACGAGATCGAAGCGACGCCCGCGTGGGTCGGCATGCCCGTCTCGTGGGAGAAGCTGAATGCGATCGAGGCGTGGCTCGGCGAGCAGCCCAGCGGCTCGCACGGATTCTGGCGCGTCGAGGGCGAATTGCAGCTTCAACAAGGCCGCCTCGAGTTCGCGCGTCGCGACGCCGCGGGCAAGGCGACGCCGGCGGCCGTCGCGCAGCGCACGCAAGCCGCGCGCGCGGGGATCGAGCGCCTGATCGCCGATCCCGACGCCACCGACGGGCAGCGCGCGCGCGCGCGCGCGGTGCTCGCGCGCGCCGACAGGCTGCTCGAGCGCCCGAGCGGCAAGACCACGACGGCGAGCGCTCTCGCCGGTCCGAGCATCATCTCGCGCTCCACTTGGGGTGCGGCCGCGGGGCATCCCGAACGCATGGAGCGCAACAAGGGTGGCTGGCATCGCATCACCGTGCACCACTCCGCGGAAGAGAACGCGCCGGAGCTCGACGGTTCGATCGCGGATTCCGCCGCCGCGATTCGTCTGATGCAGAAGAGTCACATGGAAGCGAAATCGCCCCGCTGGGGCGACATCGGCTATCACTTCCTCATCGACCCCGCGGGTCACGTGTTCCAGGGTCGCGATCTCGCCTGGCAGGGAGCGCACGCCGAGGGCGACAACAATTACCAGAACATCGGCATCTGCTTGATCGGCAACTTCGACGAGGAGCGTCCGTCGAAGGCCGCGCTCGACAGCCTGCGCAAGCTCGTCGACGGGCTGCGCAAGCAGAATGCGATCCCGCGCTCGGCCGTGTTCGGCCACCAGGACCTGAAGAGCACGCGCTGCCCCGGCCGTTTCCTCGAGCCCTGGGTCCGGGACTACGCGCACTGATCGACGACTACTCGTCAGTACGGTACACGGCATCTTTCTCACCGATTCGCCCGCGCCTGGTAGTGCGCCGTGCACTCACGCGAATCGGTGGGAAAGATTCCGTGTACCGTACGCCGACGTCGCGTGTGCGGTCGCGCGCGAATCGGTGAGAAAGATGCCGTGTACCGTACTCAGAGCACGAGCGCGATGACCAGCGCCAGCGCGATGCGGTACACGCCGAAGACCGCCAGACCTCTGCGCTCGAGGTAGCGCACGAGCCAGCGCACGGCGAGGAACGCAGACACGGCCGCGGTCAGGAAACCGATCGCGAGGCTCGCCGGTCCGATCTCGCGCAGCATCGCGGCCCCGTGCGCGTGCGCTTCGTGCGCGGTCGCCGCGAGCAGCGTGACGAAGCCGAGCAGCAGGCTGAACTCCACGGCCGCGCTCGCCGACAGCCCGAGCAGCAGTGCGCCGGCGATCGTCGCCAGGCTGCGGCTCGTGCCGGGCCACAAGGCGAGGCACTGGAAGACACCGATCGCGAACGCGCGCGCGAAATCGAGCTGCGCCAGCGCGATCCCGCCGTCGCTCCTGCGCGCGCGCAGTCGCGGCACCAGCAGGATCACGACGCCGCCGACGAAGAGCGCGCCGATCACCGGCCGCACGCCGAAGAGCTCGCGCTTGATCTCCGCGCCGAACGCGAGGCCGGCGATCGCGGCCGGCGCGAAGGCGACGGCGAGTTGGAGCGCGAGCCGCAGGCCCTGCGCGTCGCGCCCCACGAGTCCCGCGAGCATCGAGCGCACGCGCGGCAGGAACACCGCGAGCACGGCCGCGATCGCGCCCGCCTGGATGCAGATCTCGAAGGCCTGCACCGCGTTCGTGTCCTCGATGCGCAGCGCGTGCTGCGCGAGGATCAGGTGGCCGGTCGAGCTGACCGGCAGGAACTCGGTGATCCCCTCGACCAACCCGAGGAGAAAGGCCTGCCAGGGCAGCATGCGCCGCGACTACTTCTTGCTCGCCACGGGCGTGCGGCTCTCGCGTCTGAGCGCTGCGCGTCCCCCGGCGCCGATCGCATCGGCCGGCGACACGAAGTCGAGCTCGAACGCGTCCGCCACGGCCTTGTAGGTGATCTTGCCGTCGATCACGTTCGCGGCACTCGCGAGCTCCGGGCTCTCGAGGATCGCGCGCTCGGGGCCGAGGTCGGCGAGCTTCACGGCCCACGGCAACGTCGCGTTCGTGAGCGCGAAGGTGCTCGTGCGCGGCACGGCGCCGGGCATGTTCGCGACGCAGTAGTGGATCACGCCGTCGACGACGTACGTCGGCTCGGCGTGCGTGGTCGCGTGCACGGTCTCGATGCAGCCGCCTTGGTCCACCGCGACGTCGACGATGACGCTGCCCTTGCGCATGAGCTTCAGGTCCTCGCGCTTCACGAGCTTCGGCGCGGCCGCGCCGGCGATCAGCACGGCGCCGACCAAGAGGTCGGTCTCGGGCAAGAGCTCGCGGATCGCGTAGGGCGTCGAGTACAGCGTCGCGCAGTTCGCCGGCAGCACCTCGTCGAGGTAGCGCATGCGATCCAGGTTCACGTCGAGGATCGTCACGTCCGCGCCGAGACCGGCGGCCATGCGCGCGGCCTGCGTGCCGACCACGCCGCCGCCGAGGATCATGACCTTCGCCGGACGCACGCCCGGCACGCCGCCGAGCAGGATGCCGGAGCCGCCCAGCGGCGCCTCGAGGTACTTCGCGCCCTCCTGGATCGCCATGCGGCCCGCGACCTCGCTCATCGGCGTGAGCAGCGGGAGCCCGTGGTTGACCTCCAGCGTCTCGTAGGCGAAGCCGTACGAGCCCGTGGCGAGGACGCCGTCGGTCAGCTTTCGGTCGGCCGCCAGGTGCAGGTACGTGAAGAGCGTCTGGCCTTTGCGCATGTGAGGCCACTCCGTCGAGAGCGGCTCCTTCACCTTGAGCACGAGGTCGTTCTTGGCCCAGACGGTCGCCGCGTCGGGCGCGATCGTCGCGCCGGCCTTCTGGTAGGCCTCGTCCGAGAGGCCGCTGCCGATGCCGGCGCGCGTCTCGACCATGACCTCGTGGCCCTGGCCGCGCAGGCGGTCCACCCCGGCCGGGGTCAGGGCGACGCGGTTCTCGTTGTTCTTGATCTCCTTGGGGACGCCGATCTTCAAAGGGTGAGTCTCGTCGCGGTCGGTGACTTCGGGCCCCGGCCGAGCCGGGGATCTGGGGCGAGGAGTCTAGCGGCGGCTGGACCCTTGTCGAAGACCGTCGTCATCCGCTACCTTCCCCGCCCTCGAACGCTCTTCGGAGAGTTCGCGGCGAGGCGATCGGCCTGGGCGTTTAGCTCAGCTGGCTAGAGCGCCACGTTGACATCGTGGAGGTCACTGGTTCGAGTCCAGTAACGCCCACCAGTCCGCGCCTCGTCGTCGGCCTTCGGCCGACATCGGTCCTGCACCGGGTCCCCCTCGGGGGAGGTCCGCACGTCCCGGAACCCGCGATCCTCGGCCGGAACCGGGCTCACACGGGACTCCGGCGCTGCGTACTCTCCGCCTGCGCACTCGCAGCGTCGAGCGCGAGCGCCCAGAGGAGTCCGCCATGCCCACGTTCCACAGCCCGTCCGCTCCCGCGTCGCTCCTGCTCGTCCTCGGCCTGGCCGCCCTTGCCGCGCCGCTCGCGGCGCAGGAGCGCAATCGCCAGGGCCGCGTCACGCCGATCGTCACGGTCGCGCGCGAGGCCTCTCCGGCCGTCGTCTACATCCAGACCGGTGGCGAGAAGGCGCTCGGCATGAACATCTTCGGCCGCCTCGTCACGCAGCAGTTCACCGGGTCCGGCTCGGGCGTCGTGATCCACAAGGAGGGCTTCCTGATCACGAACTACCACGTCGTGAAGGACGCGGCGCAGATCACGGTCAGCTTCGACCGCGAGCACGACGAGGAGACCTATCGCGCGCAACTCGTGTCGTTCGTCGAGGACCAGGACCTCGCGCTGCTCAAGATCGACGGCGACAAGGATTTCCCGACGATTCCGCTCGGGACCAGCTCCGACCTCATGCTGGGCGAGTCCGTGATCGCGATCGGGAACCCCTACGGCCAGACGCACACCGTGAGCCAGGGCATCATCTCAGGGCTCCACCGCAACGTGCAGATCCCGAATGCGCAGCTCACGTTCGACGACCTCATCCAGACCGACGCCTCGATCAACCCGGGGAACAGCGGCGGACCGCTGCTGAACGTCTACGGCGAGCTGATCGGCATCAACAGCGCGATGAACGTGCAGGCGCAGAACATCGGCTTCGCGATCCCGATCGACCGCGTGAAGCAGGTCCTCGAAGAGCAACTCCTCGCGCCGCAGTCGGCCTCGGCCTGGCTGGGCTTCGACGTCGACCCGGCCGACCAGCACCTCCAGGTGCGCGACGTGGTGCCCGGCAGCCCGGCGTTCGCGGCCGGACTGCGGGAGGGCGACTGCATCGTCGCGCTCGGCGGCCAGGAAGTGCGCACCCAGGACGACTACCGGCTGGCGCGCATCGGCCTCATCCCCTCGCGCGAGGTCGAGATGCGCGTCGAGCGCGACGGCGAGAGCCGCAACGTCCAGCTCGCGCCGTGGGAGAAGGTCGACGGCCTCCTGTACCAGCACCTGGGGCTGCGCGTCCGCAACCGCGACAACTGGGCCGGCAGCGCCGTCGTCGTGACGGGGCTGCGCCCGGAGGGGCCGGCCGCGAAGCTCGGGATCAAGCCCGGGGACGTGCTCGACGCCGTCCGCCTGCAGACGGGGCCGCGTCCGCAGTCCTGGCGCATCGACTCGCGCGAGAGCTTCGCGCGGCTCGTCCAGCAACTCGCCCCGGGCACCTCGATCGAGGTGGCGATCTACCGCGACGTGGACGGCGACGGGCGCCTGACGCGCAACGACGAGCACCGCGGGACGCTGACGGTCGAGTGATGGGCGGCGGAGCCCCGCTCCCCGCGATTCGTTCGCGCTGACAAGCCGCGCGGCCGAAAGGTATGCTCTCCGGTCGATTCCTCCGGGCCACACGGCTGGGAGTCGCCCCCGGAAACCCTTTCCCAGCCGCGATGAAGGAAGCCCTGCTGAAAGCCAGCGAGCGTTTCGGGAGCATGCTCTCCCGGATCCTGCTCACGGGTCTCTACTACCTGGTCCTGGGGCCGTTCGCGCTCCTCT
>JBGATX010000005.1:0-79731 GCA_044228975.1 Planctomycetota bacterium | reverse complement strand
AACCGACGGATCGTCGGGCGAAGCTCGGTGTCGCCGCGCCCGCGACCTCGATCAGTGCCGGGATGTTCGCGATGGCGAGCGGCGCGCGCCGCGCGCTGCGCTAAGGCCACGATGCCAAAGCCACTCGAGGCGCGACAGCAGGACCGCAAGCCGCGCACTCGGCGTACAGGCGCGCGAGCTGCGCTTCCTCGAACGGTCCCAGGAACTCGACGCGCGCGCCGACGCCGAGCTCGCCCGCGAGGCGCGCCAGGCGCTGCGCGTGATCGCCCTTGGCCGCGCCCGCGAACGTGACGCCCGGCAGCGAGACGTCGCAGGCGAGCGCGTGCAATACGAGCTCGAGGTTCTTGCGCGGCTCGAGATGACCGAGACACAGGAGACGCGACGAATGCGCCGGCGCGCGCGGCAGCACGCGCAGGTGATCGGCAGCATTGGGCACGCACGCCAGTCGCGCGGGATCGAGCTGCAGTCGACGACGCAGGCTCCGCGCGCGCTCGACTGACCCAGGTCACGATGCGCGCCGCCTCGCGCGCGGCGTTCGTGACGACGCGCGGACCGAGCCAGCCGCGCAACGACGAACGCGGCGCCGCGAGATGCCGCAGATCGTGCAGCGTGAGCGTGTACGGCACCTCGAGCCCGCGCGGCGCGGGCAGGTGCGCGACGTGCACGAGGTCGAACGGCCGGTCGAGCCCGCGCGCGCGTGAAAGCGCCTCGCGCAACGCCCGGCGCTCGCGCCCGCTGCGCACGAGAGGCGGACCGGCGGGCACGTCGCTCGCGACGCGTTCGATCGGCGCGGGCAGCTCGAAGGCGATGCGCTCGCGTCCTTCGAGCACCGTGAGGCTCCCGCCCGCTCCGTGCAGCAGGCGCGCGACGCGCGGCAGGAGCTCCGCGTTGTGCCGCCGCACGCCGCCCATCGGCTGGCCGAGCACGACACCGAGGACAGGCGCGGCGCGTTCACGCGAGTACCCGCTGCCACAGCGCCTCGACTCGTTCCGCCGCGCGCTCCCACGTGAACGAAGCCGCGTGAGCGCGCAAGCGCGCACGACCGGCCAGGCTCGCGGCCGACGTTCGGTCGGGGGCGCGCTCGATCGCACGCGCGAGCTCGTCGGGATCCTCGCTCGCGATCTCGTCGCCCAGCTCGCCCGCGAGCTCCACCTGCGCCGTGCCGCGCGCGACGATCACCGGCGTGCCGCAGGCGAGCGACTCGACGACGGGAAACCCGAAGCCCTCCGAATCGGAGAGCACGAGCGTCGCGCGCGCGTGCCGATAGGCGCGCGCGAGCTGCTCGTCGTCGAGCGCGCCCGTGAACACCAGGAGCTCGCGCACGCCCGACGCGCGAGCGGCCTCCTCGAACGCCTGCCGCTCGCGCTCGTCACTCGCGCCGGTCACGATCACGCGCGGCCGTCGCTCGGGATCGATCCGCGCGAGCGCGCGCAAGCGCGGCCGAGACGTTCTTCTTCTTGCGCGCGCCGCCGGTGCGAGCAGGAAATCGCCCTGCAAGAGGGCGGGGAGCCTCGCGCGTTCGCTCTCGGTCTCGTCGGGAGCCAGGAACGGCTTGTCGACGCCCCACGGCACGACGTGGACGCGCTCCGCGCGCTCGCCGAGCTGTGCGCGCAGCTCGCGCGCGACGAACTCGCTCGGCGTGATCACCGCCGCCGCGCCGCGCCGCTGACTGCCGAAGCGTGCGCGCGATCGGCGTTCTCGTCGACGCCGTGCAGCCACGGCAGCTCGTGCACCGTCGGCACTCGCGGGAACGACGCGAAGCAGGGAAACGCGGAGACGGGCGAGTGCAGACCGCGCAAGCCCAGGCGCGCGATCTCGCGCGGCAGGCGCCACTGTCGCCACGCGATGCTCGCGCCGCGGCTCGCGCTGGCGTGTCCCGAATGGAGGCGCACGATCTCGAGCTTCCCGCGGCGCTCGAGCGCGTCGACGAGTCCGCGCGTGGCGCGCACGACTCCCGGCGGATGCCAGGCCGGGCCGAGGGGGGAGACGTCGAAGCCGATGCGCATGCGCGGACGCTGAACGTAGCGCGTGGTGAGGCCGGGCGGAAGCTTCCGTTGCGCGTCGGTTTCCTGATCGATCGCTGGCAGGAGGATCGCGGCGGCGCCGAGCGCGCGCTCTTCCGGCTGGCGCGCCATCTCGCGGAGCGCGGACACACGGTACGCGCCTTCGCGTTGCGCGCAGGCGGTTCCGACGACATCCCGTGCGGCTCCTTCCCGCACCGGCGAGCTCGCGGCGCGCGCGAGCAGCATCTGCGTGCGCTGCACGAAGCGGCGCAGCGCGCCGGTTGCGACGTGACGATCGGCGCGCGGCATCTCGCGCGCGTGGACGTCCTCTGGGCGCACGGCGGAGCGCACGCGGCTTCCCTCGCGGCGCGCCACTCGGCGAGAGCCGGGCGCGAGCTCGGTGCGCGCGCCCCGCGGCCGTGGAGCCGCCATCGCGCGTTCCTCGAGCTCGAGCGCGCCGCGCTGGACGGCGGAGCGTGCCGCGTCGTGTGCGTGTCGGCGCTCTCTCTCGCGGAGTTCGAAGCGGCGTACCCGAGCGCGCGCGAGCGGCTCGTGACGATCGAGAACAGCGTGATGGAGCAGCATCCGCGCGAGCGCGGCGCCGGCCATGAGCTATCGACGCGCGCACGCCGCTGATCGCCTGCGCGGCGCGCGATCCGCGGCTGAAAGGCGTCGAGACGCTGCTCGCGGCGCTCGCGCGCCTCGAGACGCGGCCGTGGAGCTTCGTGCTCGCCGGCCCGCGCGATCGCGCGGCGTGGGAGCGGCGCGCGGCGGGCGCGGGTCTCGCGCGCGATCGCGTGCGCGTCGCGAGCGAACTCGACACGAGCGCCTTGTGCGCCGCGAGCGACCTCGCCGTGCTGCCGACCTGGCGCGACACCTGCGGGCTCTTCGTGCTCGAAGCGCTCGCGAGCGGCACGCCGGTGATCACGACGCGCCACGCCGGCGCGGCGAGCCACATCGTCGACGAGGTCTGCGGCAGCGTGCTGAGCGATGCGGGCGATGTCGCGGCGCTCGCGCGCGCCATCGACGAGCACTTGACGCGCCTGGAGCGCGCTCCCGTCGATCGCAACCGCGTGCGCGCGTCGGTCGCTCGCTGCGGCGAGGCGCACTGGCTCTCGCAGCTCGAGCAGCTGATCGTCGACGTGGCGGCGGAGAAGCGCGCTTGAGCTCCAGCACGACGGAGTCGACACGCCTCTCGCGCGTGCTCGTCGCGCTCGCGTTCCTGTGGATCGCGGGCGTGTGGTTCGCGCTGCGCCCCGTGCCGTTCCTGTCGGAGGACTACACGCACCTCTCGGTCGCCAGCGCGCAGACGAGCTTGTTCCAGGCCCTCGATCCCGCGCGCGAGCCGTTGCGGCCGCTGCAGCACCTGTTCTTCTTCGTCGTGTCGCGTTCCGCGGGCGCGGAGGCGGACGTGGCGCGGCTCGTGTCGTTCGCGCTGCACGCGCTCGCCTGCGCGCTCGTCTTCCTGATCGCGCGCAGGCTCGGGCTCTCGCCGCGCACGGCCGGCGCGGCGGCGTTGCTCTTCGCGCTCTTTCCCAACGTCAAGGGCCTCGCGTGGAGCGCCGCGATCTCGACGCCGGGTCGCGCGGCGTTCGCCCTGCTCGCCTGGTGGTGCTGGCTGCGCGCGCGCGAGAGCGGCTCGCTCGCGGCGCGCGCTCTCTCGATCGTCGCTTTCGTCGTCGCGCTGCTCTTCCACGAGAGCGCGGTCGTCGTCCCGGCGCTGATCGTGCTCTGGTGCGCGTTCGAACCGGCCTCGGGGCTCGCGCAGCGCGCGCGAGCGGTGGGGGCGCGCCTGCGCGAGCCGCACGTGCTGCTGATCGCCGTCTCGGCGCTCGCCTACGTGCTCTACATGACGTTCCTGCGCGAGCAGCGTCATCACGGGCTCAAGTCGTTCGATTCCCTGCCCGCGAACGTGGTCAAGGCCGCGCTCGCGCTCGTGCCGCAGGACCTGCGCGTGCTCGCCGTCGAGGGCTTGCGCGGCAAGCTCGGCGCCGGGGGCCATGCGGCCGCGGCGTCGATCCTCGCTCTGGTCGGCGCGCTGGTCCTCGTCGTCGTGCGCCGGGGCTCGCGGCTCGCGCGTTTCGCGCTGTGCGTCGTCGCGATCGATCTCGCGCTGCCGGTGCTCACGACGGGTTTCGTGCAGCGCTACGCGTACTTGTCGTCGGCTCTCGTCGCGCTGGCGCTCGCCGAGTGGGCGCTGGAGAGTCGCGGTGCGTGGCGCGCTTCCATCCTCGCGCTCGCAGGTTTCGCCTGGCTCGGCGACAGCGTGCGCGACCTGCGCGCCGAGCGCGCCGCGGGAAGCATCGCGACGGCGGCGCTCGACACGGCTTGCGCGGCGCGCGCGAGAGAAGGCCCCGCGCGCGCGATCGCGATCGTCGACCTGCCCGACGTGTGGGGGCGCGAGGACGACATCCCGCTCTTCAATTGGGGCCTCCCGCAAGCGCTCGAGCGGCGCGGTTGTCCAGGGGCGTGGCAGCTCTGGCGGCGGCGCGACTTCCACACCGGCACGGACGTCGAGCGCATCGACGAGCGCACGTACCAGGCCGCGCTCGGCGGCAGCGCTCTCGTGCTCGTGGCGCAACCGCCGACGATGGAGCTCGTCGAAACGCGCGCCGCCGGCAGGTAGAAAATCGAGCGACGCACGCTACCGTAGCCGCGCGACACGCACCGCGACGCCCCGCGTCGCCAGAACACCGCGGCGGATCCCATGCGACTTCCCTTCCTCGTCTCCATTCCGCTCGCGTTCCTCGCGAGCTCCTGCTTCATTTCACGCGGAACGACGAACGAGCCGCTCGTGCGCACGAAGATCGACGCGCTCGCGACCGGCAAGTCGACCGCCACGGACGTCGTCGCCGAGCTCGGCGCGCCGAGCGAGATCGTGCAGCTCGGCAAGCGCACGGCCTACCGCTACGACTACACCGTCGCCAAGCAGGCCGGGTTCACGCTGATCGTCGTCACCTTCCTGAACCAGGACACGCGCCAGGATCGCGCCTGGCTCTTCTTCGACGAGCACGACGTGTTGACGCACGTCGGTTCGACGCTGGAAGCGGACGACGCGTCGTACGCGATGCCGTGGATGGAGGTCCACGACCAGTGAGGCGCGCGCTGGCGCAAGGGCCGCGATCGATCGCCTTTCTCGCGCTCGCGCTCTCGTGCAGCGCGTGCATCTCGTTCCGTTTCCAGCGCGTGACGGTCAATTCGCCGATCGCCGACGCGCGCCTGCACGAGCTGCACGCCGGCTCGAGCACGCTGGGCGAGTGCCTCGCGACGCTCGGCGCGCCGGTCTTCGCCTGGGAACGGCCCGAGGGCTTCGCGCTCGCGTGGGGCTGGACGAACGACCAGTCGCGCGGCGTGACGATCAGCGTGCCGCTCGACCAGGGACAATCCGCGTCGGCGAGCTACGACGACGTCGCGCGGCGCTTGAGCGGCGTCGTGCTCTTCTTCGACGAGGAACTGCACCTGCGCGACCTGCGCCGTGGTTTCCTCGACGAGTTGCGCAAGGCAGAGCGCGCGCGACCTCCCGCGCCGCCGGAGGCGACGGCGCAGGAGGGTTGAGAGCGTTGCGCGGCGCGCTCAGCGCCGCCAGCCGAGTCCGAGCGCCGTGATCTCGGGCCGCGCTCCGGTCTCCGCGTTCGCGATGAAGCTGACGCGCATCTGCACCCGTCGCGCGCCGACGAGCGCGGGCTGCGGCGAGCTCTTCCAGCCCGCGTCGTTGTCGAGGAACGTGACCGAGCTCGACGCACCGCCCGGCGCGTCGTCGCCGTACGCGTCGAGCGAGCCGGCGTCGTTGCGCGCGGGTCCGGTCACCGCCGTCGCGCCGCGGAACGCGAGCACGACCTGCGTGCCGGGCGGCTGACTCGCCGCGCTCGGCGCGAGCACCGGCAGCGCGAACTGCGTCGCGACGCCGCCGAGATCGAACCAGATCGTGTGCGCGCGGCTGACGCGCGTGACGAGGTTCATCTGGCCGAGATAGAAGGCGTTCTCGACGCCCGGCGTCGGCGATCCGTTGGCCGGATTGAAACCTCCGACCGCGTTCGTCTGGAGATCCGGGTCGCGGAAGACCGACACTCCGCCGGAAGTGATTCCGCCGGCCGAGAACGCGCGGAAGTTGGGCTGCGGAGAGCTCGACGCGGCGATGGAGACGTCGAAGGCGTTGAGACCGAGCGCTCCCGCGTCCGGGTAGCAGCGGAATTCCATCAACAAGGGCAGGCCGATCGTCGGCACGAAGCCGGCGGGATAGGCGCCGATGGGGGACGTCCCGAGCACGTTGGCTTCGATCTGCGTCGGCGCGCCCGGAGAGCTCGCGCCGCCGCGCGCGAGCACCGAGGTGTCGCGCCACGTGTAGTACTCGAACTGCGAGGCCGGGACTTCGCGGTTCATCGGGAACGGCATCATCACCGTGCCCGTCAGCGTGGTGAATCGATCTCCAGGGTTGAGCGCGTAGCCGCGTGCGCGCGGATGCACGACGCGTTGCGGATCCTGCACCGCGTCGAGCAGGTTGTCGGCGAAGGTCGACTTCAGGCCCGAGTTGGGAAAGCTCGGGAGCAGTGCCGGGTTCAGGCTCTCATCGGGCAGATGGCGCGAGGTCGAGAGCCGGATCTCGAACTGCGTGAACGCGTCGCTGACGACGTTGCCGTTCTTCGGCGCCCAGGCGAGACCCTCGATGTCGACGTTGTGCGACTGCTCGTCCTGCAACGCGAAACCGATGTCGAAGTAGCGCCACACCGCGTGCAGCTTCGCGCCGAACGGAGTCAGCGGCGTGTTGATTCCGCCTCCGAAGACCTGCATCTGCGCCGGAACCGCCTGCGTGCGGTCGACGATGCCCGCGAAGTGCGTCACCGGCCGCGGGCGGATCACGCCCTCGGTGAGGTCGTGGAGGAACTGCCCGCGCAGCTCCGGCAAGCCGTCGTTCAGGATCTCGTCGGTCGAACCGAAGCGCAGCACGAATCCGTCGGTGTCCTGCGTCGCCGCGGCGGGGTCGAGGCGGAAGGCGGACGTGAACGAAGCCGGGAGCAGCGAGTTGCCCGCGAGGTCGCGCACGCCGCGCGGAGTTCCGTTGACGCCGACGAAGTACTCCTCGGCGGTTCCGCTCAGGTGGTGCAAGGGCAGGGACGGGCTCACGTTCACGCTCGCGAGGTCGACCGCCGGTTGGAACGACGACGGCACGATGTCGAAGGCCGACAGCGCCGGGGACGCGCTGGTGATCACGATCCCGTCGAAGGTCGACGCCGAGGCGGCGTCCATCGCTTCGCTGAACTGCAGGACGACCGCGGTGTCGGGCTGCACGCCGTCCGCCGGTGGCGCGTTCACGCTCGTGAGCCGCACGAAGCACGCCGCGCTCGCGGCGTCCGCGATCGGATCGAAGCGTGATGCCACCGACGCGCTGCCGGTCGCGGGCGAGAAGCCGCTGGTCATGCGCACGCGTGCGCCGGAAGCCGTGGCACCGACGGGCGCGGCGCTGGCCACGACGACCTCGTAGAGGCGATCCGGCTGGCGGATCACGTCGCCGACGCGCAGCGCGTGCGCGCAGGACGGCGTGGCGAACGTGAAGTCGAGCGTGAAGCTCCCGCGACCGGCGGGCGCGAAGGGCGCGACGTTCGAAACGGCGCCGGCCTGCAGGCCCACGATCGTCGGTGCGTCCGTATCGCGCAGGAAGCCGTTGAACGGATCTCCGGTGACGGCCGTCGCGCCGCCACTGCGCGCTCCGCGAAGCACGTCTCGCGTCGGCGAGGCGAGGTCGACCGGCCCGTTGCCCGTGGTCGACAGGCCGTTGCCCGCGAAGTTCGCCAGCACGTGCGTCAGCGCCGGCGGGTTGGCGAGCGTCGGAATGCGCACGACGGCGTTGGCGAGGTTCGGGCTCGGCGAGCCCGGCAATCCGAGCGGGTTCACAGGCCCCGCGTACCCCGCGAGAGCATCGATGGACGTCGTCGCGGGCTCGAGGATCACACGCGTGGGCTGGAACTCCTCGCGTCCGTCGCCGTCGGTGTCCGCGTAGCCGCCGTGGTTCGCGTCGACGAGCACGCGCAGGTCGATGGGCGTCTCCGGCGGGGTTCCGACGTGGATGCGCAGCGTGTCGCTTCCCACCGTGTCGGCGCGCACGAGGTCGTCGAGCCGCACGACGATCGCCGCGTTGCGCGCGATCATGGGGAACGGAGGCAGACCGGCCGGGTCGACCGTGGGCAGCGACACGAGCGTCTGCTCGAGGTGCTCGTAGGCCTGCTCGAACTCCGCCGTCCCGAGCCGGTGCAGGATCGTGAGCTCGACGAGGCCGGTCACGAGCTGCGTGGTCATCTCGTAGTCGACGCCATCGCTCTGGATCGACTCGCCGATGACGAGGTTGCGCGCCTGCAGGCGGCGGATGCCGGTCGCGGCGTCGAGGTCGTACACGTCGGCGAGGCGGCCCCAGAGGACTCCGGTGAGGTGCAGGCTCGACGCCTGGCCGTCCTGGTGCGGATCGAGCGCATTCCTGAACGGCACGACGCGCAACGCGATCGTCGCGCTCGTCGAACCCGAACCGCCGCTCGCCGTGATCGTGTAGAGGCGCCGGTCGGACTGGCGCAGCGGACGGCCGGAGATCACGCCGGTCGTCGTGTCGAGCTGCAAGCCGAGCGGCAGCGCGGGCGTGATCGCGTAGCTCAGCACCGTGCCTGTCACGGTCGGGACGTTGGGCACGCTGTCGCGCCCCTGGTTCTCGATCGCGTCGGCGTCGGAGTAGCTCAGGTTCGAAGGCGATCCGACGGCGAGCGACGACACGGTCGTCTGCGACGAGGGTTCCGTCGCGCGCTGGCATGCGCAGGAGAAGAGCGCGGCGAGGACGAGGATTCGATAGCGGGCATTCATCAGCGGATTCCTGCCAGGTCACCGGTAGTCGGAAGGGAGCGTGGGACCAGCCGCGTCGCGCGGGATCCGCGAGCTCACGGCGTCCGGCGTCGGGTTCGTCGCGAGCACTCGCTCGATTCACGGCTGCGCTCGCGCGGTGCGCAACGTCGCCGTGGATCGCAGGAGCGTGAGCGCTGCGTGGCGCAGTTTCGCACACTGCGCCGAACCTTCCGTTCGGATGCCGCCGCGTCGAGCAAATCACGGCCCATGCGGGTTGGCGGATCCGAGCGCCGAGCGCGATCCTCATTGCCGCTCGTCGCGCGCGTGCCTCGCGCATGAGTGGCGCGGGAATCGGCATGGCCGCGCACCGTGGCGTCGCGCTCGATGGGCAGCTCGCGCTGGCCAGTCCGTGCGCGCGCGACTACAGTCGCGCGTGCACTTGCGCACGCCATGAGCTCGCTCCATCCCACGACGTGCCCGCTCGATTGCCCCGACGCGTGCGGGATCCTGGTCGAGGCCGACGATCGCGGACGATTCGTACGCCTCAAGGGCAACCCCGAGCATCCCTGGTCGCGCGGTGTCCTGTGCGGCAAGACGCAGCTCTACGGAGAATTGCTGAACGATCCCGCGCGCTTGACGACGCCGCTCGTGCGCCGCGGAGGCAAGAAGTCGGCGGAGCTCGTGCCCGCGAGCTGGGACGAGGCGCTCGAGCTCATCGTCGCGCGCGTGAAGCCTCTCGCGGGCGCCGACGTGCTCGCGCTCTGGTACGGCGGCACGATGGGCCTCGTCCAGCGCAAGTTCCCGTTGCGCATGATGCACGCTCTCGGCGCGACGCTGCACGACGGCGGCGTGTGCGACGCGACCGGTACGGCGGGCTTCGAGGCCGTGCTCGGCCGTTGCCTCGGGCCCGACATCGAAAGCGTCGTCGAGAGCGACCTCGTGCTCTTGTGGGGCTGCGACATGGCGCGCACGCACCAGCACCTGCAACCGAAGGTGAAGGAGCTGCTCGCGCGCGGCGTGTCCGTGATCGCGATCGACATCTGGCGCACGGACACGATCCGCACGCTCGAGAAGTGGGGCGGTCGCGGCTTCGTGATCCAGCCGGGCACCGACGCAGCGCTCGCTCTGTGCCTGACGCGCATCGCCTTCGAGCTCGGCGAGGTCGATCGCGGATTCCTCGAGCGCGAGTGTCTCGGCGCGGACGTGTTCGAGACGCACGTGCGCCAGCGTTGCGACCTCGAGACGACCTCGCGCATCACCGGGCTCACGCCGAACGCGATCAGCGAGCTCTCGGGTCTCGTCATGCGCTCGCGCCAGCCGTTCGTGAAGACGGGGGTCGGCTTCGCGCGCCGGCGCAACGGCGGCATGAGCATGCGCGCGGTGTGCTCGCTCTTCGCCGTGCGCGGTCACGGCTCGCGCGTGCACTTCGAGAGCTTCGCGCACTTCGATCTGCCCGAGGACGTGATCATCCGGCCCGAGTTCCGGCCGAAGGACGCGCCGACGAAGCCCGTCCTCCAGGTTCAGCTCGGGCGCGAGCTCGTCGCCGGACGCTTCAAGGCCGCGTTCGTGTGGTGTCACAACCCGGCGGTCGTGCTGCCCGAGAGCGCGCTCGTGCGCCGAGGTCTCGCGCGCGAGGACTTGTTCGTCGTCGTGCACGAGCACTTCCTGACCGAGACGGCCGAGCTCGCCGACGTCGTGCTCCCCGCGACGATGTTCCCCGAGCACGCCGACGTCTACCGCAGCTACGCGCACCGCGTCATGCAGCACGCGCGCGCGGCGGTGAAGGCGCCGGACGGTCCGCGCAGCAACGTCGACACGTTCGCGGAGATCGCGAAACGACTCGATCTGCGGCGCGAGACGTGGGACGTGACCGAGCTCGGCCTGTGCGACGAGTTCCTGGACGCGTGCCGCGCGCGTTTGAACGAGGACGAGCTCGCGCGCGTGCGCACCGGTGTGCCGGTGAAGCCCGCGGAGCGCGTCCACGCCGACTGGGGCACTCCGAGCGGCAAGATCGAGCTCTTCAGCGAACGCATGCAGTCGCTCGGCCAGCCGCCGATGGCGACCTTCGTTCCCGACGACTGGTGCGGCGACGTCGGCGAGTTCGTGCTGCTCTCGACGCCGTCGGTGAACACGCACAACTCGACCTACAGCCACAGCGCCCGGCACCTGCGCAAGGACGGCCCCGCGCGCGTGTTCATGCATCCGCGCGACGCCGAGGTGCTCGGCGTGGCCGCGGGCGAGCGCGTGACGCTCTCGAACCCGCGCGCGTCGCTGACGTTCCCGATCGAGCTGTGCCCCGACACTCCGCGGCACGCCGTGCGCGTCAACGGCCTCCCGCGTCGCTCGCAGATCCCCGAGGGTCTCGGCATCAACGCGCTGGTGAGCGGCGCGACGAGCGATCTGGGCGACGGCAACGTGCTCTACAGCACGCGTGTTTCGGTCCGGCGGAGCTGACGTCGAGCGCATCGAGCCGTCGACTTCGAGGGCGCGCGCGTCCAGACGGTGCGCACCTCTACGCGGCCTCGCAGTTCGGCTACGGCGCGTTCAGCTTCTACGGCACGCTGCAGGTCGTCGACACGCAGAGCGAGAGCGTCGCGAGCTCGATCCTGATCTGGGGCCTGCCGCAGTCGATGGCGATCACGCCGGATGGCACGCGCGCCTACATCTCGACGCCGTACAGCTGGTCGGACACGGGATATGGAGCGGGCTACCTCGCCAGCCCGTGGGTCACGGCGGTGAACCTGACGACGAACACGCTCGGCGCGAGCTTCAGCGCCGGTGCGCAGGCGCGCAACGTGGCGATCTCCGCCGACGGCAGCCGTGTGTACGTCACGACGCCGATCGCGAACGCGGTCAAGGTGGCGAACGTCGCCACCGGAGTCGTCACGACGACGATCTCCGTCGCGGGCGCGCCGAACGGCATCGCGTTCAAGCCGTAGCGCGAGCCGGGCTCACGCGTCGACACCGCGCAAGCCCAGCTCACGAACGCAACGCGGCTCGGCGAGCGATCGGGGCCCGCCGAGCCGCACGTCGGGAGCGTCTCGCGCCGCGCGACACTCAGCCGAGCACGCGTCCGGGGCGCGCTCCGGTGCAGCGTCCGTCCTCGACCGCGGCGACACCGTTGACGAAGACGTGCACGAAGCCGCTCGCCGTGCGGTGCGGCGTGTCGAAGCTCGCTTCGTCCTTCACGAGCGCGGGATCGAAGACGACGAGGTCGGCCTTCATGCCCGGGGCGATGCGCCCGCGATCGGCGAGGCCGAGCTGCGTCGCGGGCATCGACGTCATCTTCTTCACCGCGCTCGCGAGGTCGAGCACCCGGAGCTCGCGCACGTAGCGCGCGAGCACGCGCGCGAAGGCTCCATAGCTGCGCGGGTGCGGTTGCGTCTCGAGCGCGCGGCCGCGCGGCGCGAGCGCGCGTCCGTCGGATCCGATCATCACCAGCGGATGGCAGAGCACGCGCGTCACGTTCTCCTCGCTCATCGCGTGGCCGACGAAGCCGACGTCGGCGTGCTCCTCCTCGAGCAGCGCGAGCAGGGCGTCGACCGGTTCGATTCCGCGCTGTTTTCCGATCGCGGCGAGATCCTGGCCGATGGAGCTCTTGTTCACGCCGCGGCCGACCGAGGCGATCACGATCAGCTCGAAGCCGCCTGGATCGCTCGCGACGCGCGGGAGGAGCTCGCCGCGGATGCGAGCGCGCTGCGCGGGATCCCGCAGGCGCGCGACGATCGCATCGGCCCCGCCCACACGCGCTGCATCGGAGAGGAAGATGGTCAAGCCGGTGGAGTAGGCCGTGTACGGATAGGCGTCGGCGAGCACCTCGACTCCCGCGGCGCGCGCGGTCTCGATCTGCGCGAGCGTGGCGTCCTGCTTGGACCAGTTGGGTTTGCCGGCCGCCTTGAGATGGCTGATCTGCGTGCGCACGCCGCTCTCGCGGCCGATGCGCAGCGCTTCGTCGATGGCTTCGACGAGCTCGGCCTCCTCGTTGCGCACGTGCGACGCGTAGAGCTTCCCGTGGCGCGCGACGACGCGGCAGAGCGCGATGAGCTCGTCCGTCGGCGTGTAGCGACCGGGGACGTACTCCAGGCCCGACGAAAGGCCGAGAGCTCCTTGCTCCAGGCCGATCTCGAGCTCGCGCTGCACGCGCGCGAGCTCCGCGGCGGTGAGCGCGCGGTTCTCGAGCCGCGCGACGTGCGTGCGCAGCGTGCCTTGTCCGATCAGCAGGCCCTGGTTCGTCGCGGGGCGCAGCTCCTCGAGCGCGCGCCGGTACGAAGCGACGTCGGTCCAGCGCGCGTGGATCCCATCGGCGGCGAGCTCCGCGTCGTCCTCCGCGCTCGTCGCCGGATCGCGCGGCGCGGCGGAGCCGCCGCAGTTGCCGGTGATCTCGGTCGTGATGCCTTGCAGCAGACGGCTCTCGTCGCCGGGGTAGGCGAACACGTCGGCGTCGGAATGCGTGTGGATGTCGATGAACCCCGGCGCGACGCACAAACCGCGCAGCTCGAACGTGCGCGCGGAGCGTTCGGGATCGAGCGTCCCGACGGCGACGAGCGTGTCGCCGCGCAGCCCGAGATCCGCGCTCCATTCCGGTCCGCCGGTGCCATCGAACACGCGTCCGCCGCGCAGCAGGAGATCGAAGTCGCAGCGTCGCTCGCTCCGCGCACGTGGCGCGGACGCGCAGGCGCTCACGCCCGCGGCGGTGAGGGCGAGGAACGTGCGTCGATCGAGCTGCGTGACGGGTGTCGAAGTTTCCATGGACTCGTTCAGCTCCGCTGCGACGCTCGCTCCGGTCCGGCGCCCTCGACGAGCTCGACTCCGAGCCCGGGCGCGTCGGTGAGGCGCATGACGCCTTCGTCGATCTCGAAGCCGCCGCGAGCGGGATCGCGCGCGAGATCGAGATGTCCGTCGAGATCGAGGAAGCGCGTCGCTGGACAGGCGAAAGCCGTGTGCAGCGCGGCGGCGATGCCGATCGAGCTCTCGTCCGAGCAGCCCCACAAGAGGCCGATGCCGGCGCCCAGCGCGACGCGCGCGATCTCGAGCGCGGGCGTGATGCCGCCGCACTTCATGAGCTTGACGTTGAACAGGCCGCAGTGCGCCGCGCGCGCGGCGTGGCGGCGCGCGTCGGCGAGATCGACGATGCTCTCGTCGAGCGCGATGAAGCGCCGGCGCGCCTCGGAGATCTGCTCGTGTTGCGCGTCATCGCGGCGCGCGAGCGGCTGTTCGACGAGCTCGAGGCCGAGCGATTCGCCGTAGGCGAACAAGCGCTCGAGCGCGCTCGGCGCGTAGCCCGCGTTGGCGTCGATGCGCAGATCGATGCGCGTGCCGAACTTGCGGCGCAGGAGCGTCAGGCGCGCCAGGTCCTCGTCCAGGTCGAGCCCGGTCTTGATCTTCAGGCAGCGGAAGCCGCGTCCGACGTACTCGTCGGCCTCGGCCAGGAACTCGTCGCGCGTGGGCTTGATGCCGATCGTGATCGACGTGCGCAACGCGGCATGGCACGCGCCGAGCATCTCCGCGAGCGGCAGTCCGAGCGCGCGCGCCGCGAGGTCGTACTGCGCCATGTCGAGCGCGGCACGCGCGGCGGGCTCGCTCGCATGCGCTTGCCGCCAGCGCGTGCGCGCCGTTTCGTCTCGCGGATCGAGGGCTCCGAGCTCGCGCAGGGCGGCGGCGCAGCGGGCGAAGCTCTCGCCCGTCACTTCGGGGAGAGGCGAGGCGCAGCCCAATCCGACGGGCGCGTCACCGCGCCGGCCGACGGGCGCGTCACCGCGCGCGCCGCCGTGAGCCTCGCCGCGCAGGCGCACGAAGCCGAGCTCGACGTCGCTCACGGTCTCGTAGGCGATCGTGTAGGGCCGGCGCAGTGCGATGCGTTCGGTCCAGGTCTCGATCGACGCGAGCTTCACGCGCGCGGGCCTCGCTCGGAGACGCGCGCTCGCAAGCGCGCGACGATGCGGCCGATGCCGTCGGGGCCTTCGGGACCGTCGCGCAGCGGAGCGACGACGGGGATGCCGAGCTCGCGCTCGAGCGCGGCGCAAGCGGGCGCGACCGCGTTCGTCGCGAGACCGCTCTGGTTGAGCGTCACGGCGACGACCTCGGCCTGGTAGTAGCGCAGGAGCTCGATCTCCTCGGCGATCGGCGGGATGACGCAACCGAGCTCCTCGGCTCCGTCGAAGTACGTGCGCGCGGGCGCGTGCTGCAGCACGACCCAACGCGCGCCGACCGAGAGCAGGAGCTCCGCGCCGCACGGTCCGCCGGGATTGCGCAGCGCCGATTGGCCTTCGAGGAAGAGGACCTCCGGTCGTTCGTCGCGCACGCACTCGATCACCGCGCGCTCGAGCTCGCCCGTGACGAAGTCGTTGGGCGTCGCATCCAGGACCAGGCCGTGCTTGCCGCCCTGCAGCCAGCCGGTCTGGCCGGTGTAGATCATCTCGGCGCGCCAGCCGCGAGCGCGACACTCGGCGACGAGGAGCTGGGTCGTCGTGCGCTTGCCGAGCGCGCAATCCGTGCCGAGCACGGCCACGCGCGGCAGTTCGAGCTTCAACGCGCGCCCGTGCCAGAACGCGAGCTCGCGCGTCGGCCGCGGCCGGCGGATGTCGACGATCGTCGCGCCGCTGCGCGCGGCCGCGGCGACGATCGCCGCGTCGTCGCCGACGAGCTCGTGCAGGCCGTTCGCGATCGAGAACCCGCGCGTCGCGGCCTCGAGCAACGTCGCGCGCAGCGCGTTCGGCAGCTTTCCGCCGTGCGTGGCGACGCCGACGACGCACCACGCCGGAGAGTGGGGGAGCTGCGCGAGGGCTTGTGCGAGCGACGCGAACACCGGCACGCCGCGGCGCGTGCCGTCGAGCAGCTCGCCCGCATCCGCTCCCGCGCAAGTCGAATCGATCACGCCCGCGACGGGCCAGCGTGACGGACCGCGCACCAGACCGTGCGCCGTCTTGGCGTCGCCGCTGCGATAGAGACCCTCGGCGAGGACGATCGCGCTCTCCGTCACGGTCGGGAGCGTAGCAACGGCGCGGCGAGCCTGCACCGCATCGAAACACACCGGCGAGCGTCGATCGCCCGCCGGTGTCGTCGATTCGGCGCAGTTCCAGGCTCAGTCGCGCACGAAGTGGCAGGTGTAGCCGCCCGGGTGCTTCACCAGGTAGTCCTGGTGGTACTCCTCGGCGCGGTACCACTCGCTCGCGGCGACGACCTCGGTCTGGATCGGCTTCTTCCAGCGTCCGGACTTCTGCGCGCGCACGATCGCGGCCTCGGCTTCCTTCTTCTGCGCTTCGCTCGTGTAGAAGATCGCCGAGCGGTACTGCGTGCCGGTGTCGTTGCCCTGGCGGTTCTTCGTCGTCGGGTCGTGGATGCGGAAGAAGTGGTCGAGGATCGCGCCGTAGGTCGTCTTCTTCGGATCGAAGACGATGCGCACGGCTTCGGCGTGACCGCTCTTGCCGTCGTGCGTGTCCTCGTACTTCGGATTCTTGAGGTGGCCGCCGGTGTAGCCGACCTCGATGTCGACGACGCCGGGGAGCTTGCGCAGCAGGTCCTCCATGCCCCAGAAGCAGCCGCCGGCGAGAACGGCGACCTCGTTCGTCGCGCTCTTCGGGTCCACGGCCGCGCCCTGCTTGTCAGCAGGCTTCTCGCCGCTCTTGCTCTTGAGCTGCGCATCCTCGGGCTTGCCGGTGACGCGCGCCTTCCATTCGCCGTAGCCCTCCTTCTCGAGGTCGGCGAGCGGAATGAAGCGCAACGACGCGGAGTTGATGCACCAGCGCTCGCCCGTCGGCTTGGGACCGTCGTCGAAGACGTGCCCGAGGTGCGAGTTGGCCTTCTTCGAGCGCGCTTCGACGCGCACCATGCCGTGCGAGCCGTCGCTCTTGCGCACGGTCAGGTCTTCGGAGATCGGCTTGGTGAAGCTCGGCCAGCCCGTGCCCGAATCGAACTTGTCGAGCGAGCTGAAGAGCGGCGTGCCGTCGACGATGTCGACGTAGAGCCCCGGCTCGTGGTTGTCGTAGTACTCGTTCGCGAACGAGCGCTCGGTGCCGTTCTCCTGCGTGACGTTGTATTGGAGAGGAGTGAGGCGCTTCTTCAGCGCTTCCTTCGACTCGGGTGCCTTGCTCTGGGTGGTCATCTCGGGTGTGGCGTCACTCGGATTCGAGATCGTCTCCTGCGTCGAGCTCGCGCCGGCGGACGCGTTGCCCGTCGCGCTCGAAGCAGGGAGCGTGGTGGAGCCCTCGTAGGCGCAGCCGCAGAGAAGTGCGACGGCGCAGAGCGCCATGCGGATCGGGTGCAGTTGAGGTTCGTGCATGCGTGTTCGTGCTCCTTCGACGTCCGAAGCTCGCAGAATAGACCCACTCGGAGCGTTCACCAAGCCGCGCGACGCGCGCCTGTGGAACTCGGACGTCCATTGCCTTGGAAGGCCGTTCCGAGCTGGGGTCGGATGCGCGGCGCGCGCCGCGGTTACGCTTGTTCGAGCTCTCGAGTGGCGTTGGCAGCGCGGTGGTGTTGGGTTGGTGTGAATGCGGACCTCGGCGGGGGCGGAAGGGCGCCGCCGCGATCGCGCACGACGAACGGAGGTGCGGGGGCGTCAGGCGCCGTGATTCAGGTGGGATTGCGGCTGGGACGCGGCCGCATGCGGATTCGGTGCTCAATCAAGTTGGGCGACAGGGCAACTCCGTGCGCGCGCGCCACCTTCTTGCACGTCGATCCAAGGAGGTGGCGCTCGCGAGTTCCGCGCACCTCGTCGCGATGCACGACCGAGGGAGCTGCGCGCCGCACGGGTGCAGGAAGGTGGACTTCAGTGCCCAATCAACTGTGGCGGGCGAGCGACGCGATTCGCTGGCTCACGCAGCGTGACGCGGGGCACATCGCGAGCGTCGGCGACGCGTCACACGTTCCGCGTCGATCCCGGGATGTGCCGTCCGCAGGCCCTGCGCACCTGTCATCGATTCATGACTCCGGCCGTTCTTCGCCGGGCTCCACGCGCCGCCAATCGATCTGAAGCCGCGTGACCGGAAGTCGTTCACGGTGCACGGCGGGAGGGGCCGAGATTCAATGCTCAATCAAGTGCGGCGCGCGAGCGATGCGTTTCGCCGGATCACGAATCGCGACGCGGGGGCACTTCGCAAACGTTGCGTGTCGCGGTGTCACCTTCGCTCTCGCCGCTCGTCTCGTGTCGTGGAGCACGTCATGCAGACTCGACGAAAGACGGAGCGCGCGCCGCGCGTTCGGCAGCCCAGCTTTCCTCGTCATGGCGGAGCTCGTCGAGGTGCGGGGCGCAAACCGAAGGGCGCACGCGCGCGCGTTTCGCATCGCGCGCGAGGAGCGTTCGCCGCGCGGTACCCCGTGCTCGTGACGTTGAAGACGGCGAGCGGACAGCCGAGCTTGCGGCGCGCGCAGGCGCGCGAGGTCGTGTTCGCAGCGCTCGCGGCGGCGCGCGAACGACTCGGGATGCGCGTGGTGCACTTCTCGATCCAGACGAATCATGTTCACGCGCTCGTCGAAGCTGGCGACGCGCGGGCTCTGTCGCGCGGCATGCAGGGGCTTGCCGTGCGCATCGCTCGGGCGCTGAACCGGCTCTGGAAGCGCCGCGGACGCTCGTGGTGCGACCGATTCCACTCGCGCGTCCTGCGCACGCCGAGGGAGGTACGCAACGCGCTCGTCTACGTGCTCCACAACGCGCGCAAGCACGGAGCGACGATCCTCGGTATCGATCCGTGTTCGTCGGGAGGCGCGTTCAATGGCTGGAGCGAGCTGCGCGCGGCATCGGTGAGCGCGACTCGAGCTCCGCCCGTCGTTCGAGCGCGCACTTGGCTGCTGAGCGTCGGATGGCGCAGGCACGGAAGGATCTCGATCCACGCGCGACCCTGCATGCCGGCGCGCGGAGATCGAACGATCCGATCGCTGAGAGACGTCGCGTGTCCCGCTGGCACTCGCGAGTCAGCGTCTCGTGCGCGCGTCGAATGTCGCGCAGCGAGCCCGGTTGTCCGTTAGCGATACAACGGATCGCTACGCTCGCCCTGCGGCTTGCGCACGACGTGCACGCGCAGGCGCGAGCCGTTCTCGCCGCCCCAGTACACGCGCTGCGTCGCCTTCACGAAGTCCGACTCCTTGGCGAGGAAGATGTTCGGCACGAACGTCTGCGGATTGCGATCGACGAGCGGGAACCACGTGCACTGCACTTGCACCTCGATGCGGTGCCCGGTGCGGAACGTGTGGAGCACGTCCTGGAGCGGCACCACGACCCGCGTCGGTTCATTCGGCACGAACGCTTCGGGTTTCGAGTTGCTGTTGCGATAGCGGCCGCGCAGGACCTCGCTGCGCACCAGGAGCTGCGCACCGCTGTAGTGCTGCGTCGCGGCGAGGTCCTCGGGATCCTTGGCGTCGTCGGGGAGCACGTCGATCAGCTTCACGATCCAGTCGGAATCCGTGCCGCTCGTCGAGACGAGGAGCTCCGCGGCGATCGGTCCGCACAACGTCACGTCCTGCGTGAGCACCGCCGATCGATACGTCAGCACGTCCGGCCGGCGGCTCGCGAAGCGCTGGTCGTCGGTCATGTACTCGCGCGTCATGCCGATCGCGACGGCCTCGGTGTAGGGGACGGGCTTCGCGGGATCGCTGGTGAACTCGTCGAAGCCGCTCGCGCCGCCGACGCCGTTCACCTTCAGCTCGCCGCCGCCGTCGAGACCGATCTCCTGGTCGCTCGCGAGCTTCGGAGGCCATCGATCGAAGGTGCGCCACTCGTTCGCGCCCGTGTCGAACATCGTCGCCTCGGCGGGCGCATCGACCTGCTTGCCCTTCAACGCGCGCTCGAAGAACGGGAGCTCGACCTTCTCGCGGTACCAGACGCTCGTCTTGTCGCCGAAGCGCGCGATGCCGAGCTTGTCGCCGTCGCCGCGCGCCCAACCGCCGTGCGCCCACGGTCCCATCACGATCGAGTTGGCGAAGTCGGGGCGCTCTTCCTGCGTCTCGATCGCGCGATACACGTTCAAGGCGCCGTAGAGATCCTCCGCGTCGTACCAGCCGCCGACGGTGAGCACCGCGGGCGCGACGCGCTTCAAGTCCGGCAGAAGGTTGCGCTCCTGCCAGAACCCGTCGTAGTCCGGGTGCGCGACGAGGTCGTTCCAGAACGCGATCTCGCCGTGGAAGTAGCGCTCGTTCACGTTCGCGAGCGAGCCCAGGCGCAGGAAGAAGTCGTAGCCGTCCTTCGTGCCGTGCTCGAAGCGTCCCTCGCGTTTCGTCGTCGGCTGCGGCCGCGCGCGACCGAACCCCGAGAGGAAGTTGAACGCGTGCGGCAGGAAGAGCGCGCCGTGATGGTGGAAGTCGTCGAAGTACCAGTCGCCGATCGGCGCCTGCGGTGACACGGCTGCGAGCGCGGGATGCGCGTCGACCATTCCGGCCGCGGCGTAGAAGCCCGGATACGAGATGCCCCACATGCCGACCTTGCCATTGTTGTGCGGGACGTTCGCGATCAGCCACTCGATCGTGTCGTACGTGTCCGTGCTCTCGTCGACGCCGCGGCAGCTCCTCACGTCGGGCACGTGCGGCACGTGCGGGCGCACGTCGACGAACTGGCCCTCGGACATGTAGCAGCCGCGCACGTCCTGGTACGCGACGATCCACGAGCCGTCGGAGAAGAGCGTGCTCGGACCGACGGAGGTCTTGTACTGCTCCGCACCATACGGTCCGACGCTGTACGGCGTGCGACACAGCAGGATCGGTGCATCCGCGCTCGTCGTGCGCGGGATGTAGAGCGACGTGAAGAGCTTCACGCCGTCGCGCATCGGGATCGAGACCTCGCGCTTCTCGAACAGCGCGGGGAGCTTGTTCGTCTCCTGCGCCGCCGGCGCGGGCTTCGCGGGCGGCGCACTCGCGCTCGGCTGCTGCGCTCCGAGCGGCGCGACGCAGAACAGGAAGAGGGTGACGAAGCGTGCGCGGCGGTGGAGCGTGTGCATCGGAGAACCTCGCGGGTCCGGCATGGTAGCCAGCCCGGCGAGGCCCTCGTCGATCGGAACGGATTCGCGCTCCGCGCTCAACGCCGCTCGCGCCAGGCCTGCACCCAGGCGCGGCGATCGGCGAGCGGTGCGTCGGGCACGACGTCGATGTCGTTGCCCAGACGTTCCCGCAGCGCGCGCGCGGCGGTCGTCGCGGCCGTCGTGTCCTGCGAGAGGAGCAGCGTGACGAGCTCCTCCTGCGCCGACTCGTCGCCGAGCTTCAAGCGCGCCTTGCACGCCTGCGCGACGAGGTCGTCGGGCGTGCCCGCGCTGGCCGGGATGCGCCCTTGCGCGCGCGCCGTCAGCAGTCGCTGGTGATAACGTCGCAGCGCGGGCAGCGCTTCGCGATCGCCGATGCGCTCGAGCGCGTTGCAGGCCCAGGCCGAGACCGACAGCACCGGATCGCGCAGCACGGTGAGCAGCGCCGGCACCGCGTCGGGGTGGCGGATCTCGCCCAGCACCGAGCAGATCTTCGCGCGTTTCTCCGCGAAGCCGGGCGCGTACTTGAGGCCGAGCAGCGTCAGCGCCGGCACGGCCTTCTCGCCGAGCTCGACCAGACGCTCGCGCGCCTTGTCGTCGTCGATCGGCGCGACCGAGCCGTCGCTGCCGCCGAACGCGTCGACGATCTTGCGCGCTTCGCTGTTGATCTTCCACGGCACGCCGGGAGCGGGACGCAGCTTCCACGGCCCGCCTTCGCGAGCCCAGAACGCCTGCCAGCGCGCGATCGCCGCCAGACGTTCCTCGCGCGGCGCGAGCGCCTCGTAGCCGAAGTGCAGTCCGGTCACGTTGAACAGCGCCTCGAAGAAGCTCTCGCGCACGAGGTCGTCGTGATGATCGAGCCCGGTGAGCAGCACGGGGATGCCGCTCGCATCACCCAGGCGCGCGAGCGTCTCGGCGAGATCGCGACGCGTCTCGTCCCAGTACGCGTTCGCGAGCGCCTCGCGCACGTGCGGCACGGCGCCCTTTGCACCCATGTGCGCCAGCGCGCGCGCCGCGGCGCGCACGACGTCCGGGTCGGCGTCGGCCAGACGCCCCTCGACATCGCCCTCGAGCTCCTCGAGGTGCAGCTGGCCGATCGCCTGCGCCGCGAAGACGCGATCGAGCGCATTGGGGCGCGCCAGCGACTTCTTCAGTGACGCGAGCAGCAGCGGACGATCTGCCTTCCAACTCATGCGTCCGAGCAGCTCGTCGGCGTGCACGCGCACGTAGAGCTCGTCGTGCTCCAGCGCTTTGGCCACCGACGGGCCGGCCGGATCGCCGATCGCCTCGAGCACGGCCATCGCCTGGTTCCACGTCTTGTTGTCCCACGAGCCCAGCGCCGTGATCAGCGCGGGCACCGCTTTCACGCCGAGCTGCGTGAGTCGCTTGCGCGCTTCGACGTTGGCCTGCAGCACGGGGAACTGGAAGAGCTGGATCAGCTTGTCGATGTCCGCCTGCGAATCGCCTTGCGGGATGTCGACATCGACCTTGTTGATCGCCGGATGCGCGAAGTCGACCAGGTTGGCGATGCCGGCCTTCTCGGGGTCGATGCCGTCGGGCGTGACGACCTGCACCTCGGGCTCGGTCTCGACGGACTTCGTCGAAGGCGTCACGCCGTGGAACGGGAGCTCGACCATCTCGAGGCGCCGCGCCATGTCGGGATGGTGATCCTCGATCGGGAAGTACTGCTTGAAGTGCAGCTCGCAGGTCGCGCTGCCCGCGGCGACGCCGATGGGCACGCGGTGCGCGCGCGTTTCGCCCGAGGGGATCTGCGTGTTCACGGGCAGCGTGAGCCCGTAGGGCCGCTTGTACGGATCGCGGAAGACCATGCGCGAGCGCGCGATCTCCTTGCCGTCGGCGTCCGTGACGATCACGAGCGACTCGAGCGAGCGCTGCTTGAGCTCGGTGGGGAAGTTGTGACCCGCTCCCTTGTTCGTGATCTCGACCACGACCTCGTTGCCTTCGATGCGCGCCTTGTAGCCGTACGCGCGCGCGACCTGCGTGACGCTGCGCGCGCCGGGGAACACGTGGCTGTGCACGGCGCGCGGCTTCTCGCCGACCGCGACCGGCCGCTCGACCGGCGCCATGTGGCAGTCGATGCACACGCGCCCGGATTCCTTGCCGTTCTTCGCCGTCGCCCACTGGAACGGCGTGCCGTGGTTGCGATGGCACGAGGCGCAGGCTTCGACCGTGCCGGCGCGCGGATCGAAGGCGAGCTTGCAATCGGCGCCGCCCCGGAAGCCGCCGTAGTCGAACTCGGGCTTCCAGTGGCAGGTCATGCACGTGTTGCCCTCCTCGAGGTTGTGCATGCGCCGGATCGGATTCATGCCGATGCCGGTCTCGAACACCGGGCGCGGCGTGTGGCAGATGATGCAATCGGCCTGGCTGAAGCGGCCGGTCGCGAGGCGCACCTCCTCGTCGGTGAAGGCGCGGCCGTGCGTGTTCTGCTCGTGCTCGGCGTAGATGTCGGGGTGGCACGTGGCGCAGTAGGAGCTGCGCATGACCTCCTGTGCATGCCGCGCGCGCGCCGCGTTCGGCGTCGCGCCATGACCGGCCTGCGCCAGTTCGATCTTGGCCTGGGCTGCGTCGCGCGCGACGAGCGCGTCGGACTCGGCGCGGGAACCGTGCTCGGGTGAGCTCGTCGCGCACGCGTGCAGGACGAGAGCGGACGTCAGAAGGGCCACGCTGCCGATGGCCAGGGCGATCTTGATGTGCATGGGACCTCGGGGGACTGAGCCTCCTTATATTCCTGGTCCACCGGCCAGGTCACGCCGCTCTCGCGCGCTCGCGCACCTCGCACCCAACGGAATCGCTAGCATGCCGTAAGCTCCGCGCCCCGAGTTGGACCCGAGGATCCTCATGTTGATCGCCCGCATCGCGACCGCACTGGCCCTTTCGAGCTGCGCACTGCCGCCCTCGAGCTCATCCCAGCCTCGTTCGACCGAGGTGCGGGACGTTTCGAGCGCCGCACCCGCGGCCCAGGGCGAAGCGCCTCGAGCCGCGAGCTCCTCCGCGCCTTCGGCGGCGGACGGCTCCCGCGCCGGCACGCCGACCGCGAAACCCGTCCAGACCTCGGTTCCCGCTCCCGTGAACGCGCACAAGGCCGACTCGACGCTCGCACCGCGCGCGCTCACCAAGGGCGAGATCGAAGAGCTGCGCACGCGCAAGCAGGAAGCCCCTGCGCGGGACGCCGACGCGACGGACGAGCCCGACCCGTTCGACGTCGCGTTCGACTCGGCGAGCGCGCGCATGGAGGCGGCGCGCGGCGCCAACGAGGGCTTGCTCGCCAAGGGCGAGAAGCAGGCTTTCATCGACGCCTTGAAGGCCGCGGCGCCGCGAGCGGGGCAGGACGCGGCGCAGACTCTGGTGCTCGGTGACGCGCTCTTCGTCGTCGCGCCGGCGGAGGCGAAGGCGCTCTACGCGAAGGCGAACGAGCTCGCTCCGAACACGGCCGCCGCGCTGGGTTCGAAGGCGCGGGTGCTGCACCGCGAAGGCCAGTGGGCGGAGGCCGCGAAGCTCTACCAGAAGGCGCTCGCGCTGCGCCCGCGCAACGAGAACCTGCTGCGCGGCCTGCGCGCCGACTGCCTGATCCAGAGCGGCGCCGCCGACGAAGCGCTCGACGAGTGGCAGCGCTGCAATCCGTTGCAGACGCGCACCGAGCTCGAGAGCGCCCTCGCGCGCATCCATCAGCGCCGCGATCGATTCGCCGAGCGCGGTGAGCTGCGCGCACGCGCGCTCGCCGGCGACCTCGAGGCGCTCGAGCGCCTGCTCCTGCTCGACGTCTCGTGGACGCGCAACGCGACCCAGCCCGACTATCCGCTCTCGAATCGCGAGTTCGTCAAGGAGGATCTGGCGCTCGCCGAAGCGAAGATGGGCAAGGAGTCGCGGCGCTTCATCGAGCTCTCCTTCCTCGTCGAGGGTCGTCTGGGCTCCGAGCCGCGTCCGCCGGGCGCGTCCGGCGATGCGGAGCCCGCCGCGGGTCCGCCCGATCCCAACGGCATGGGTCTGCCGCCGTCGCGCGTCGAGGTCGCGGCGCGCAAGCTCGGCTTCATGGGCTTCAACAAGAACGCGCGCCGCTATCCCGAGTCGTCGGTGATGGCGCCCGCGATCTACCGCCTGCTCTTCCAGGACGGCGACATCGTGCCCACCGAGTGGATCCAATGGTTCGACGCCGAGATCCAGAAGCGCGCGCGATCGGAGCAGGGCGACATCGACGCGGCGGTGTTCCTGCTCGAGCTCTACAACGCGGCGATCGAGCGCAAGTTCGACGGCTGGGACAAGCTGCCCGAGAAGCGCGCGGAATTCGAGGCCTACGCCTGGCAGCGCTACAAGGATGCGCGCCTCGCGGCGCGGCTCCTCGAGCGGCGCGCGAACGAGCTCAAGTCCGACGATCCGGTGCTGAAGGAGGCGCTCGTCGCGCTGCCCAACGACGCGACGGTCGCGCGCCTGGCTTTCGAGGCCGCGCGGCGCGAGAAGAGCCTCTCGACCGAGCTCGCGGCCGCGCGCGTGCGCGCCGCGCTCGCCAACGAAGACGTCATGGGCGCGATTCCCGCGTTCAACGATCTGCGCGCGCTGCGGGCGCAGCCGCGTTGAGGTGAATCCACGGGCGTTCGCGCGCGCGCCGCGCGGGAGCGCTAGTCTCTGGCCCGTGGACCTCGAGCTCGCCGACAAGGTCGTCTTCGTCACCGGCGCTTCCGGCGGCATCGGTCGCGCATTGGCCGAGGAGTTCGCCGCCGAAGGAGCGCGTCTCGCGCTCTGCGGCCTCGCGCAGTTCGACGAGCTCGAGCGCTGGCACGCGAGCGTCTCCTGGCGCGAGCGCGCCGTGTGCCTGCGCGCCGACACGACCTCGGTGCTCGAGATCAGCGTCGCGATGGAGCGCGCGCGAGAACGTTTCGGCCGCGTCGACGTGTGCGTCGCCAACGCCGGACGCTGGACGCCCGACGCGAAGCTCCTGCACCGCGCCGACGAGGAGCGCATCCGTCGCAACCTCGAGGTCAACCTGCTCGGCTCGATCTGGACCGCGCGCGCCTTCTTCGAGGCTCTCTCGCGCAGCGCGCCGCGCGACGACGGCCACGGCGCGAGCCTGATCTTCATCGGCTCGACGGCCGGACGCTTCGGCGAGAAGGGTCACGCCGAATACGCCGCGGGCAAGGCCGGCCTCATCGGCCTCGTGCACTCCTTGAAGAACGAGATCGTCGAGCTCGATCCCTACGCGCGCGTGAACATGATCCAGCCGGGCTGGACCGTGACGCACATGGCGCGCGCGGCGCTCGACGAGCCCGGCACGATCGCGCGCGTGGCGCGCACGATGCCGCTGCAGCAGCTCGCGCGCGCCAAGGACATCGCGCGCCAGGCGCTCGTGCTCGCCTCGCCGGCGCTCTCGCGCCACGTCAGCGGCGAGATCGTCACCGTCGCGGGCGGCATGGAAGGCCGCGTGCTGTGGGAAGCGCACGAGATCGACGAAGAGCGCATCCGCCGGCGCGTGCGGGGCGAATGAGCGTTCGAGACGGCGGTTCTCCGCGCGTGCGCCGTCGCGCGCGCCTGAGACGGATCCAACGATGCCAGCGATGAATGTCCTCATGACCGGCGCCAGCGGTTTCGTCGGGACGCGCCTGGGCGCGCTGCTGCGCGAGCGCGGACACACCGTGCTCGCCGTGAGCCGCGGAGCTGGCGCGCAGGTCGACTGGTCGGAAGCGAGCTTGAGCTCCGCGCTCGCGCGCTGCGACGCGGTGATCAACCTCGCCGGAGCGAACGTCTTCGGACGGCGCTGGAACGCGGCGTTCAAGCGCGAGCTCGTCGAGAGTCGCGTCGCGACGACGAAGCGTCTCGCGCTCCTCGCCGCGCAGGCGCGCACGCGCGTGTTCGTCAGCGCGTCGGCGGTGGGCTACTACGGCGACAGCGCGCGCATCGGCCTCGACGAGGACGCGCCGCGCGGCAGTGATTTCCTCGCCGAGCTGTGCGGCGATTGGGAGTCGGCGTGCGCGCCCGCGGAAGCAGCGGGAGTGCGCGTGCAGCGCTTGCGCATCGGCCTGGTGATCGGCCGCGGCGGCGGAGCGCTCGAGCGCTTGCAGCGCGTGTTCCGCCTCGGCGTCGGCGGTCGTTTGGGTTCGGGACGGCAGTGGGTCTCGTGGATCCATCTCGAGGATCTGTGCGCGCTCTTCCTGCGTGCGCTCGAGGACGAGAGCGTGCGCGGCGTGTGGAACGCGACAGCGCCGAACCCGGTGACGAATGCGGAGCTCACGAGCGCGCTCGCTCACACCGTGCACCGGCCCGCGATCATCCCCGTGCCCGCAACGCTTGCGCGCCTCGCGCTCGGCGAAGCGGCCTACGTGCTGCTCGGCGGACAACACGTCGTCCCGAAGTGCGCGCTCGCGGCCGGTTTTCAGTTCCGGTTCCCCGAGATCGCGGGCGCGCTCGACGAGGCGCTGCAGCAATCCTGACGCGACGCACTCGACGCGCGAGCCCGGGCCACACACCGAGTTGTTCACGGCGATCGCCCTGGAACTTCGTCGACTCCGATGCGTCCGTGGCGCCTCCATCCGATGGAGAGCAACCACGAATGCGGGGGCGAGACGGGGAGTGCGGAAGCGAAGATGCAAGTCATTCGATTGCGCCAGCCATCGAATGCGGCTCCCGACGAGTATGGATCGATGCCTCCGACGTGCACGCCGTGCTTGCGGGCATTGTTGAGTACGTAGGCGAGCGCGTAACGCACTTCGCGCGGGCTGCGAAGGATGCGTGCGTGGTATCGGTCGGCGAAGATGCGTCCAACGCGGCCCCACGCGCGGTTGAGAGCGCGCGCGATGCGCACGGAAAGCCCTTGCATGCCGCGAGACAGAGCCTGTGCGTCGCTCGCTTCGATCAACGCGTGGATGTGGTTCGACTGGATGGAGAAATGCACCAGGCGCATGCCGTGCCGATCGCGCGCAGCGCGCAGCCCCTCGCGGATGACCTCGCGCTCTCGATGGTGTCGCAGGCTCGGGAGCCCTGGTTGCAGCTTCATGGTCACGAGAACGGGAAATCGAGCCGCCAGCGGGGGCCGTGCGTCGTGCGACACAAGTGCCTTCGCGCCCTTCGGTTTGCAGCCTGCTCCGCGTCGTGCGCCGCCGCGCCGGGGGAACGTGAGCTGTTGAATCTTCGGCGCGCGAGACTCGCGCGAGCGACCGCTCTCTCGAACAACAATGGCGCGTCGCATCGTGCGTCCTCCATGAACGAAGACGCTCGCAACTCGCGATGGTGACGCAGAATCTCGCGAAAACGTGCCAGCGTCCGCGCCGATCCGAATCGGCACAGTTCACGGCATTCTCGAGTCCGCCGATTCACCCGATCACTGCGCGAGTCGAGTTCGTGGCCGCGGCTTCGTTGACTGCAACGGTCGACCTTCCGGCGTGCACGGCACAGCGCGAGCTTCAGTGCCGATTCGATCCCAGTCTGCTTGCAGCGCCGCTTGCGAGCCCAAGGCGGGTGCATTCCACGTGATCATCGTGCTGGTGCCAAGCCGATCAGGGTTCAGTGCCGATTCGATCGGGATCGTGTGTGGCCGGCACTCGTTCGCTTCATCGTCGTGGGCTCGACGCGCGCGCGGCGACCTCGGCGTACACCGCGCGGGTCGCGCGCGCGCACGCGGACCAGGTGAACCGGGCCGAGTGCGCTCGGCCGCGTTGCGAGAGGTCGCGCGCGAGCTCGGGTTCGCGCAGCACGCGGCGCAGCGCCGCGACGAGCGCATCCTCGTCGCGCGGGTCGTGCAACAGGGCGGCGTCGCCGAGGACCTCGCGCAGCGAGCCGCTCCAGCTCGCGATCACCGGCGCTCCGCAGGCCATCGCTTCGAGCGGCGGCAGGCCGAAACCTTCGTCGAGGCTCGGGAAGACGAACGCGCTGCACGTGGCATAGAGGCGTGCGAGCTCGCGCTCGTCGACCAGCGCGCGCCAGTCGACCTGCTCGCGCACGCTGGAGCGCGCGAGCTCGTCGGTGAAGCGCTGCGCCTCGAAACCCGCGGGACCCGCGACGACCCACTTCGGACGCAGACCCTCGCGCGCGAGGCGCTCCAACGCGCGCAGGACGAGCACGTGGTTCTTGCGCGGATCGACGCGCGACACGGTGAGCAGGAACGGCTCGCGCGGCGGGGAATGCGGCTCGCTGCCGAGCGCGCGCAGCACGTGATCGCAGCCCAGATGCGTCACGACGAGCTTCTCGCGCGCGACTCCGAACGCGCGCGCGACGTCGTCGGCGACGAAGGTGCTCGGCACGAGCACGCGCTGGCTGCGCTCGATCAGGTCCCGATTCGCCTGCGTCATGCGCTCGGCCGCGGGGCGGCTCAAGAAGCCCTCGTCGCGCAAGTAGATGCAATCGAAGATCGTCGCGAGCTCGCGCGCGCGGCTCACGGGAACCGACGTCGGCTGCGTGTGGTGCCAGACGTCGACAGGACCGACGAGCTCGTCCACGCCGGCGCCGCGCAATGCGCACAACCTCGGCAACCAGCGCGAGGGGAAGCGCACGCGGGACAAGCGCGCTCGCGAGCGATCGAGACCCAGCTCAGCCCGCTCGATGCGCGCGCTCGCGAGCGTCCAGCCGAAGAGCGCGAGCTCGTCGGGCTCGGCGAGCATGCACAGGGCACGCACGAGCTCGCGCGCATAGCGTCCGATGCCTTCGCGATTGATCAGCGCGGGCCGGTAGTCGAGTCCGACGCGCATCGCTCACGCCCAGCCGCGCGCGACGGTCGAGATCAGTGCCGCGGCGGGAAATGCGATCACCGGCGCGAGCCACGACCACGCGCGTGGAGCGCTCCACGGCGCCGCTCCCAGTCGCGCCAGCGCGAGCGCGGCGCCGAGGACCACGCACACCTCCGTCGCGAGCGTCGCGAGCGCCGCTCCGTCGATGCCCAGGCGCGGCACGAGCCAGGTATTCGCCGCGAGGTTCACGCCGAGCGCGACCGCCGCGATGAGCAGGATCGCGTGACGTCCTCCCGCGGCGACGAGCGCGGTCATCAAGCACGCGCCGAGGTACACCGCCGCCGTCGCCGCGAGCAGCCAGCGCAGGCTCGTCGCCGCGTCGGCGAAATCAGGATGGAAGAGCGCGAGGATCTCGCCCGTCCACGGCCACGCGAGGCCCAGGCCGAACGCCGCGACAGCCGAGAGCGGTTGACCGAGCTTCGCCGTCGCGACCGCGAGCTCGCCGCGTGCGTGCGCGCGCGCGAGCCACGGCAGCGCGGCCTGCGTGGCATAGATCGCGACCATGATCCCGTACGACATGACGCGCACGCCGGTGTTGTAGCGGCCGAGCTCGACCTCGCCGCAGATCGGGCGCACGAAGAGGTTGTCGACGTAGAAGTAGGCCTGCTGGCACAGGCTCGCGACGCCCAGCGGCAACGCCGCTTGGAACAGGCTCCACGCCTCGATCGATCGCGCGCGTCGCTTGGGCAGGTGCGGCGCGGCGAAGGCGTGCTGCGCGAAGTTGCCGAGCGTGCTGCCGCAGGCGATGGCGAAGAGGTAGTGCGCGGGCTCTCGATCGCCGCTCGCGCGCAGGAGCAGCACGAAAGCCAGCGACGTCGCCGCGGCGCAGGCGCGCACGGCGACGGGGATGCCCCAGGCGATGCGGTTCTTGAGCGCGAGCGTCGAGAGCTCGAGCGCATGCGTCAGCGGGTAGAGGCTCGCGAGCGCGATCCACAGGGCGCCGCGTTCGCCGAGGAGCAGCGCGCCGCCGCCGACGAGCGCCGCGCCGATGCAACCCATCGACACGCGCACGCGCCGCGCCGCCGCGAGCACTTCGGGGATGCGATCCTCGTCGTGCGCGCTCTGTTGCACGGCGACCTGGCCCGTGCCGAAGTCGATCCACGTGTCGAGCACCACGAAGATGCTCAGGTAGAAGGTGAAGCGGCCGAAGTCGCCCGCGTCGAGATGGCGCGAGAGCAGGAGCCAGGTCACGAGCGTGCACGCCGAGCCCCACATGCGCCCGACGACGAGCAGCAGCGTTCCGCGCCACACGCGCAACGGCACGCGCCGGCCGCTCTCGCTCGGCGCCGGACGACCGTCGTCCCGAGCTCGCGCGCCGGTTTCGTGCGTCGAACCGCTCATGCGCGCCGGGCCGGTGCGCCCGATGAAACATGGGGTACGTGGCGAGCGTGGCGCCCGGGCTCGTCGTCGTCTTGCATGCCGAGCGTGTGAGCGTCGCGCGCCCGCGCGCCCTTGTCCACCTCGGCGGACGTGCGCGGCGGAGTTTTCCTCCGCTGCTTCTTCGATCCGGGGACCTCGTGCGCATCGCGGCGGCCCGATCGGACCGCTAGGATGGCCGCGACTCGCGCACGTCGGCGCTCACGGGGACGACCCGGGCGGTTCCGGCGCCTCTCCTGGGCTGGCGCGAGCGGAGACGACGCATGTATGCACGCAAGCGCCTCGACATCGGCTGGATGGACCTCGCGAGCGGTCTGTGGAACGCCGGCGTCGCCGGAGACCGGGATTCGATCGCGCGCCGCGTCGAGGCGTGGTTCTCGCCCGCGGGGCAGGCGTTGTGCACGCTCTCGATCCGCAGCGGGCTCGAGCTCTACCTCGAGCAGCTCGCCCTGCCGCGCGGGAGCGAGGTGCTGGTCTCGGCGCTGACGATCCCCGACATGTGGCGCGTGCTCGAGCGCCATGGACTCGTGCCCGTGCCGATCGACGTCGACGCGCGCACCCTCGCGCCGAAGATGGACGCGTTGGAGCGCGCCGCGAGCTCGCGCACGCGCGCGCTGCTCGTCGCGCACCTCTTCGGCACGCGTTTCGACCTCGAGCCGTTCGCGCGCGTGTGCCGCGAGCGCGGTTGGCTCCTGCTCGAGGACTGCGCGCAAGCCTTCACGGGCGCCGACTACCTCGGCCATGCCGCCTCCGACGTGGTCATGTTCAGCTTCGGACCGATCAAGACGGCGGCGGCGCTCGCGGGTGGCGTGCTCATCGTGCGCGATCGGCAGGTGCTCACCGCGATGCGCGCGGCGCACGCGGCCTGGCCGATCCAGAAGAGCGGCGCCTACGCGCGGCGCATCCTCAAGTACGCCGGGTTGAAGGCGGTCACGAACCCGATCCTCTACCGCGGTTTCGTGAAGCTCTGCGAGCTCAAGGGCACGAACCAGGACAAGGTCATCCAGGGCACCGTGCGCGGTTTCGCCGGAGGCGATTTCTGGATCAAGCTGCGCCATCAGCCGTCCGCGCCGTTGTGCGCGTTGATCGAGCGGCGCATCGTCGGTTACGACGGCGCGCGCGTGCGGCGCCGCACCGACGTGTCGCGCGAGCTCGTGCAGCGTCTCGCGGGCGTGGCCGAGTTCCCCGGCGTCGACGCGCCGTACCACAGCTTCTGGGTGTTCACGATCCTCGTCGACGATCCGCAGCCGGTCGTCGAGCGCCTGCGCGCGCACGGTTACGACGCGACGCAGGTGGCGACGCTCTCCGCGCTGCCCGCGCCGGCCGGACGCGAGGATCTCGACCCGCGCGAAGCGCGCCAGACGCTGGCGCGCATGGTCTATCTGCCCGTGTATCCCGAGCTCCCGGCGCGGCGCATCGAGGAGCTCGCGGAACTCCTGCGTGACGCGAGCGTGCGCGCTCCGTCCGCGCAGGGGCGCGACATCGGTCTGTCCGGCGTCGCCTGATCACCGCGCGCGCGTTCGACGCGGACTTCCGTTTCCGGAACGGAGTTCCAGGCCGTGTGCCGCTCGAGCGCGCTCCCGAGCGCCGCGCTCCGTTGAAACTGTCCGATTGCGGAAGCGAGTTCCGCTGCCGGAGCCGGATGCGCCAACGCGTTCGCGAAGAAATCGGCGCGCGCCTCCATTGCCGCCCTTGTGGGTACCGATAGCTCGAATCCGCACTCGAGCGGAAGCACCGGACCACCGCGGCCGGCGATGACCACCCTTTGCACGCCGCATGCAAATTCGAGCTCGAACCCGATCCATCGTGTCGGCGATGGCCCGCACGACCCGCAGCACTCGCGAGGGGATGACCCTCGTCGAGGTCGTGGTCGTCATGGCCATCCTGACCGTCGCAGCCGGCATCTTCGCCCAGACGATGTCGGCCGCGTCGCGCATGGACCCATTGACGCAGGAGAACAACCTGGCCGTCGAGGGCGCGCGCGTGGTGCTCGAGCGCATGAAGGCCTCCGACTTCGACCAGATCTACGCCTTGTACAACGCCGACCCCGCCGACGATCCGGGTGGAGCGGGCACCGCGCCGGGCAACACGTTCGCGATCCCGGGCCTCGCGCCCTCGACGGTCGGCGGCTTCGTGGGGCGCATCGAGTTCCCCAGCATCGGCAACGAGCTGCGCGAGGACGCGGTCGACGCCGCGCTCGTCACGCCGCGCGATCTCAACGGTGACGGGCTGGTCGACGGCGCCAATCACGCCGCGGACTACGCGATCCTGCCGATTCGAGTGCGCGTGACCTGGGCGAGCCGCTACGGACGCGCCGGTGTGCGCACGGTCGATACCTACGCCATGTACTCTCCGCTATGACGCACCGCGCCGGTTCGAAAGCGCGGGAACACGCGCGCGGCGGATTCACGCTGATCGAGATCGTGATCGGCGTCACGTTGCTCGCGCTCGTGCTCGGCAACCTCTACTTGCTCCTGGGCCGCTCGAGCCGCGCGATCGACGCGCGCGCGCCGCAGCTCGAGGCCGAGGTCGAAGTCCGGCGCGTGCTCGATCGCATCGCCATGTCGGTCATCGGCGCGGAGTTCGCGACGCTTGCCGTGTCGCAGAACGCGCCGAACAGCGCCAACCAGCTCGACTACGCGGTCAGCCTGGGCTTCGACGCGGCGCAGGGACAAGCGCTGTGGAGCCCGGGCCGGCGCATCGCGCACGACGGCGGCGCGCAGGTCGCCTGGTCGGAGAATCCCGGCGAGCCCAACGAACGCCACGCGACCTGGACGAAGCATGCCGCGGCGTTCCTCGAGGGCGAGGTCGCGGGCAACGGCGTCGATGACAACGGCAACGGCTTGATCGACGAGCGCGGACTGTCCTTCGTCACCGACGGGCGCATGGTCGTGATCCGCCTGACGGTGGAGCTGCCGGATCGCAACGGGGGATTCGTGACGCGCACGCTTGAGACGCGCGTCACGTGCAGGAACTGACGCCGACGTCGGCGTGGGGGGGGGGATACATGAAATTCGGACCGTGGAACCCGAGTCGCTCGCGCGAACAGGGCTCGGCGCTCGTCGCCGCGCTGCTCGTCGTGTTGCTGATCGGCGGCATGAGCGTCACGTACCTGCAGCTCTCGCTGAACAAGAACCGCGAGCTGCAGGTGTCCGCCGACGCCAAGCGCGCCTTCTACATGGCGGAAGCGGGCATCAGCGAGGCCTACGCCGGCTTGATGGCCGGCAAGAGCGGCAACGTCGGCAGCGATCTCCTGCCCGCGCGCTTCGGCAACGGCGTCTTCTTCGTGCTCGCCGAGGACCTCGGTGGCGGCCGCACGTGCTTGTCGAGCACGGGGCTGTGCGGCACCGGCCGCGCGTCGATCTCGATCGTCGTCGCGCAGCAGACGAGCACCATCGCCGCCAAGGGCGTGTTCAGCCAGCAGGAGCTCACGCTCTCGGCCGGCGCGTACGTCGACGCCTACGACTCGCGCCAGGGTCCGTACGACGTGCTCTCGCTGCTCGAGAACGGCGCGAAGGTCGGCTCGAACCAGAACGTCAACCTCGCCGGGCTCACGGCACGCGCGCCGGGCGCGATCGTCATGGGCTCCGCGCAACCCGGTCCGTCCGGGCTCGTCGTTCGCGGCACCGGGTCGATCGTGACCGGCTCGACGGCCCCCAGTCCGCAGACGACGCAGTTGCCGGCGCTCGAGGTGCCGGACGTCGGCGCGTTCAGCTCGATCGTGTATCAGCGCGCGACGCCGGTGCTCACGCTGCCGGCCGGACAGGCGAGCCTCAAGTGCCTGCAGCTGAAGCTCGCGGGGCACGCCGTGATCGTCGGCCCGCAGACGCTCGTCGTCGATCAACTCTCGCTGGATCCGGGCACGACGCTGACGATCGACGCCAGCGCCGGTGCGGTGCAGATCTACGTGCGCGACTGGCTCAACCTGCCCGCGGGGGCCGTCCTGGAGTGCACGAGCACCGATCCCACGCGCGTGTCGATCCTGTGCTCCGCGGCGAACACCGTCGATCGCAATGCCGACGGCGTCGTCGATGCGCCGGTCGTGCTCGGCGCGACGGGTCGTTTCTACGGGATGATCTACGCGCCGCGCGCCGCCGTGACGATCCCGGCGCAGATGGAGGTCTTCGGCGCGGTCGCCGCGCGTCAAGTGACGCTTGGTCCCAACGCCAAGGTGCACTTCGACCAGGCTTTCACCGCCAGCGCGGGCACGAGCACCGCGACGCCGACGTCGTTGTGCTGGCGGATGATCGAGCTGCCGCCGTGCGCGCTCGTGCGCTCGCGCACGGACCCGCTCCTGCAGCTCTCGAAGCTCGGCGTCACGCCGGTCGCGGCGCCGCTGGCGCACGTGAATCGCGGCGTCGCCGTCGTGACGAGCATCCCGCTCGCCAGCTGGCTGCGCGTCACCGTTCCGTGAGCGCCTCGATCACCACCGAAACATGAAACGCCACGTCGATCCTCCGCAGCGAGCCGTGCGAGCCCGCCTGGCGTGCGCGCTCGCGGTCGCGCTCTCGTGCGCGCCCTTCGCGGCCGCGAGCCCGCTCCGCGGCGACGGCGTCGCGAATGCGGGCGCGAGCTCCGCGGAAGCGTCGGACGCGCAGTCGCGCGTGCAGAAGCTGCTGCACGAGGCCGTGGCGCAATCCGTCGACGCGGACCAGCTCGCGCGGCGACTGATCACGCTCGGTCGCGCGGCCGTGCCCGAGCTGTTCGACGAGCTCTCGCGCCGCTGGACCGCCGCTCACGATCCCGTGCTCGCGCGCGATGGAGCGTCGCTCACGGCCCACGGCGTGCTGCGCGCGCTGGCGCAGCTGCCGCGCGAAGCCGTCGAGCTCGAGCTCGCGCGACGCTTGACTCCCGCGGCGACGCGCGACACGCGCGCCGCGGCGTTCCTGCTGCTCGGCGAGGCTCGTGTCCGGGGACGAGCCAGCGCGCCTGTTGCACGTCGCGACGCCGCTGCTCGCCGAGATCGGCGGCGACGAAGCGCTCGAGGACGCATTCGTCGACGCGCTCGGCGCGCTCGCCGGCCGTGATCCGAGCGTGTGGCCCAACGCGCGCCGTCTCGCGAGCGCGCAGACGCCGGCCTGCGCGCCGCGCTGTTGCGGCCGCGGGCGCGTGCGCCAGCGCGGAGGCCGCCGATTTCCTGGCCGCCTGCTGACGCGCTTCCCGAACAGCGCGTCGAGCTCCTGATGCAGGTCGGCGTCGCGGCGCCGCGGCTCTCTCGGCCGCTCGACGAGCGTCTGGCGGCCGAGGTGCGCGAGCTGCTCGCCGACGAGCGCAGCGACGTGCTCGCGGATGCGACGCTGCTCGCCGGACGGCTCGAGGATTCCCTCGCGACGGAGCGGCTCATCGCGCTGCTCGGCAACGAGTCCGCGGGCGTGCGCGCCAACGCCGTGTGGTCGCTGCAGCAGATCAGCGGCTTGCGCTTCCGCGAGGAAAGCGTGCGCTGGACGCGCTGGCTCGCCGACGAGACCTCCTGGTGGCGCAACGCCGCCGATGCCGAGCTGCGCGCGCTGCACGGAGCCGACACGGCGCGCACGCGCGTCGCGATCCTCGAGATCGGGCGCCATCGGCTGCACCGCGACCGTCTCGCGGCGGCGCTCGTGAGCGCGCTCGACCACGAGGATCCGACCGTCGTGCAGCTCGCCTGCGCGCAGTTGCAGTCGCTGCGCTCGCGCGTGGGCCTGCCCGCGCTCGTGAGCCTGCTCGAACATGCGCAGCAGAGCGTGCGCTGGAGCGCGTGGACTTCTCTGCGCACGCTCACCGGCAAGAACCTGCCCGAGGACGCCGGAGCCTGGCGCGCGGCGGTCGGCGCGCTCTGAGGCACGCGGCGTGCACGCGCGCGTGCTCCGACGGCGCGGCGTCCCGCTCGAGGGGGAAATCCGTTCCGGGCGCGTGCTCGGCGCGCGCTCGCGCGCGCGGATCCCGTCCCACTCGCGTTCGGCGGCGCTGCTTTTCGCCTCGCGCCATCAAGCGCGACGCGCGGGCACGCCGATGTTCCAACGTCCCCCCGACGCATCCCGGATGACCAAGTACCGCCGCTCCGTCCGCCTGATCCAACCGAGGCTCCAGCTCAAGCTGGTGCTGACGTTCCTCGGCATGGCCATGCTCGCGATGACGCTGCAGTTCCTGCTGCTGGCGGCTTCGCTGGTCGCGCTGGCCGGCGATCTGCCCAACGACGGCGTGGCCATGCAACAAGAGCTGCCCGAGCGGCTCCTGTGGATCATCGGCTTGTCGTTCGGCGTGTGCCTGCCGCTGATCTTCTGCGTCGGGGTCGTGATCACGTTCCGCATCGCCGGACCGCTGTACCGCTTCGAGAAGTTCCTCGAGTCGGTGCGCAAGGGCGAGAAGCCCGCCGATTGCCGCCTCCGCAAGGGTGACGAGCTGCAGGGCCTGTGCACGCTGATCAACGCCGCCACCGCGCCGTTGCGTCGCAACGAAGGCGAGTCGCAGGAACCGCGTCGCATGGACGTCGCCGCCTGATCGTCGGGGAGCGGGCATGTCCCTGCGCACGCGCATCGTCTGGTACCTGTCGCTGGTCGTGCTGCTGTACGCCGGCGCCGACTACCTGATCCAGAAGCTCTCCTTCATGGAGAGCTTCCACGCTCTCGAGGAGAGCGCCGCGCGCTCCGATCTGAAGCGCGTCGTCAAGGCGATCGAGCGCGAGAAGGAGCACCTCGCCGAACGCTGCACCGACCTCGCTTCGTGGGACGAGACCTATCGGTTCGTGCTCGACCGCAATCCGCAGTTCGTCAACGCCACGTTGTCGAGCGAAGGGCTCGCCCGCGATCGCATCCACCTGCTCTACATCTGCGACATGCGCGGCAAGGTCATCTGGGGCCGCTGCGCGGACTCGGGCGGCTCGCAGCTCAACCTCACGGGCTTCAGCGGGACGGACCTCGGCCCCAACCATCCGCTGATCACGAGCAAGGTCACCTACGACGACACGGGCATCTGGATCACCAACCGCGGCGCGCTGCTCGTCAGCGCCAAGCCGATCCTCGACAGCCGAGGCAAGGGGCCCGTGCGGGGCACGGTCATCGTCGGCCGGCTGCTGACCGACATCGCCAGCGAGCACGACGAGTACCTCGATCTCCTGCGCGAGCAGACCGGCGTCGACTTCGAGATCTGGTCCGCGCAGAGCAACCTGCTCGCGACGCAGTCGGTGCAGACCTCCGACGTGATCGGCGCGCAGGAGGGCCTGGTGAAGCCGGACGTGGCCGCGCCGGACTCGTTCCTGTGGGCCTATCGCGCGATGAACGACATCCAGGGTGATCCGGGTCTCGTCGTCGTGGCCAAGCTGCCGCGCTCGATCACGAGCGAGGGGCGCACGACCGTGCAGTACGCGCTGGTCTCGACGCTCATCGCCGGCTTCCTGATGGTCGCGGTGCTGCTCTATCTCCTGCAGCACAACGTGCTCGCGCCGCTCGCGCGGTTGACGGCGCACGCGGTCGAGATCGGTCGCAACGAGGACACGACCAGGAAGCTCTCGCTCGAGCGCCAGGACGAGCTCGGCATCCTCTCGCGCGAGTTCGACGGGATGATGGAGAAGCTGGCGCAATCGCGCGCGGCGCTGGTCGTCGCGGCGCGCCAGGCCGGCATGTCGGAGATCGCGACCGGTGTGCTGCACAACGTCGGCAACGTGCTGAACAGCGTGAACGTCTCGGCCTCGATCGTGGCGGACAAGACGCGCGCCTCGGCGGTCGCCGACCTGCGACTGGCGATGGGCGCGGTGCGCGACAGCGCCGGCGACCTAGCGCGCTTCCTTGCGCAGGATCCGCGCGGTGCGCACCTCTATCCGCTGCTCGTCGCGCTGACCGAGCAGCTCACCACCGAGAATGCCGCCGTCGACCAGGAGCTGCGGCGCATCACGGAGGGGATCGAGCACATCAAGATCCTCGTCCAGTCGCAGCAGAGCTACGCCGGACACGCGGGCGTGCTCGAGACGTCGAGCGTGAGCGAGATCGTCGACGCCGCGCTCGAGATGACCTCGGGTGTCGTGCCGGAGATCTCGGTCGAGGTCGTGCGCGAGTACGAAGAGTTGCCCGCGTGCAAGGTCGATCGGCACCGGCTGATCGAGATCCTGGTCAACCTGCTGCAGAACGCGCGGCAGGCGATGCAAGCCCCCGAGCTGACCGAGCGGCGCCTCACCGTGCGAGTGCGCCGTACAGGAAACGGTCAGGCGGCGATCGAGGTCGACGACACCGGCGTCGGCATCGAGCGCGAGAACCTCGAGCGCGTCTTCATGCACGGCTTCACCACCAAGCGCGATGGGCACGGCTTCGGCCTGCACGCATCGGCGAACGCCGCCACCGAGATGAACGCCACGCTCGTCGCCCACAGCGACGGTCCGGGGCGTGGCGCGCGATTCACGCTGACGTTCCCAGTCCAATCCCTCGACTCGGCAAACGCTTCATGACCACCCACGAAACGCGCCGCATCCTCGTCGTCGACGACAACACGGCGATCCACGCCGACTTCCGCAAGATCCTGCGCGGTCCCGCCGACGCCAGCCAGGCCCTGGTCGACGCCAAGGCCGCCTTCTTCGGCGCCACGGCACCGAAGAGCAGCGAGCCCGAGTACGAGATCGACTCCGCCAGCCAGGGCAAGGAGGCCTACGAAATGGTCCGGCGCGCGCTCGACGAGAAGCGCCCGTACGCGCTGGCCTTCGTCGACGTGCGCATGCCGCCGGGCTGGGACGGAGTCGAGACGATCGTGCGGCTGTGGGAGGTCGATCCCGACCTGCAGTGCGTGATCTGCACGGCCTACGCCGACTACTCGTGGGAGCAGATGATGGCCAAGGTCGGTCGCAGCGATCGACTGCTGATCCTCAAGAAGCCCTTCGATCCGATCGAGGCCTGCCAGCTCGCGAGCGCGCTGACCGAGAAGTGGTGCAGTGTGCGGCGCGAACGCACGCGACTCGAGGAGGTGCGCACGGCCGAGCAGGAAGCGCGCGCCTACGCCGCGTCGCTCGTGACCGTCAATCGCGCGCTCGAAGCGGCGCGCGCGCGCGCCGAAGCGGCGTTGCAAGGCAAGTCGGAGTGCCTGGTGAGCCTGAGCCAGGAGATCCGCACGCCGCTCGTCGCGATGCTCGGCTATGCCGACCTGTTGCGCAGTGACGTGCTCGATCCGGACCAGCGCAAGGATCACGCGGGCATGATCTACCGCCAGGGCGAGTCGGTGCTGGCCGTGCTCTCGGATCTGTTCGACCTCGCGTGCGTGGAGTCGGGCAAGTTGACGCTCTCGCGCTGCCCGATGTCGGCGATCGACGTCGTGCAGGAGGTGCTCGGCGGTTTCGCCGCCGCGGCGCGCGAGAAGTCGCTCGAGCTCGGCCTCGAGACCTCCGGCCCCGTGCCGTCGACGATCGAGTGCGATCCGCTGCGTCTGCGCCAGATCGTGCACCACCTCGTCGACAACGCGATCAAGTTCACGCCCGCGGGCTCCGTGCGCGTCGTGCTCGATCTCGACAGCTCGCGGCCGCACGAGCCGCGCCTGCGCATCTCGGTGATCGACACGGGTGTCGGCATCCGGCTCGAGGTTCAGGGCCGGCTGTTCGAGGCCTTCTCGTCGCTCGACAGCCAGCTCATCCGCGAGCACGGCGGAGCCGGCCTCGGACTCGTGCTCTCCAAGCGCCTGGCGCAGCTCATGGGCGGCGACCTCAGCGTCGAGAGCGAGCCGGGCAAGGGCAGCACCTTCACGTTCACCGTGCGCGCCGGCGACCTGTCGGCGGCGACCATGATCGACCTCCCGCGCGGACCGATGCCTTCGGCGCGCCCGCGCGCGGCCGACGCCGGGTCGATGCTGGAGGGAATGCGCGTGCTCGTCGTGGAGGACGTGCCGACGACGGCCAAGCTCTTCCGTCACTTCCTCGAGAGCAGCGGAGCCGTCGTCGACGTCGCCGAGGACGGCGCGCGCGGTGTCGATCGGGCGCTCGACGCCGAGAAGCGCGGCACCCCGTTCGATGTCGTGCTGATGGACATCCAGCTGCCGGTGATGGACGGCTTCGAGGCGACCGCGGCGTTGCGGCAGAGCGGCTATCGCCGGCCGATCGTGGCGGTGACGGCGTGCTCGCTGCAGGGTGATCGGGAGAAGTGCCTGAACGCGGGCTGTGATGCGTACGCGAGCAAGCCGCTGGGCCGCGAGGCGCTCGTGCGCGTGTGCAAGGAAGCTGGCGCCGTTCAGTGGACTCGGTGAAGCGCGGGGAACCGCGCTGACCAGCGCAACAGGCGAGCGACGCTCCAAGGCCGCGCCTCGAGATCCAGACGCATCGCCGGCGTCGTCCGGGGATCGCGGTTCGTGATGCCGCGCACGAAGTTGCGCCAGACGATCCAGATCCACGCATGGCGGCCGAGGTTCGTGCGCCGCTTCGACGCAGCCCACGTCCGCCGGACGAGACGTGAGACCCCGTCGCGCAGCATCGCGAGCGTGTGGCGCGCGGCGAAGAGTGCATGCCGGCGACCGCGCTGACGGCGCGAGACGATGGAGTGAACGCAAGCCGGGCCCAGGGTCCGGCTCACGATCCCCCGATAGCTCGGTTTGGAATCGCTGCGCAGGTGCACGCGCATTCCGGACGCGACGCAAGCGCGCAGACGCGCGAGGCAGCGGGAGACGGCGAGGCCCGATGCGTTGCGTCGGCGTACCACCTTCAGCGAGCCGGCGCAGGCGTCAGTTATCGGCCGTCGCCCGCGCGGCGACAGACTCGCCACGCGGCAATCGACGACGAAGAGGCTCTCGCTCTCGACGACGACCGGCATCGCGACCGGACATCGTCGCCGGTCGAGCTCGTAGGTCTCGAGCTCGTCGAGCTGGAAGGTTCCGCGAATCTCGAAGCGCCGCAGGCGTTGCCGCTGGAACCCCCGACAGTGATCGCCCAACAAGCGCAGCCGGTGCGCCACCGTCTTGCGTGAGGTCCCGAGCATGCGCGCCGACTGGCGGTGGGTGACCTTCGACACGAAGTGCGGCCAGAGTTGGTACGAGAGCCACGGACGATGCAGGCGGAAATCGAGCCGAAACGACTGCGTCGAGAAGCGCCGATGGCACGCGAGACACTCGAACCGCTGGACACGGCGCGCGTCGCAGCGCCGGACGTAGTGACCGCGATGGCGCCACCGGAAGGGCGCGCCGGTTCGTGACGCGCTGCAATCAGAATACGGACAGCGCGGAGGATGGAAGCGCATCGGAGCAGACCTCGAAGGGGTCCACTCGGAGCCCTCCGCTCCAACACGACGCTCCGGTCGGCTGCCGGTGGCGGACTTTCGTCCGGATTTCCGACCGGCTCGCGCCGATCGAGGCCACTAGGCGGGGCCAGTTTCGCGACGAGGCTTCAACGAAGGATCGATCCCGCGCTTCAAGAGCTGCGCGAACTCCGCGGCGGGCACGGGCCGGCTGAACAGGAAGCCCTGGGCTTCGTCACACTCGAGCACATGCAGCAGCGCGAGCTGGCTGCGCGTCTCGACACCCTCGGCGACCACGCACAGCTTCAAGCTCTTGCCCATCAAGATGATCGAGGTCGTGATCGCGGCATCGTCGGGGTTCGTCGTCAGATCGCGAACGAAGGCCTGGTCGATCTTCAGCGTGTCGATCGGGAAGCGCTTCAGGTAGGCGAGCGAGGAATAGCCGGTTCCGAAGTCGTCGATCGAGAGGTGCACGCCCAGCTGTTTGAGTCGCATGAGCGTCTCCATCGTCGATTCGGCGCTCTGCAAGAGGATGCTCTCCGTGATCTCGAGCTCGAGCAGGTCCGGTTGCAGTTTCGTCTCGGCCAGAATGCGGCGCAGGGCGTCGAGCAGCCTGGATTCGCGCAGCTGGATCGTCGAGAGATTCACCGACATGCGGATCGGGTCGAGCCCCTGCTCCTGCCATTGCCGGTTCTGCCGGCAGGCGGTCTCGAGGACGTACTCGCCGATCGGAACGATGAGGCCCGTCTCCTCGGCGATCGGAATGAACTGACCCGGCGACACCAGCCCCAGCTCGGGGTGCTTCCAGCGCACGAGCGCTTCGGCGCCCACGATGCGCCCGGTCGCGATCTGGACCTTCGGCTGGTAATGAACGAGCAGCTGTTCCTTCTCGAGGGCCGTCCTCAGCGCCGTCTCGAGCGTGAGTCGCTGCAGCGCCGCGGTGTTCATCGCTGGGGTGTAGAAGCGCACGCCCGAGCCGGACTCTTGCGCGACCGCCCGCTGCGCGGCGCGAGCGTGTTCGAGCAGCCCTGCCGCGTCACGTGCGTCGTTGGGATGAAAGGCGATGCCGATCGACGGAGCGAGCTGTACGGGTCCGGTGTCCAGCTCGATCGGCATCGAGAAGCGTTCGAGCACGCGCTGACCGATCTTGAATGCGACGTGAGCGCGCGGAAGGCTCGGGAGCAGAACGGTCAGCTCTTCGTTCCCCAGTTGCGCGACCGTGGGCGAGTTCTCGGGCCGCAGCGTGTGACCGAGCGCGTCCCGATCGCGTACGCAGGCGCGCAGGCGATGCACGAGCTCGGCGTGCACTGCGTACTGCGAATCCACGTTGAGTGGCGGGAGGACGACGCGGATGACGAGCAGCGCGACCTGATCGTTGGGGGCTTGAGCTGACGCCAGGATTTGCGCCGCGCGAGCCAGGAAGAGCCCTTGATCCGGCAGCTCACCCGTCGGCGCCGCAGCGGTCGACGAGCGTCGGCGCGCAAGGCTGGCGAACGCAGCTCCATCGACGAGCACACACGGCCGCTCGAACCCGCTCGAGCTGACGCCCAGGTCGGACGCCGTCGTCCGGGCGACGCGGACCTGAAACCCCAGAGCTTGAAGTTCGGCACACAGGCTCGCAGCTGCCTTCTGATCGTCGGCGAAGACGGTGAGGGCCGGGTCCTGAGGGGCAATCGGGTCTGCGGACATGGGACAGCGTCGGTGTATCGACTCGGACGGTCGCGTCGCTTGATCGGCGCGGGTCTGTCCGAACGGCTGTTCGTGGACCTCGGCCCGCAACCGCTCCACACATGCAGCGAGCGCGGTTGCTGCGGATCCCCGCTCCGCGAGGTTCGGAAATCCGTTCCTCGTCGAGCTTCCCTCGCCATGTCCACGCAACGGGGCCAGCCCTGTCCAGACCAGCTCGGCATTCGTTCCGACGGCGCCGCCGCGTGTCTCGGTTCGGGCGTCGACGTCAGGCGCGCGCCAGCCTCGGGATCAAACGCGCGCACACTTCCGCGGTGAACGCGCTCGTCGAGAGCGTTCCGCCGATGTCGCGTGTCGTGCGTCCGGCTCCGATGCACTCGAAGAGCACCTCGCGCAAGTGCCGGCTGGCGTCGAGTTCTCCCACGTGACGCAAGAGGTTCGAGAGCGACAGCAGCGCCGCCGTGGGATTGCAGAGGTCCTTGCCCGCGATGTCCGGCGCGGTTCCGCCCGCGGGATCGAACAAGGCCGTGGTCACGCGTCCCTCGTCGTCGAACGCGAGGGACGTGCTGTCGCCCAGACCGATCGAGCCGATCAGCCCGCAGGCCGCGTCGGAAAGAAAGTCGCCGTACTCGTTCGGGCAGACGATCACGCCGTAACGCGCGGGATGCATGATCAGGTTGGCGAGCAGCGCGTCGAAGAGCTCTTTTCGATGGGCGATGTCCGGGTAGCGGCGCGCGACTTCGTCGACGGCTTCCTCGAACAGGCCGTCGGTCGCGCGTTGGATCGTGTACTTGCTGGCCGAGACGACGTTCGACCGGCGCTGGCGAGCCAGTTCGAAGGCGAAGCGCGCGGCCCAGGCGGCGGGGCGCTTCTCGATGATGCGCAGGCTCACCGCGGTATCGGGACCGATGCGGCGGCCCGGGTCGTCGTAGGTGCCCCCGGTTGCGACGCGCACGACGTCGATGTCGAGCTTCTGCGTGAAATTGCTCTCGATGCCGGGAATCGATTGCACGGGGCGATGGATCACGGAGAAGCCGCACCCCTCGCGCAGCACTTGATTGGGGCTCTCGGCGGTCGTCGCAGTGGGGTATTTCAGCGCGATCGAGTGGCGCTTCATGAGCTCGATGATCTCGGCGTACAGTGCCGCACCGCGTCGCGTGCGATTGGCCTCGGAGAGATCGATCTGGATGAACTCCAGCTTGCACGACAGGGCTTCGGCCACGGTGTGGACGCTGTGCGAGAGCTCGGGGCTGATGCCGTCGCCGAGCAGTTCCACGAGTCGATAGGTCTTCATGAGCGGAGTCAGGTGTCGTGCTCGCGGGAGTTTGGCGCAGAGCGCGCGGTCTTCTCGGCGATCGGCATGCTAGGAATGGAGGGCCCCGAGGATACGCCGAGCGCGCGCATGGATGCGACCGAGAATCGAGCCGAGAGAGCAACTCGCGCACGCGCGCGTCGGCCGGCAAGCGAGGGCGCGCGGGAGCTCGGCTCTCGAGTCGGCGAGCCGCTGAGCGCAGGCCTCTCGGCGCGGCTCGCTGACGCGCCGGCCCAGGTGTCGAAACGCGCGGCTCGGCTGTTCCTCGTCGCGCTCGCGACGCTGACGTCGAGCTTCCTGTCGTGCAGCGGAGCCGGTCCATCGCCAGCGCCGGAACGCGCGGCGGATGCGTCAGTCCTTGCGCACGCATCGAACGCGCCGGCGCCAGGCCCTGCGTCCGAGCCCCGAGGCTCGACGGGACGCGCTGCGAGTCCCGCGATCCCTCCGCCGCCTTCGCCCGCGACGCAGGAGGAAGCCGCCCCCGAAACCACCGAGGTGTCACAAGCGAGCTCGGCAGGCGCAAGCAACGCGACCACCAGCGCCGGTCCGAGTTCGACCGCGCATTCCGCCGCCGAGGATCCGCGTCCGCCGGCCGCGCAGGACGCAGCGGCTGCATCCGCGCGCCTCGCACCACTCTTCGTCGTGCCTTCGGACGAACGCACGTTGCGTGTGTCGCTGCTCGACAACGGCGACTTCTCGGCCGAGAACGACGCGCGCATCGACTATCAAGGCGTGCGGCGCATCCCGTGGTGGCGCGCGACGCACGGCATGGAGCAGCGCGTCGCGCTCGACCGCGACCTGCGGCCGCTGGGCGGCGCCGCGGCGCGCCCGTTCGCCGTCGCGGCGCGCACGCGCGCGGACGAGCGGCTCAACCAACCCGTCGCCGCGTACGCGCCGCTCGCGCACACGCTCCTCGTGCGCGGCAAGTGCCGAGGCGCGGGTCGCGTCGTGTGGATCGACGGCTCGGGCGCGCCCATCGTCACCCGCTTGCCAGAAAGCACGGACTGGCGCGAGTTCGAGCTCCGAGGCGAGGAATTGCAGAAGCAATTGGGCCGCGCGCTGCTGCCCCGTTTCCAGCTGCAGCTCGAGGCCGCATCGATGGAGAGCGAAGCGCTGTGGCGCGATCTCTCCGTCAGCGTCGAGCTCCCTTGCCCGAGCGAACAGGCGTTGCGCGCGGAATTGCTCGCCATCCTGCGCTGGGTCTTCGCCGAGTACATCGAGCGCGGGCTCGACGACGTCGGGCCGCGCAAGACGGGTTTCTTCTGCCACGAGTTCGACGCGATCACGGGCGAGCGCATCTTCACGTTCCCGACCACGGGCTTCGTCCCCGGGCTCTTCGACAGCTTGCGCGTCGCGCTGGAGGTCGAGGAAGAGCCCGCGTGGCGCGCGACCTTCGACCAGTTCGTCGGCGACCTGCTGACGCTCGGGCTCCATCCCGCGACGGGTCTGCCGCGCCAATGGAATCCGATCGCGGACGAACCGCTCGACGCGCAGCCGGTCGAGTTCGCGCTCACGCTCGGCTTCCTGATCGATCTGGCGCGCACGGGGCCCGATCGCTGGCGCGAACCGGCGCGCAAGGCCGCGCTGCGCATCGGCGAAACCGTGCTCTCGACCGGCATCGTGCCCGACGGATCGATCGCGGCGAGCTGTGTTCCCTCGAACGGCGCGATCAACATGAACGTGAACGGATTGCGGCGCTTCGACGTGCTCGCCCAGGTGGCGCGCATGCGCGAGCTCACGGGCGATGAGCGCTACACGGCGACGTCGCGCGAAGCACTGGCGGCTTTCGAGTTCACGCACCTGTGGTCGGGCACCTGGCAGCAGATCGATCCGGCCTTCGACGACGAGTTCGGCCACTACGGTGCGCGCGCGGCCACGAGCTGGCGAGCGTCACCGCAGGAGCCGGCGTTCCGGCGCTACGCGCTCGGCGGTTGGAAGCACTTCGAGCCGCTGTGGCGCGATTCCGTTCGCATGGGGGGGACGTGCGCGGCGGACCAGGTTCGTTGCTGGGTGCTCTTGCTCGACGTCGCCGAGCTCGAGCCTGCTGAGAAGGAACCCATCCGTTCGGCGATCTGGGACGCGGCGCGCAATCACTTCAAGGGCGAGCAGGACGACTCCGGCGCGTGGGAGGACCTCACCGTGATCGACTTCGATTCGCAGCTCACCATGGCGGTCAAGGTCGGCGACGTGCCCGGAGTGCCGCAGAACCTGCTGCATGGCCTCGCCGCGATCTACGACGAGGGGATAGGACTGCGCAACGACGTCGTCCGCGCGATGTACACCGCGTTGCTCCGCAGCTCGCTCGCGACCTACCGTCGGGCGCACGGCCTCCTCGTCTACACGAAGGAGCGCCCGGACAGGAATTCGGCCCTGGGATCGCTGCGCATGGCGCTGGGACTCGTGAAGATGTTCCGCAAGCTGCCCCGGTGAATCGGGAACCTCCGACGGGTCGCGCGCTCCGCACCGGATCGAGTCCACGCAACGGGGCCAGTCCCGTACGCGGCGTCAACGGATCGTGACGACGCCGACGTCCGTGCTGAAACCGTCCGCGACGATGACCTCCGGCCGGCCGTCGTTGTCGAGATCGGCGAGCAGCACGTCGAGACATCCGCCGTGCAGTCCGAGATCGGCCGTGCGCTCGAAGCGCAGCGGATCCCCGCCGCGCGTCAGCCAGAGCTCCACGTGATGGCTGTTCTGGGCGCTGACGAGGATCTCCGCCCGACCGTCGCCGTCGAGATCGCCGCTCGCCACTCGATACGGCCGGAATCCGACCGGAAACGGCGCGAGCGGACGCCAGCTCCCGTCGGTCTGACGCAGACACGGCATCACCCAACACGGGGAATCGACGTTCTTCTCCGTGACGAGCACCGCGAGATCGCTCTGACCGTCGCCGTCGAGATCGCCCGAGGCGAGTCCGAGCGGCGTCAGGCCCGTCGGGATCGACGCGATCTCCCGCCAGGCGGACTTGCCCGCGCCGTCGGTTTCGAGCCGCAGGATCGACACGCCGAGGCGCGCGCCCGGACCGCACAGCGCGACCGCGACCTCGCTCGGCGCGCTGAGCGCCGCGAGCCCGCCCGGTCCCGACGGGGAATCGACGTCGACGGGCGCGTCGAAGGCGAGTTCGCCGCCGCTCGGCGTCTTGTTGTGCAGGAAGACGACGTGATCGTGCTGCGGATCGGTGGCGAGGACGTCGATGCGTCCGTCGCCGTCGAAATCCCGCAGCAGGAGATCGCGCGTGCCCGGCGAGGGCGGACCCTCGCTGATCGGAATCGGCGCGAACGCGGCGCGTTCGAAGAGCTGTCCCTTGCTTCCGAAGAGCACGGTGACTGCCGCGTCCTTCGCGCGCTGCGCGACGAAGACCCCTTCGAGCCTGCCGTCGCCGTCGAGATCGGCGAGGCGCACGGAATCGGCGCTCTTCGCCAACGTCTGGCGGCGCGCGTCGGCGAGCACGCCGTGCTCGTTCTTTGCGATCGAGAGCGTGCCGTCGGCCGCGTTGAGCACGAGCACCTCCTTGTATCCGTCGCCGTCGAGATCGCCCGCGGCGAGCGAGTGCGGCGTGCGATCGGTCATGGAGAAGTGCGCCTGCACCGGTCGGCCGTTCTCGTCGGCGAAAAGCACGCTCACGCGGCCCGCGTCGGTATTCGCGATCGCGACGTCGATGCGTCCGTCGCCGTCGAAGTCGCCCAAGGCGCCCGAGTGCGGCGATTGACCGGCGTATGCGTCGTCGAGCGCGTGAAAACCCTCCGGCGCGGCACGATAGCGGCTGAACGTGAGCCCGAGCAGGCTCACGACAAGCAGATCGCTGCCTCCGCCGCTCGCACGCGCGTGATGCGAGACGTCGATCGGGATCGCACCGGTCGTGAAGGGCATCGGCAGCGCGCTCAACCCCGCGGCGATGCCGCCGGGCGCGTTCATGCCGAACATCCAGACGCTGTCATCGCCGCCCACGACGACGAGCTCGGCGTCGCCGTCGGCGTCGACGTCGAGCTCGTCGATGTCGCGCGGCAGTCCGTCGAGCCTGGCGACGGCGCGGCGCTGGAACGCGAAGCCGCCACCGGCTTGCACTTGCGCAGACCACCATTCCACGCGCCGCGTGCCTTGGAACGCGATGGCGAGGCCGCTGCCGTCGGACGCGAAGTGCAGCGCCGTCGCGAGCGGCACGCCGATCTCCGGGTCGACGAGCGAGACGCGCGCGACCGCGCCGCTCGCTCCGAAGACCTCGAGCTCGTCGTCGATCGTGACGATCGCGATCTCCGGCGTGCCGTCGTGGCCGAGGTCACCGGACGCGAGCACGCGCGGCCGGCGCTCGAGCGGAATGCGGCGCACGATCGAGCGTTCGGGCTCGCCGCCCGCGGCGAGCAGCGCGCGCACGTCGACGACGTCGATTTCCGCCGGCGTGGCGCGCGGCGCGACGACGATCGGGAGCGCGCCCGTCTTCGGAACGTTCGACGAGCCGCCGAGGAACACGGGTCCGAGCGGATAGTCGCCGATCGGCAGCACGAGCGGCTCGGGATACGGCGCGAGCGCGCTCTCCAAGCCGCGCCAGATCTGCACGCTGCCCTTGCCGCGGGTCGTCGCGATGAGCTCGTCGCGGCCGTCGCCGTCGATGTCGCACGCGAGCAGCGCCGTCGGCTTGCTCTCGCCCGCGCCGGCCGTCGGGAATTCCAGGCGCGTGCGCAGCGTGAGCTTCGCCGCGGCGGGTTCGGCCCTCGCCGGTTGCTGCGCGGCCGCGTCGACCGGCGGTGTCGGATCCGTCGCGGGAGCGATCTGCGCGGCGGCCGCGGGCGCGACGAAGAGCGCCAGAACCAGCGCGGATTCCAGGCGCGCCCGAGCGGAGCGCGTGCGCGTGTCCGCGCGCGGCTCGCGCGCGTTGCGCATCAGCTCGACGTCGGGTTGCGCCGCATCGGACGTGAAGGCCGCGCACTTCGCGCTTCGCGGCCGGGGTCGAGCCTCTCGCATCGCGGTCATTATGAAGGTGCCTCCGGCGCGCGAGCAACCATCGCGACCCTCGCTGCGCTCTCGAGCGGCTTCGAACGCGGGCGTGCGCTCGTGCACCTCGAGATGCGCGCGAGCGGCGTCCATGCGTCGCTGCACGGCTCCACGCTCCCTCTTGCGCGGCAGCGCGCGCGCGGCGTGACCGGCGCGAGGAGTCTCGACGGGCGAAAACTCGCTCCGAACGAGCTGGGCGGGTGTCCGCGGGCCGAGCGCGGGCTATTCTGCGTGAGAATGAGCACACGCGCCCGGAATTGGACGCTCGCGCTGGTCGCGCTCCTGATCGCGGGCTTCGTCGGCGCGTTGTTCCTGCTGCTGCGCGTCGAGGGACCGCCGCCGGTCGCGCAGACGCCTCGCGAGGACGCGCACGCGGCACCGACGCCGGCACAGCCAGCGCCGCACGATGAGCCCGCGCGCGCGATCGAGCTCAGCCGCGAGGGCGAATCGCAGGAGACGCCCGACCTCGAGACGACGGTCGTCTTCCCGCTGCGTGTGACGCTCGACCTCGTCAAGGCGACCGCGACGTTGCAGGAGCCGGGCATGCCCGCGCTGCGCGCCGCCGCGACGGCGCGACTGCGCAGCCGCATCACCGACGCGAGCGGAGCTCCCGTGCGCGCGCGCCTGGAATTCAAGGCCGGGCCGAACGCGGGACGCGTGCTGCAATGCGATGGACAAGGGCAGGTCGGAGCCGGCGATCTCTTCCCGGGCCGCGCGCTCGTCGACGTCACCGGGCCTGGCGTGCTCGGTTCCTTGCGCGAGGTCGTGCTGCGCGAGAACCGCGAGGCGCAGCTCAACATCAGCTACGCGCGGCCGACGCAGGTGAGCGGCGAAGTGTTCGATGCCGATGGCAAGCCGCTCGCGGCCGCGAAGGTGACGGTCGACGGCCTGGAGGCGAACACCGACGACCAGGGCGTGTTCAGCTTTCCGCGCGTCGCTCCGGGGGAGGTCACGGTGCTCGTCGAGCACCCCGGATTCGCCTCGTGCTCGCAGCTCCTGAACCTGACCGGGGGCGCGACGATCGCGCGCGGGCAGCTCAAGTTCCGCTTGCAGCGCGGCGCGCGGCTCTCGCTCACGCTCGCCGACCGCGTCAATGAAGGCGCGGGCAATCGAGCGACGGTGATCGTGCTCCCCGCCGCGCTCGATTCGCAGCGCGTGTACCCGTGGTGGAAGCTCAACCCCGTGCGCATCTATCCCGGCGGTCAGGTGACGCTCGAGGATCTGCCTCCGCTGCGCGTCGCCGTGCGTCTCTTCCACGCGGGCGCGATCGCCAAGCCCGCCGTGCGCGAGATCGAGCTGCAGTCGGATACGACGCAAGCACTGGAGCTGCACATGGAGCCCGCGCCGGTGATCGTGGGCGTGGTCAAGCTCAACGGCCAGCCGGTGGAAGGTGCCGAGGTCAGCCTCGAAGCCCCCGAACGCGTGCAGGCGACCCTCGGCGGACTGGGCGAGACGAACTACCTCCTGCTCGAGAGCGAGATCATGCCCGACTCGCCGCGCGCGGTGCAGGTTGCGATCACGAACGCGCAGGGCGAGTACCAGCTGTGCGCGAACGAGGACGTGTCCAAGGTGCGCTACCTCGTCGCGCGCACGCCCGACGGGCTCGCGCAAGCCGGCACGATCCTGCGCGGCGGCGAGACGCGCGCGGACCTCACGCTGCAACAGGGCGCGGGAGCGGGTGAGGGCGAGCTCGTGCTGCAGACGAATCCGCGCATCCAGGGACTGCCGGTCGACGTGGTCGTCAACGGCGAGCCGCGCGAGCGCATGGTTTTGCCGCGCCAGCGAGAGCTGCATGTCGCCGGTCTGGTGACCGGCACGTGGCGGCTGTCGGTGAAGTGGGACACGGTCGAGCTGTTCAAGAGCGCGACGATCGAGGTCGGCAAGGACCTGACCTTGACGCTGCAGCTGCCCGAAGGCGCGATCCTCGGACAGGACGAGGACACGCGCAAACGCGTTCGCGGGCAGTGAGCGCGCGGACGCGGACGTCGATGCGAGGGGGGCCGCGAGCCTCCGACCGGATCGAAGGCGTGCTCTTGGCGCGAGTTGCGCTCGAGCATGTCCACGCAACGGGGCCAGTTCTCTACGCAGACGCGGGACGCGCTTCCGCCGCTGCCGCCGCGTAGTACGCCGCCACGATCGCGCGCGTGCGCGCTCCCACCTGGCCGCTGCCCACGCGCACCTCGCCGATGCCCACGATCGGCACGACTCCACGGATCGAACTCGTCAGGAACGCCTCTTCCACCATCGGCAGATCGCGGGGATCGAGCCGCTCGAAACGGGGCGTCAACCCCAGCGCCGGCGCGAGGCGCAGCACGACCCTCAGCGTGATGCCCTCGAGCACTCCGTCGCCCGCCGCGATGAGCTCGCGCCCGCGCACGAAGGCGATGTTCGAGCTGGAGCACTCCAGGATCCGCCCCTGCTTGTCGAGCAGGATGTGCTCGAAGCGCTCCTGCGTGCCGATCGGCAGCGGACGGCGCGCGCGCACGAAGGCCGTGGTCTTGATGCGCGGCTCGCCGCGCTCGAGATGGCGCGCGTAGTCGACCCGCACGCCCTGCTCGAGCAGGCGCGGCTCGAGCTCGGTGTGCGGCGAGATGCCGATGAACACGTCGGAGCGCACGCCGTCGATCTCGAACTCCGCGGGCAGCACGTCGAAGCGCACGCGCGCGTCGGCGTGCGGGTACTCGTGCACCGCCGCGTGGATCGCCGCGCGCAGTCGCGGTCGATCGACGCGCTTCCTCCATCCGAGACCGGCCATCGAACGGTCGGTGCGCTCGAGGTGCGCGTCGAGCTCGAGGAAGCGCTCGCGCTGGAACGTGCGCAGCGCCGAGTACACGCCGTCGGGCAGCACGTCCATGACGTCGTGCATCGTTCCCGCGCTCGCGGCGACGGGCAGCGCGCGCGGACCGGAGTCGGTGAGGGCGAAGAGCTGCAGGGACCGGGTGCTCGACACGCTGGGCTGGACCATGCTCGCCAAGCTGCCACAGCGACGCGGCCGGTGGAAGCCGTGCGCGGAGGAGGGCGAGTCGCACGTGTCGAAACGACACCGCGCCGCGGCATGGCGCGAGCGGCAGCCGGGCGGTCGAACTGGCGCGTGCACACCGCTGCTCGCCCCGGAGGAAGCAGCGCTTCGGCGTGCTGCTCGAGCGTCCACGATGCGCGCTGCTCGCCGAGCTCGAAGGGCGTCGCGCGCCGCCGTGCGCGGGCCGGCGCGGCAACGACACGCTTGCCCGCGCTCGCTATCCTCGCGCGCCCCATGAAGAAGCTCACCCTCGACGGGACCTCGCTGCGCCTCGAGCACCTGCGACCGCTGGTCGAAGGCGCGGCCTGCGAGCTCGCGATCGCTCCTGCCGCGCGCAAAGCCGTGGCGCGCGCGCGCGCGCTGGTCGAGGAGCTCGTCGAGAGCGGCGCCGTGACCTACGGCCTCACGACGGGCTTCGGCAAGCTGAAGAACGTCGCCATCGGACGGCGCGATCTCGAGGAACTGCAGGAGAACCTGATCGTCTCGCACTGCTGCGGCCTGGGCGAGCCGATGGAGATCGCCGAGGTGCGTGTGGCGCAGGTGCTGCGCCTGAACGGGCTCGTGCGCGGGCATTCGGGCATTCGCACCGAGCTCGCCGACAGTCTCGCGCGCCTCTTCAACAAGGGGCTCGTGCCGGTCGTGCCGCGCAAGGGCTCGGTCGGCGCGAGCGGGGATCTCGCGCCGCTCGCGCACATCGCCGCGGCGTACATGGGACACGGCGAGGCCTTCGTCGGCGGCAAGCGCCGCAGCGCGCGCGCGGCCTTGAAGGCGATCGGCGAGGAGCCGTTGAAGCTCGCCGCGCGCGAAGGTCTCGCGCTGATCAACGGCACCGAGATCATCAAGGCCCTGGGCGTGTGCGCGTACTGGCGCGCGGTCAACGTCTCGAAGGCCGCCGATGCGCTCGCGGCGCTCTCGATCGAAGCGCTGCAGGGCAGCCTCAAGCCGTTCGACGAGCGCTTCGCGGACCTCAAGGGCCACGCCGGTCATCGACGCACGTCGCGCAACGTGCGCGCGTGTCTCGCGCGGAGCGCGGTGCTCGCGAGCCACGCCGACTGCGATCGCGTGCAGGATCCGTACTCGCTGCGCTGCGTGCCGCAGATCCACGGCGCGTTCAAGGCGGCGCTGGAGCACGTCGGCGGAGTCCTCGCGGGCGAGATCAACTCGGTCACCGACAATCCGATCGTCTTCGCCGACACGCGCGAGGTCATCAGCGCCGGCCAGTTCCACGGCCAGCCGCTCGCGATCCCGCTCGACTACCTCGGCCTCGCGCTGGCGACGCTCGCCAACGTGAGCGAGCGGCGCATCGAGCAGCTCGTGAATCCCGATCTCTCGCGCCTGCCCGCCTTCCTGACGCCGAAGCCGGGCCTGAATTCGGGCCTGATGATCGCGCAGGTCGCCGCGGCGGCGCTGGCGAGCGAGAACAAGGGCCTCGCGCACCCCGCGAGCGTCGACACGATCCCGACCAGCGCGAACCAGGAAGACCACGTCTCGATGGGCGTCACCGCCGCGCGCAAGGCGCTCTCGATCGTCGAGAACGTCGAGAGCGTGCTCGCGATCGAGTGGTTGTGCGCGGCGCAGGCGCGCGAGTTCCATCGCGAGCTGCGCGCGGGCAAGGGCGCGCAGGCCGCGCACGCGCTGCTGCGCACGCGCGTGAAGCCGCTCGCGCGCGATCGCTACCTGCACGACGACCTCGTCGCGGCGCGCGAGCTGCTCCAGAGCGGCGCGCTCGTCGACGCCGTCGAGCGCGCGGCGGGCGGGCTCGAAGCGTAGCCGCGCGCTCGCGCGGACTCTCGGCGCCGTTCGATGGCTTGGAGCGTGAATCCCTGGCGCGACCTGCGCGGTCTCCCGAACGGTCTGTGGCTGCTCGCCGGTGCGACGCTCGTGAACCGCGCGGGCACGATGGTGCGTCCGTTCCTGACGCTGTACCTCGTGCAGGAGCTGCACTTCGATCCCGAGCAGACGGCGGCCGTGCTGCTCGTCTTCGGCCTCGCGGCCCTGCTCGGTTCGCTCGTCTCGGGCCGCTTGAGCGATCGCGTCTCGCCGTGGAGCGTGCTCAGCGCGACGCTGATCCTCGGCGGCGCGTTGTGCATCGCGCTCGTCGGGCCGCGCGCGTTCCCCTCGATGCTCGCAGCCGTCGCGCTGTGGTCGTTCGTCTCGGAAGCGTTTCGTCCCGCGAGCACGTCGGTCGTCGCCGGACTCGCGCCGCCGGACAAGCGCTTGCAGTCGTTCGCGTTGATGCGCCTCGCCGTGAACCTCGGCATGAGCATCGGGCCCGCGCTCGGCGGCTGGCTCGCGGAGAGCTCGTTCCGCGCGTTGTTCCTCGTCGACGGTGCGACGACGATCCTCGCCGGCGCGTGGATCGGCGTGTGGGCGAGCCGCCGCGGCCTGTTGCGCCGGAGCGCGAGCGCGGCGAGCGCGAGCGCGCATCCGATCGCGGCCTGGGGCGTGCTGCGCGACAAGCGCTTCCTGCTCTTCCTCGCCGGCGTCGTGCCGGTCGCGAGCGTCTTCTTCCAGATCGAGGGCGCGTTCTCGCTGCACCTGAGCGGCGCGCTCGGGCTCTCGAAGGCCACGATCGGGTCCTTGCTCTCGATCAACACGCTGCTGATCGTGCTGGTCGAGCTGCCGCTGAACACCTACGCCGCGCGCTGGCCGCTCGCGCGCTCGCTCGTGCTCGGCGCGCTCGCGACCGGCGTCGGCTTCGGCATGCTCGCGTGGGTCGACGACATGACCTGGACCGTCGTCTCGATCGTGGCCTGGACCGTGGGGGAGATGCTGCTCTTCCCCGCGCTGACGGCGGAAGCAGCCGCGATCGCGCCCGAGTCGCGGCGCGGCGAGTATCTCGGCCTGTACCACGTCGCGTTCGGCGTCGCGGCGATGCTCGGTCCGGCGCTGGGCACGGTGGTGTTGCAGCGCCACGGTGCGAAGCCGCTCTGGATCGGAGCCTTCACCGTCGCCCTGCTCTCGGCCGTGATCCTCGCGCGCGCGGCGCGAGCGACGCGGCACGTCGTCGCACCGCGGGCGTAGCGCGGTTTCGCGCGCCGGACGGCGCGGACGCGAGCGCGCATCCGACGGACCATGAGGTTCGGGCTCGCGCGCGGCAGCGAGTGGACGCGCACGCGAGAGTCGGAGCTCGCACCCGCGCGAGCCACGCGACTCGCGCACCCGCGCTCTCGCGCGCGAAGGTCGGAGCTCGCCGTTCGACAGGCAGGTGGACACGCGACCGGCTTTTTTTTCGCGCGCGCGGTCTTTCCGGCGGATTGAGTTCCACGCGAGCTCGCGCGGGTCACCACTCCTGCGAAGGGATCCTCGTCGATCCCACCAGGAGCTCGATCATGAAAACCCAGCGTCCCTCGTTCCTCGACCTGCAAGCCTCTCTCTCGTCTTGTGCCTTGCGCGCGTGCCTGTTGCTCGGAGCCGCCGCCCCATCGGCGAGCGCGTTCCAGATCGTGCACCAGTTCATGCCCGTGCAGGAGGTCGAGCAGCAGATGGTCAGCTTCCAGGCGCTCGATCACGGCGTCACCGCGACGAAGGGGCACGCCGGCATGCTGCCCTTGGGCATGCGCCCGTTCGCTTCGCCCGGCTTCCCGCCGGCGTTGTGGGGCGGTTGGTTCAACTGGACGCACGAAGGCGCGCTCCTCACCTACGCCAGCGGCACGATCGGGAGCACCGCGATCGTCGATCCCTCGGGCGCCGCGATCCGCGACGTGCGCGGCGCCGCGCTGCTCGCGTCCGGCCTCGACGTCATGGTCGACGCGGCGAACGGCGACATCTTCGCCGTCACGCTCTACTCGGGGCTCGTGTTCTGGACACCGAGCCACCTCTATCTCCTGCTCGTCGGCGGACCGCCGACGGTGTACGAGGTCCTCTTCGGCGGCGCGCCGATCGCGGGCGTTCACGGAGTGGCGCGCCTCGCGGCGCACGTGGTCGACATGGATCCCAACCCGCTGGTGATGGCGTCGCTGCTCGTCTCCGGCGCCCTGATCTACACGGATTCGAAGCTGATCCTGATGACGACCTCGGGCACGCTCGCGACGAGCGAGATCACCCTCGGCGGACTCTCCGTGCCCGGCGTGCGCGGCGTGCTCCCGATGGGCGGCAATGCGTTCGTCGGTTCGCTGCCCGCGGCCGCGTACGTCTGGTCGGCGGACCACGTGTACCAGCTCGTCACGGGACCGGGCGGGAGCTTCACCGAGCTCTTCGCGCCCGGCGGCGCGCCGATCACGCGCACCTGGAGCATGGCGCGCCTCACGGAACGCTGGAGCGGCAGCGGCACGCTGCTCTGCGCCGCATCGATCTTCACGCCCGACAAGCAGTACTTCACGAACAACTTCGGGCCGATCCCGGTGCAGGAGGTGCTCGACACGCTCTCGACGTCGATCGAGAGCGACGTCTCCATCGGCCGCCGCCAGGCGATGCTGCGCCAGTCGAACAACCTGATGGAGGTCGCCGCGAGCTACGGCAAGAGCGCCGCCGCGGCACTCGCCGGGACGGTGATCGCGGGCGGGCAGTAGCGCTCCGTGCGCCGCGTCGACTCCGCGTCGGCGCCGCGCGGGTGACTCGCGGGATCCCGCTCGCGATGGTCGCGACGCGGTGTGTCGCGCGAGTCTCCTGGAATTTCGCGGGACGTGCGCGGGGACGAATCGACGTTCCCGCGCCCGCGTCGGCGCGGAGTCAATGAGGCTGCGGCAGTGATGGCAGTGCGACGCGAGGAAAGCTGCGTTGGTCGTCGATCGTGATGTGGATCGGGGCTGCGGGGTGCGGCGACGCGGACGGCAGGAGCTCGCGCGTCGCGAGTTGCTCGATGAGCGTGTCCCACGCGGCGTATTGGCGTTCGATCGGCACGCGCACTTGCGCGACGTAGCGTCCGTCGTCCTTCCACACGTGATCGATCTCGACTCGGCGCGCGAGGGTCGATCGCGTCACGCGATCTCCCGCGATCCAGCGCAAGAGATCGAGCGCGTAGTCGTCGCGCTTCACCGGTGGCCAAGACTGACCGACGCCGAAGCTGCGCTCCGTGCGCACCTCGCGCACGAACGCGATCGGACGCGGACCGGGCGCGCAGATGTCGAAGGCGAGCTCCTTCACGGGCTCGAGCTCGTACAGAACCGTCGGCGGAAATCCGTCCGGCGCTTCCATGGTGCCGCAGCCGATGCCCGATCCTCCGCCGCCGCCCGAGCCATGCCCAGCGCCCGGATCGAGCACGAAGACGGTGATGTCGATGCGCGCGATCGGCAGCAGGCGCTCGACCGCCTTCGCGGGCGCGGCGAGCGCGAGCAGGTTCGCGACCGCGAGCCATTGCGTGCTGCGCGTGCTCTCGTACCAACTCTCGAAGAGCTCGGCGTTCTCCGCGGGCGCGCGGCTCGCGAGCACGAGCGCCTCGGTGAAGAGTGCGTGGAACTTCGCCAGGGTCCGCAGGTCCCTTGGCGGGACGCGCGCGTCGAGGCGGATGAGCGCGTCGATCAGCGAGCGCAGGACGAACGGCTGCTCGTTCGACGCGGGCAAGGCGAGCACGCGCGCCAGCGTCTGCGACAGCAGCGGAACGAGGCTCGCGAGCCGCGCTTCGCCCGCATCGAAGGCCGCGTGCGCGATCCGTGCCGAATCGACCGACGCGAGGCGCGCTCGGCAGCGCTCGACGAGCGCCGGATCCTCCGCCGCCGCGGGCGCGCACACCGCGAGCGGGAGCGCGGGCGTCGCGCGAGCCTGCGGCGCGACAGCCGCGGCGATCCATGCGAGCAGAAGACGTGAGAGCTTCATCGGGGGACTCGCGACGTCTCGCAGGGTTCCTGTTGGCACTAGCACGTTGCCCGCGGCGCGACTACGTCTCCGCGCGGCGAACCAGGAGCGCGCGCACCCGATCGCGCCAGCTCAACGCTTCCGGCAGCCCGAGCTGCAGCGCCGTGACGACGAACGCACCCAGCGCGACGCAGACGAGCAATCCGAGCTGGAAAACGAGCCCCGTCAGCGTCGTCGGCGACGGCAGGATCAAGTTCACGATCGTGCCCGCGCCCCAGGCGACCGCGGTCGACACGGCCGCGCGCGCGACGAAGAGCTTGAGCTCGTGCGCTTCGCCGCCGGCTCGTTCGGGCAGCGCGCGGTGCAGCTTCCAACCGAGGGCCGCGACGTACACGACGATCGCAATCGAGCTGACGAAGGCGAGGCCGTGAAGGCCGCCGCTCGAGCGTCCGATCCAATAGGCGGGATAGGCCACCGCGGCGACCACGGTGCCGAGCACGGCCGGCAGCCACGTGTTGCCGAGCGCGTAGAACCCGCGCGCCATCACCGACTGCACCGTCCACGCCACCAGGCCCAACGAAACCAGCGTCAAGCACGTGCTGATATCGCTCACCTGGCTCGGCGCGAGCAGCCGCCGGCCGTAGATCAAGGCCACGATCTGCACGCCGGCGACGCTCAACACCACCTGCGCGGCGAGCGCGAGCACCGCGAGCGAGCGCAACGTCGAGAGCAAGGTCGCGCGCAGCTCGCCCAGACGCTTCTCCGCCGCGAGACGCGCGAGCGTCGGATACGCCGCGACGCCTGCCGCCAGTCCGAAGATGCCTATGGGCACCTTCATCAAGGTCTTGGCGTAGCTCAACGTGCTCACCGCGCCCGCTCCGACGCGCGAGCCCTCGCGGCGCAGGTACCAGTCGTCGACGACGACGATCGAGAAGCCGAGCATGATCGGCAGCGAGCGTGCGAGGTACGCGCGCAAGTCGGGGTGCGAGGGATCGAGGCCGAAGCTCCAGCGCAGGCCGATCTGCCTGCAGCCGATCCACGGCAGGAGGAACGGACCGAGCGCGCTGCCCGCGAGCACGCCCCAGGCGAAACCCTCGGCGCCGTGGCTCGCTCCGCCGGCCCAATGTCCCGCGAGGCCGCCGGCGATGATCGCCACGTTGTAGACGAGCGGCGCGAGCGCGGCGTGCTCGTGGCGTCCGCGCGCCTGCAACGCGGCCGCGAGCAAGCCGCCGACGACGTGGAAGAGCTGCGCCGGCAGCACGATGCGCGTCAGCTCGACCACGCGCAACTGCTGCTCCGCGTCGAAGCCCGGTGCGATCAGCGGCACGAGCGCGGGCATGCCGACCCACAGGAAGATCGTGAGCACGCCGAGCAGCACCGCGACGAAGCCCGCGATCGCGCTGAAAGATTCCCAGGCCGCGCGCTCGTCCTTGCGCGCGAGATGGCCGGCGAAGATCGGGATGAAGACGATCGAGAGCGCGCCGCCCGCGAGCAGGTAGTTCAGGAAGTCGGGGATGATGAACGCCGACCAGTACGCGTCGGCTTCGGGGCCCGCGCCGAACAGGCGCCCGAACACCCCTTCGCGCACCAGGCCGATGAGGCGCGAGAGCGCGATGCTCGAGCCCCAGATCAGGCTCGCCTTGGTGATGTCGCGCGACATGGCGGGGGAGTGTGACGTCGGGGCTGGCGCCGGACAACGGCCGTCCGCGCGCGTGGCGTGCTCGAGAGCGCGGACGCACGCGCGCGTTGCCGCGCGCTCGGCCGCGCCGTACGCTCGCGCTCGTGGACTGGCGCGAGCGCATCACGATCGAGCCCGGCAAGCGCAGCGGGAAGCCGTGCATCCGCGGCTTGCGCATCACGGTGTACGACGTGCTCGAGTACCTCGCTTCGGGCATGAGCGAGCGCGAGATCCTGGACGAGTTTCCCGATCTGCAGGCCGAGGACTTGCGCGCCGTCTACGCGTTCGCCGCGGACCGCGAGCGCAAGCTCTTCCATCCGCCGCGCGCGTGATCGAGGCCCGCGCATGCGCCTGCTCATCGACCAGAACCTCCCGCCGCGCATGGCGCGCGCGCTCGCCGAGCACTTCCCCGGCTCGCTGCACGTGCGCGACATCGGCATGGCCGCGTCGCCCGACGAGGCGATCTGGGACTACGCGCTCGAGCACGGCTACTCGATCGCGTCGAAGGACTCGGACTTCAGCGATCTCTCCTTCGTCGCCGGTCCGCCGCCGAAGGTCGTGTGGGTGCGCCGCGGCAACTGCTCGGCGCAGGAGATCCACACGATCCTGGCCGAGAACGTCGGCGGCCTGCGCCAGTTCCTCGCGGACGACGAGGCCGCGTTGATGGCGCTCGATTGAGCGCGCGCCGTCACCACACGACGCGCACGCCATTGCTCGCGTTGAACGTCGCCGGCGGGCAGAACGCGGCCGCGGCGTTGCGGTAGTAGATCTGGTAGAGGCCGATGAGCCCGCTCCCGACCGGCGTGTTGCCGCGCAGCGAGAGCGTCGGATCGCCGGGTCCGGGGAACTGCGACGCGCCGCCCGAGTTCACGACCGAGTGCAGGCGCATGAGCACTCCGCCCGCGCAGCGCAGTCCGTCGCCGAAGACGGCGCCGCCGAGCTCCTCCGCATCGCCCTTCAGGTAGATCGCCGCCGACGCGAACGGCATGTGCGCGCCGACGAGCACGACGTCGTCGTTCGCGACGCTGCCCGCGGTCGAGAGCAGCGCGCCGTTGCCGTTCACCGAGCTCGCGCAGCCGTGACCTTGCGCTCCCGTGTTCGCGCACGGACACGCGGTCGTCGACGCCGCATCGAGTCCATCGCCGGTGCAGAACGCTTCGCCGGCGGTCGAGACGGTGAGCTGCGCGATGCGCGTGCCCCAGGTGTTGCCGGCGCGCGCGTACTCCTGGAACGTCCAGAAGCCGCGCGGATCGCTCGGATCGGGGACCGTGGTCGTGTAGTCGCCCCAGCGATTGCGACCGAGACCGTCTAGCCGGTTGTACGCCGCCTCGCCGGCCTTGAGCACGACCGGCGCGGACATCATCGACGGCGGATCGCTCGCCAGGCGCCCGCACACGTACGCCGACACGAACTCGCTCGCGTTCGAGCCGCTGAAGGCGAGCACCGCGTCGCCGGCCGCGTTCACCGCGATCGAGGGGTAGAAGTGGAAGCGCCCGGGTGTCGTGACGATTCCAGCCTGCACGATCGAGAGCGACGCGACGTCGACTTCGTACCAGCGTGCGGAGCTCACGCCGCTCGCTTCCAACACATGGTGCGTCGTCCAGATGCGTCCGGCGCGCATCTGCGAGGTCGACAAGCGCATGTCGCCGAGATCGAGGTTCGTCGTGCTGCCCATCGCCGGCGCCGTCGACGTCGGCGAGAACGGCGCGGTCGGCAGCGTGCCGACGTTCGTCAACGTCGGCGCGGTGATCGGCGGGTTCACGCGCCGCAGGCGCAGTGCGCCGGCGCTCGAGATCGAGATCAGGTGCATCGGCGCGCTCGCGACGTCGGGCTGGCACGGTTGGATCGTGCCGTCGAAGAGCGAGAGCTGGCGGAACGCGCTGATCACGCCGAGGCTCGGCGCGGGCGCGATCAGCGGCGCCTTCTCCAGCACGAAGACGCTGTACGTGTCGGGCGCGCCGCCGCCCATCAGGATCGCGACGTAGAGTCCGTTGCCGTCGACGCTGAGCGTCGGGAAGTCCGGGAAGCGCGCCGCGTCGCTGCCTTGCGAGACGACGAACGAGGTCTTGAACCAGCTCCCCGTCGGATCGTCCGTGACGCTCGCGGCGAGGAAGACCTGCGTGTTGAAGTCGCCGGCGGTGATGAAGAAGCGCTGCGAGAAGCGGTCGTAGACGACGCGCGGATCGCCGAGCACGGCGCCGAAGAACGCCGTGAAGAGCGTGCTGACGAGGCGCGTGCCCGTGCTCTTGTCCCACACGGAAAGGTGCCGATTCACCACGGTCACGATGTGGCTCGGCCCGGCGGCGAGCGAGCAGTCCGGCGGGATCGACGTGATGCCCGAATCGAAGAGGAACTGGCCCGCGTACTGCGTTCCGATCGTCGGCGCCGTCGCGCCGGAGGAGAGCAGCGCGCTCGAACTCGCGCCGTCCGGCAGCGCGCCGAGCGCGAGCGCGTTCGGACGCGGCCGCGGAGCGAAGTCGAGCTGCGCCGCTTCCGCGACCTCGTCGAGCGCGATCCGCGCGATGGGCTCGACGCGCGCGGGACCGTACGCCGAACGCTCGAGCCGTTCGCCAGCGAACGTCGCACGCTCTCTCGCGGGATCGGAACGAGCGGATGTGGCGTGGACCGGAGCGAACGACGCCACGAAAAGGGCGAGCACGACGGACGAGCGCCGCAGCACGAGCATGAGACCTCTCCAGGAGGATGGGCCGGACGAACGGAGGACGAGGTCTGCCAGGGTGTGCAGGAATAGTCGTCGAGCTCGCAGCGGTCACGCGCGAGCGCGAGATCCTCGCCTCGCCCGCTACAATCCCGCCGCGATGAACACGCCGATGTCGACCAGCAAGGGTGCGAGTTCGAACGCGCTCGATTCCATTCCGACGGGCCCGCAGCGTGCGCCGCGCGGCAACCAGCGCACGTGCAAGACCTGGGGAGCGGAAGCGGCCTTGCGCATGCTCATGAACAACCTCGACCCCGAGGTGGCCGAGGATCCCGCGAACCTGATCGTGTACGGCGGCAGCGGCAAGGCGGCGCGCGATTGGAGGAGCTTCCAGCTCATCGTCGCGACGTTGCGCCGTCTCGAAGCCGACGAGACGCTGCTCGTGCAGAGCGGCAAGCCCGTGGGCGTGTTCAAGACGAGCGCGCAGGCGCCGCGCGTGCTCATCGCCAACTCGAACCTCGTCGGGCATTGGGCGACGTGGGAGCATTTCCGCAAGCTCGAGGCCGAAGGGAAGATGATGTACGGCCAGATGACGGCCGGCTCGTGGATCTACATCGGCACGCAGGGAATCCTGCAAGGCACCTACGAGACCTTCGCCGCGTCGGCGAACCAGCGTTTCGGCGGCACGCTGAAGAACCGACTCGTCGTGAGCGGCGGACTCGGCGGCATGGGCGGAGCGCAACCGCTCGCGGCGACGATGAACGAAGGCACGTTCCTCGGCGCCGACGTCGATCGCGCGCGCATCCAGAAGCGACTCGACACGCGCTACTGCGACGTGCTCATCGAGGACGTCGACCGAGCGATCGACCAGGCGCTCGCGTGGAAGAAGGAGGGCGTCGCCAAGTCGATCGGCGTCTTGTGCAACGCGGTCGATCTCCTGGAGCGCCTGATCGCGCGCAACGTGACGCCCGACGTGCTCACCGACCAGACCAGTGCTCACGATCCCGTCGGCGGATATGTGCCGAATCGAATGAGCTACGCGAAGGCGCTCGAGCTGCGCCACAAGGATCCGCGTTCCTACGAGGGCGAGTCGCTGCGCACGATGATCGACCACTGCAAGGCGATGCTCGAGCTGCAGCGCCGCGGCGCGGACACCTTCGACTACGGCAACAACCTGCGCGGGCACGCGCTCCAGGCGGGTTTCCGCGAAGCGTTCGGCTTCGAGGGCTTCGTGCCGAAGTACGTGCGGCCTCTCTTCTGCGAGGGGAAGGGCCCGTTCCGCTGGGTCGCGCTTTCGGGCGACCCCAAGGACATCGCGGTCACCGATCGCATCGTGCTCGAGCTCTTCCCCAAGGATCGAGCGCTCGCGCGCTGGATCCGCATGGCGGGCGAGCGCGTGAAGTTCCAGGGACTGCCCGCGCGCATCTGCTGGCTCGGCTACGGTGATCGCGCGAAAGCGGGCGTCGCGTTCAACGATGCGGTGAAGCGCGGCGAGATCAGCGCGCCGATCGTGATCGGCAGGGATCACCTCGATTGCGGCTCGGTCGCGTCACCCAACCGCGAGACCGAAGCGATGCGCGACGGCACGGACGCCGTCGCGGACTGGCCGCTGCTCAATTGCATGCTCAACGTCGCATCGGGCGCGTCGTGGGTGAGCTTCCATCACGGCGGCGGCGTCGGCATGGGCTACAGCCTGCACGCGGGACAGGTGACCGTCGCCGACGGCACGCCGGAAGCCGGGCTCGCCGTGACGCGCGTGCTCACGAACGATCCGGGCACCGGCGTCATGCGCCACGTCGACGCAGGCTACGAAGAAGCGCTGCGCTGCGCGCAGGAGCGCGACGTCGACGTGCCGGGTGTGACGCGCTGAGCGCTCCCCGCAAGTCCGATACGTAGAGCGAGCGGCGCGCGCTTCGAGTTCGTCATCCAGACCAACGCTCGATAGGGACGGTCGCTCGACGCCCGCGGACCGTGCCTGCGCACCCATGGGTCCAACGAGCGCGGCGAGCGCCGACAGCGGGTGCTCGTTCCGTGCGTTGCGACCGGGGTGGTCCCGCAAGGCCCTAGCCCCGCACAACCTCGAGCGTGCGCCGACTCCGTGCAGCCGAAGCCGGGCGTTCTATGGCGCGGTCACGCGAGAGCCGAGTGTCTCGGCGCACGGGAGGCGCACGGGCGCTGTCTCGGGCGAGTCGGCGCGAAGAGGCGTCATCGAAGGACCCCGGGTCCATCGGCCTGTACTGGATCGGTCGCGAGAGAATTGGACACTGGCGTGGACAAGCGGATCGCGTCGCGCTCCTCGTCTGGCGCGCGTGCGCTCACGCCGTGTGAATGCGTGCGCTCTTGGAAGGCAGCCGAATCAACGCGCTCTACCGCGCCAGCGGAGCGAGAGAGCCGCGTTGGATCGCGGACCATGCGTCTGCGCTTCGGCTCCTGCGGGTGCACACGGAACGCGCGTACGGCGAAGTGTCGAGAGCTGCCGATTCAATCGCCGCGAGCAGCGCGTCCATTCCGAGCCTGCGATCTCCGCGAATTCGACACCGGCAGTCAACGCGCGTGGTGCAAGTCGCGCGTATGCGCTGCCACTCGTTCGAGTCTCGCGCGTCTTCCCGAGCGGAGGTTCGCATGCAACGCCGCCGACTCGAGGGACGCAGCGCCCGACGCGAAGGAAGACCGACGAACGTCAGGCAACTCACCTTCGCGCGCCGCGGCGGCAAGCGACCCGGCGCGGGTCGCAAGCCCAAAGGAGATCAGCCGCTCGTCGCGCACGACAGGCGGCCGGTCTTGTCCGGCCGCACTCCCGCCTTGGTGACCCTCAAGCTGATGAAAGGCCTGCCGAACCTGCGTCGCAGCGGCGAGCGAGCGCTGCTCTTCGACGCCTTTCGCGCCGGCAGAGAACGTCACGGGCTGAGGCTCGTGCACTTCTCGATCCAGTCGAATCACATCCACGCCGTGGTCGAGGCGCGTGACACGCAAGCTCTCTCGCGCGGCGTGCTCGGTCTGTGCGTTCGCATCGCGCGCGCCTTGAATCGCGCGTGGCAGCGCAAGGGCCGCGTCTTTGCCGATCGATTTCACGCTCGCGCATTGCGCTCGCCGCGCGAGGTGCGTTATGCGCTCGCCTACACGCTCAACAACGCGCGCAAGCACGGCCTCCGCGTCGAAGGAATCGATCCCTATTCCTCCGGCGCAGCGTTCGACGGCTGGCGGGAGGTTCGCGCGGCAGCGGGAGTCTGTGAATCTTTGCCGGTCCTGCGCGCGCGCGCCTGGCTGCTCACCATCGGCTGGCGCCGTCACGGCTTGATCCGCGTCACCGAGATCCCAGGCGGTTCGACATGAGTGTGGACCCCAGGGTTCGCATCACGCGGTGGGAATCGGCACCCGCCGACATCGGGACACTCGCGACCGCGGCGATCGAGAACCGTGAGGCCAGCGACACGCGCGGGCCCAAGAGACCGAACGGTGTCGATGCGATCGGCTCACACTCGAACGAGACCGCGCGCTGCCGAGCGACAGCGAGACGCGGAATTCAGCGCAAAACCAGTGGCGGCGGATTTCTGGAGCGCGTGCGCAGCTCCAAGTCATTGCCCGAGGGCGCCCGGAGCACGACGGTTCGCGGAATGCGTTCAGCTGCGATCGGTCGGGCAGCGAGCGCGGTTCACTTTGCACGCCGCGCGCGAGGCGCAGCCTTCTTCGCGCCGGCGCGTCGCGTCGTCGCCTTGGGCTTGAGCTCGTTCGCGTAGGCGACGCTGGACGCGAGGTAGGGAGCGAGCTCACTCGTGCGCTTCAACAGCGAAGCCGGAACGCTGACGTACTCCTTCATCACGACGCCGTGCTGCTCGCAGAGCTTCGTCTTGTAGCGCTTCAAGAAGGCCTCGCGCTCCGCCTCGGGCAGGCGCAGCGCGAGCGTTCCGTCGGGAGTGAGGAAGCTGAACATGTTCCCGTTCACCGAGGTGTAGGGCATGGTCGCGCCCTTGCGTTCGAGGGCCGGGATCGTCGCCAGCAGCGCGTCGTAGAGCGCGACACTGGCAGCGGGCGACTTGGGCGTGGGGTTGCTCATGGAACTCAACGGGGTCGGTCGTTCAGCCAGGCTTGCGAGCATCGTACAAGCGCTGCTTCTCGGCGGGAACGTCGCTTTCGCCGCGCGCCGCAAGCGCTCGTCGCGAGCTACGATGGACGCCGTTCACGCTCGCGCGAGGACTCCCATGCAGCTCCGGTCGCTGTTCTTCGTGCTCCTTTCCGCATCCGTCGTCGACGCGCAGCAGAAGCGCGTCTACATCGCGAACGACGACCACACCGACTACTTCTGGACGGCGGACGACGTCGCGTACCGCGCGGCGTTCCTCAACATGCTCGACTTCTACGTCGCGCAGGCCGATGCGAGCATCGCCGGCGGGACACCGGCCGATTTCCAGGGCCGCTTCGCGTGCGACGGGTCGTACTGGTTGTGGGAGTACGAGCACAACCGCTCTGCGGCGCAGTTCCAGCACCTGATGCAGCGCGTCGAGAGCGGGCACATCTCCGCGCCGATGACCGCGCTCGTCTCGTGCTACGGCGGATGTCCCGTCGAAGCGGTGCTGCGCGGCATGTACTACGCGGGGCATCTCGAGCGGCGTTTCGGCCTGCGTTTCAACCTCGCCGTGGCGATGGAGGACCAGACGCTGCCGTGGGGCCTCGCGTCGTTGTGGGCGGGTTCGGGAGCGCGCTGGTCGTGGAAGGGGATCTGCGGTTGCGTGTCGCAAGTGCCGAGCGCGGCGACGCGCGAGCACGACGCGTACTGGTACACGGGTCCCGACGGCCAGCGCATCCTGATGAAGTGGAACTCGATGCTCTCGCCGAGCAACAACCAGGGCATGGGCGGTTACGCCGAGTGCCGCAACGTGACGACGACGGTGAACTACGTCACGAGCGACGCCGGCTTCCTCTCGCGCTGGCCGTACCTCGCCATCGGCTGCTTCGGCAAGGGCTGGGACGATCTGCAGACGCTCACCAACGAGTTCACGACGCTCGCGCCGACGCTGAGCAATGTGTCGCGACGCGTCATCGTCAGCAACGAAGAGGATTTCTTCGCCGACTTCGAGGCGAGCTATGGAGCGTTCCTTCCGACCGTCGCGTACTCGTACGGCAACGAATGGGAGCTTTACTGCGCCTCGATGGCGGAGGTCTCCGCGCGCGTGAAGCGCGACGTCGAGCGCCTGCGCACCGCCGAGGCGCTCGAAGCCGTCGAGCGCTGGTTCGATCCGAGTTTCGCGCTCGCGCTGAACGCGCAGCGCGATCAGGCCGGGATCAACCTCGGGCTCTACTGGGAACACGACTGGACCGCCGACGGACCCGTACCGCGCGCGACGCGCGCGCAGTTCCAGCGCAACCTCGGCAACCAGATCCATGCGTACGTCGAACAACTCACGGCGGCGGCGCGCACGGCGCTGGGCGCGCGCATCGCGAGCGGCGGCAGCGGCACGCGCTTCTACGCCTTCAACCCGTTGTCATGGACGCGCAGCGACGCGGCGGACTTCGTCTGGAGCAGCGGGGGACCCGTGCACGCGATCGACGTCACGACCGGGCTCGAAGCGCCGTCGCAGCTGGTAAGCATCGACGGCGTCACCTACCTGCGCGTGTGGGCCGAGAACGTGCCCTCGCTCGGCTACAAGGTCTTCGAGGTGCAGCCCGGCTCGGGCCAGCTCTTCTCCGACGCGGCGACGGTCGCGGGCAACGTGCTCGAGAACGCGCACTACCGTGTGACGCTCGACCCGCGCGGTGCGCTCGCGAGCCTGATCGACAAGACACAGGCCAATCGCGAGTTCGCGGCGACCGCTTCGGCGACGCGCCTCAACGACCTCGGCGGCAGCGGCGGAACGATCTCGATCGAGAACCCCGGCCCCGTGTCGGTCACGTTGAAGACTGTCACGAGTGCGGGTCTCTCGCACACCACGCGCGTCACGCTCTACCGCGCGGGCGAGCGCGTCGACGTGCGCAACGACATCACGCAGAACTTCAGCGCCGTGACGCACTGGGATTGGCGCTGGAATCTCGTCGCGCCGGTCGTCGACTACGAAGAGGTCGGTGCGCTCGCGCGCGCGAAGCTGCGCACGCAAGGCGGCAGCTACGCGACGACGAGCGCGCGCTACGACTACATCACGCTCAACCATTTCGCCGACATCAGCGGCAGCGACGGAGCGGGCGCGACGCTCTCGAACGCCGACTGCTACTACGCGAAGCTCGGCGCGAGCACGACGAGCGCGCTCGACACGACGACGCCGCTCGTGCGCGTCCTGGCGGGCGGCCAGGTCGACGGAACGAACCTCGGCATCCAGAACCAGAGCGGCGACAGCGCGTTTCTCCAGCGCTTCGCCGTGCGCACCTGGACCGCGCGCGACCAGGTCGGAGCGATGCGCTTCGCGCTCGAGCACCAGAATCCGCTCGCGACCGGCGTCGTCACCGGGAGCGCGGCGCGACTCCCCCCCGATCGCCTCTCGTTCGTGAGCGTCTCGAATCCGAACGTGCTCGTCTGGAGCTTGAAGCCGCACGAAGACGGTGCGCGCTCGGGCACCGTCGTGCGCTTGTGGAACGTCTCGAACTCGCCGCAGACCGCGCGCGTGCGCCTGCAGCCGCAGAACATCACGGCGGCGCGACGCACCACGCACCTCGAGACCGATCTGGGCCCGGCGAACGTGAGCGACTTCCGTCTGGAAGCGACCCTGCCGCAGCAGGGCCTCGGCACCTACGCCGTCCAGCTCCTTCGGCCCGCGCACGGACCGCAGTAGTCTCGCGCGTCAGTCTCGCCGGCACGCGCCGGGGCCGCGCGGGTCGCCGCAGGTGCCGCACGAGCCGGGAGAGCTCGCTTGCGCGCGCGCGGTCGATGACGAGGGGGACGACGCGAAGGTCGAGAAGCGCTTTGTCAAGCGCGCGCTCCGGCAGCGCGGACACGTGATGCGCTCGTCGCCGCGCACGAGCTCTTCGAAGGGCTCGTCGCACTCCTGACACACGAACTCGAAGATCGGCATCGAGACCAGGATAGCGGCGCTGAAACGGCTGCGCACGACGCCTGCCGCACGCGTTCGCGGGGGGCCGACTCTTGCGCTCCTGGATTCGCGCGCGGCGCGCGGTCCGGGCGCGCTTGCAGCGTACACTCTGCGGCCCGAATCCTCGGGGCGACCCGCCGTGACGACGCCGCTGCTCTCCTTCGACCGCGAGACCCTGCTGCAACTCGAGCGTTCCATGACGCGCGAGTGGCTGCTCGCCGACGGCCTCGGCGGCTACGCGAGCTCGACCGTGCTGTGCTGCCCGACGCGCCGCTATCACGGCCTGCTCGTGACGCCGCCGCCGGGCAGCGTGAAGCGCCACGTGTTCCTCGCGCGCTTCGAGGAGTGGTTCCACGGCGGCGGCAAGGCCGTCGCGCTCTCGATGGGGCGCTATCCGGGGACGTACGGACCGCTCGGACATCAAGGCATCGAGCGCTTCGAGCTCGCGCCCCTGCCGCGCTGGAGCTACAGCTTCGGCCGCGCGACGCTCGAGCGCGAGGTGTTGCTCGTGCGCGGCTCGCCGACGGTGCTCGTGCGCTATCGCGTCAGCGGCCAATCGAATCCGGTGGAGATGCGTCTGCGGCCGCTGCTGCCGTTCCGCGAGGCCGACAGCCTGACGTTCGAGAACGAGCATCTCGACGCGCGCATCGAGCGCCTGGCGAGCGGCATCGTGCTGCGTCCCTATCCGGGGCTGCCGGCGATCCGCATCACCGTCAGCGGCGCGTCGAGCTTCGAGCCGGATCCGCGCTGGTACAAGGACATCGAATACCCGGCGGACATCGCGCGCGGCTACCCGGGCCACGAGGACAACTTCACGCCGGGCGTGTTCCACGTCGCGCTCGAGCCCGGCGTCGACGTCGTCGTCGCCGCGACGCTCGACGACACCGTCGCCGATCCGCGCGAGCTGTGGACGCGCGAGCAGTCGCGCCGCGTGCGCGCCGCGAGCCACATCGGCCGCGACGTGCGCTCGCTCCTCGCGCACACCGCGGACGACTTCCTCTACCGCACGCCCGCCGGACGCATCGGCGTCGTCGCGGGCTTCCCGTGGTTCGGCGAGTGGGGGCGCGACACGTGCATCAGCCTGCCCGGTCTCCTGCTCTCGCGTGGACGCGTGCACGAGTGCTCGGCGGCGCTCGAAGGCCTGCTCGCGTTCCTGCACCGCGGCCTGATCCCGAACATCTTCGGGCGCGCGATCGAGGACAGCGACTACGGCTCGGCGGATGCGAGCTTGTGGTTCGTGCGCGCCGTGCGCCTGCTCGAGCTCGCCTCTCCGCAGGCCGACGCGGTCGCGAAGCGCTTCCTGCCGGCCTTGCGCGAGATCGCGAAGCACTACACGCAAGGCACCGCGCTCGCGCTGCGCGCCGACGAGGCGGGCTTGCTCGCGTCGGGTTCGCCCGAGCTCAACTCGACCTGGATGGACGCGCGCACGGCGCAAGGTCCGGTGACGCCGCGCGACGGCTGCGCGGTCGAGCTCAACGCGCTCTGGTACTTCCTGCTCGCGTACCTGGAGGAGCTCGAGACGCGCGCGGGCGATGCGCGGGCCGCGCGCGAGTGGCGCGAACGCAAGGAGCGCGCTGGAGCGGCATTCGTCGAGCGTTTCTGGCTGCCGCGCGAGCGCTACCTCGCCGACGTGTGGAAGAACGGCGGGCGCGACGCGAGCATCCGTCCGAACATGGTCATCGCGGCGGCGCTCGAATTCAGCCCGCTCACGCGCGCGATGCGCTCCGACGTCCTGCGCTGCGCGCGCGTCGAGCTCCTCACGCCGCTGGGGCTGCGCACGCTCGATCCGCGCCACGAGCGCTATGTCGGGCGCTACGCCGGCGGACCGGAGGAACGCGATCGCGCCTACCACCAGGGCACGGTCTGGCCGTGGCTGCTCGGCTTCTTCGCCGAAGGCTGGCTGCGCGCGCACGGCGGCGCGAGCGACGAGCGGCAGTTCCTGCTCGAGTTGCTCGACGGTTTCGCCCCGACGCTCGGTTCGCACGGATTGCTGCACGTGTGCGAGGTCGCCGACGGCGATCCGCCGCATCGCCCGGGCGGCGCGATCGCGCAGGCGTGGAGCTCGGCGGAGATCCTGCGCGCCTATGAGCTCGTCGCGCGCGAGCGCGCTCTCGCTGATCGTGATGTCGGCGCGCGCGCAGGGAGCCAGCGCGCATGAAGGTCCTCATGCTCGGCTGGGAATTCCCGCCGCACATCTCCGGCGGACTCGGCACGGCGTGCTTCGGGCTGACGCGCGGCCTCGATCACCACGGCGTGGAGGTGCTCTTCGTCGTGCCGCGCGCGCACGGCGACGAGGACGAGCGCTTCGTCGACATCGTCGGAGCCAACCGCGTGCCGACCTCCGAGACCGTGCGCGAGAAGCGCCGCGTGCAGCGCGCGGTGACGGTGTTCGACGAGCGCGAGATCGTCGAGCCTCGCATCGAGCGCGTGCGCTGGACGGAGGAGGTCGTTCTGCCGGATGACGACGGAGCTCCGCCGGCGCCGCGCCCGCGTGCGAATGCGATCGCGCGCACCGAACCTGCCCTCGCGAACGCGCCCGATCCGGTGCCCGATCCCGTCCTCGAGCGCGTGCTCGAGATCATCGCTGTCGACAGCGCACTCACGCCGTACTTGACCGAGCGCACGTACGCGCTGCGCCTCGCGGGCTTGCGCGCGCGCGCGGCGGCTCCAGCGAGTCCGGCGTCCGCCGCATCCTCGGCGAGCCCGAGATCGAACTCTCGTGAGGACGCGGACGACGAATCGACGCGCGCGCCCGAGGTGCAAGCGCGCGCGCCCGCGCGGCCGTCCACGCGCCTGGTCGAGCGCGAGGCGCTCGCGGTGGTCGGCGAGCTGCGCCGCATCCTGCGCGTGCCGCGCGAGACGATCGAGGAGACCGAGGAGGAGACCGAGCGCGTCGTCACGCGTCCGCCGTTCGCCTTCAGCGGCGTCTACGGTCCCGATCTGATGACCGAGGTCGCGCGTTTCGCGCTCGCGGTGACCGAGATCGCGCGCACGCGCGAGTTCGACGTGATCCACGCGCACGACTGGATGACCGTGCCGGCGGCGCTGGCGGCCAAACGCGTGTCGGGGAAGAAGCTCGTCCTGCACGTGCACGCCTGCGAGTACGACCGGAGCGGCGACAAGCCCAACAACGAGGTGCGCGAGATCGAGCAGCTCGGCCTCGACGGCGCCGATCGCATCGTGTGCGTGAGCCACTACACGCAGGGCGTGCTGCGGCGCCGCTACCGGCTCGACGAATCGAAGGTGCGCGTCGTGCACAACGCGGTCACGCACAAGGAGCAGCTCGCGCGCATCCACGAGGAGAAGCGCATCGACGAGCCGATCGTGCTCTTCCTCGGCCGCGTCACGTTCCAGAAGGGCCCCGAGTACTTCCTCGAGGCCGCGGCGCGCGTCGTGCGCGTCATGCCGCACGTCAAGTTCGTCATGAGCGGCTCGGGCGACATGCTGCCGGCGATGATCGAGCGCGCGGCGCGCCTGGGGCTGGCGCGCCACGTGCACTTCACGGGTTTCCTGGAAGGGCCCGACGTCGAGCGCATGTACGCGATGGCCGACCTCTACGTCATGCCGTCGGTGAGCGAGCCCTTCGGCATCTCGCCGCTCGAGGCGATGGCGCTCGACGTGCCCGTGATCGTCTCGCGCCAGAGCGGCGTCTCGGAGGTGCTGCGCAACGCGCTCAAGGTCGACTTCTGGGACGTCGACGACCTCGCGAACAAGATGCTCGCGCTGCTCACGCGGCCGGCGCTGCGCGAGCAGCTGACGGACGAAGGCTCGGAAGAGGTGCGGCGCCTGCGCTGGGAAGTGCCCGCGGGCCTCGTGCGCGACGTGTACCGGGAGCTCGTGCCGTGACCGACGTCGTCTTCTACTTCCAGGTGCACCAGCCGTTCCGCCTGCGGCGCTTTTCGTTCTTCGACATCGGCGTGCGCGAGGACTACTTCGACGACGTCGAGAACGAGCGCATCGCGCGGCGCGTGGCGGAGAAGTGCTACCTGCCGATGAACACGCTGATGCGCGAGCTCATCGAACGCCACGAGGGGAAGTTCCGCATCGCGTACTCGATCACCGGCACCGCGCTCGACCAGCTCGAAGCCTGGGCGCCCGACGCGCTCGAGAGCTTCCGTGCCCTGGCACGCACCGGTTGCGTCGAGTTCCTGGGCGAGACGTCGATGCACTCGCTCTCGGGTCTGCGCGATCTCGAGCTGTTCCGCGAACAGGTGCTGGCGCATTGCACGCGCATCGAGCAGCTCTTCGGCGCGCGCCCGCGCACGTTCCGCAACACCGAGCTCGTGATCGACTCGCGCATCGCGCGCGCGGTCGAGGACATGGGCTTCGAGGCGATGCTGGGCGAAGGCGCCGATCACCTGCTCGGCTGGCGCAGCCCGCATCGCGTCTACCGGCCGGCGGGTTGCAAGACGCTCAAGCTGCTCCTGCGCTCGTACAAGTTCTCCGACGACATCGCCTTCCGCTTCAGCAACAAGACCTGGGACCAGTATCCGCTGACCGCCGATCGCTTCGCGCGCTGGCTGCACGAGCTGCCCGTCCAGGACGTCTTCGTGGGCCTCTTCATGGACTACGAAACCTTCGGCGAGCACCAGTGGAAGGAGACCGGCATCTTCGAGTTCATGCAGCACGTGCCGGCCGAGATCCTGCGCGATGAGCGCTTCCGTTTCCGCACGCCCGCGCAGGTCGCGGCGCAGAACGAGGCCGTCGCGGAGCTCGACATCCCGCATCCGATCTCGTGGGCCGACGCGGAACGCGACGTGACCGCCTGGCTCGGCAACGCCATGCAGCGCGCCGCGAACGACGCGCTTTACTCGATCGCCGGATCGATCCGAAAGATCGACGGCACGAGCACCGCGGGAAGACGGCTCGAGCGCGCGTGGCAGCGCCTGACGACCTCGGACCACCTCTATTACATGTGCACGAAGTTCTTCTCCGACGGCGACGTGCACAAGTACTTCAGTCCCTACCAGAGCCCGCACGACGCCTACATCGCCTTCATGAACGTCATCGACGATCTGGCGCGGCGCGCGGCGCGAGCGAGCGGCGAACGCCCGAGCGCGCTCGCCGTCCCGGCGTCGAACGCCGCGACGCAGGCCGGCGACGCGTTGTCCGGCAGTCCGACCACGACCACCGCCTGAGGAATCCGTGACCGCTCCCTACACGTTGTTCGAGGTCAGCTGGGAAGTCTGCAACAAGGTCGGCGGGATCCACACCGTGGTCTCGACCAAGGCCAAGACGCTGGTGGAGAAGCTCGGCGACCACTACGTGACCATCGGTCCGTGGCTGCTCTCGGGCAAGGGCGGGAGCGAGTCCTTCGAGGAGGAGACCGGCTTCGCCGACTTCTGCGAAGCGTGCCGCGCGCTCGGCGTGCCCGTGCGCGTCGGCCGCTGGCGCATCCCCGGCCGTCCGCGCACGATCCTGGTCGAGTTCTCGGGTCTCTTCGCGAAGAAGGACGAGATCCTGAAGGAGCTCTGGGAGCGCTATCAGGTCGACTCGCTCTTCGGCCACTGGGACTACATCGAGCCCGTCACGTTCGGCCACGCCGCGGGCATCGTGATCGAGAAGTGGATGCACGAGCACGGCGGCGAGACGCAACGCGGCGCCGTGGCGCAGTTCCATGAATGGATGACGGGCTCGGGCATGCTCTACCTCAAGCCGCGCGCGCCGGAGATCGGCACCGTCTTCACGACGCACGCGACGATGCTCGGACGCTCGCTCGCGTCGACCGGCTGGTCGCCCGAGAAAGGCCTCGGTGGACGCACGAGCCGTGAAGCCGCGGAGACGCAGAACGTCGTCGCGAAGCACTCGCTCGAGACGGCTTGCGCGCGCGAAGCCGACGTGTTCACGACCGTGAGCCAGATCACGGCCGACGAAGCGGAGCTCTTCTTCGGCCGCAAGGCGGCGCCGCTCCTGCCCAACGGCATCAGCCTCGACGTCATCGACGAGATCGCCGGCACGACGACTCGTGCGGCGGCCGAGACGCGCCTGCGCGATCTCGCGCGACGCTTCACGGGCGAGGACGCGAGCCACGCGCGCCTCTTGTGCATCTCCGGGCGCTACGAGTTCCACAACAAGGGCATCGACGTGCTGCTCGACGCGCTGGCGGAGCTCAATCAGCGTCCGGGACGCGCCGTCGTGCTCTTCGTGCTCGTTCCCGCCGGCAATTCGGGCGTGCGCCGCGAAGTGCTCGAGCGCTTGAAGCTCCCGAGCGACGCTCCGAGCCAGGCCGCGGATCTCGAGCCGCTGGGCCTCTCGACGCACAACCTCTTCGATCCCGAGAAGGACCCGCTGCAGCAGCACTGCAAGAAGCTCGGTTTCACCAACGCGCACGGCGCGCGCGTCAAGGTGATCCAGATCCCGATCTACCTCGGTCCCGGCGACGGCCTCTTCGATCTGCCGTACGAAGCGGTGCTGCGCGCGATGGACATGAGCGCCTTCCCCTCGTTCTACGAGCCGTGGGGCTACACGCCCGAGGAGAGCCTCGCCGTCGGGGTGCCGACGATTACGACCGATTGCGCGGGGTTCGGACGCTTCGCGCACGAAGCCCGGCTCAAGTGGGAGAACGGCGTGCACGTGCTCGCGCGCGTGGGCGTCGACGATGCCAAGGTCGCGCACGATCTCGCGGCGTTCCTCGAGGTCGCGTTCAGCGAGGAGCGCGATCGCGACGAGCTCGTGCAGACGTGCCGGCGCACGGCCCAGCTCACGTCGTGGAGCGATCTGATCGCGCGCTACGAGAGCGCGTTCTCGCGCGCGATCTCCGCCGCGGGCGAGCGCACGCTCGGCAAGACCGCGTTCCGCATGCGCGCGCCCAAGGCCGTCGTGCCCGTCACGCGCGCGACGCAGGCGCAGCGGCCGCACCTCGTGCGCTTCGAGGTCGCGGCGACCTTGCCGAAGGAGATCGCCGGGCTGCAGCGCCTCGTGCGCAACCTGTGGTGGAGCTGGGACGCCGAGGCGACCGCGCTCCTGCGCGACGTGTTCCCGCGCAAGTGGGACGCGCTGCACCACAACCCGATCACGTACCTGCGCGAGGTCTTCCTCGAGGACCTCGCCGCGCGCGCGGCGGACAAGAACTACGTCGAGCGGCTGGAGAAGACGCTGGCGCGCTTCGACGCCTACATGGCGACCAAGGGCAAGCCCTTCGACCTCGGCGCCGGCATCGCGATCTCGAGCGAGCATCCGGTGGCCTATTTCTGCGCCGAATTCGGCCTGCACGAGTCACTGCGCATCTACAGCGGGGGCCTGGGCATCCTCGCCGGCGATCACCTGAAGTCCGCCAGCGATCTCGCGCTGCCGCTCGTCGCCGTCGGCCTGTACTACCGCATGGGCTACGTGAAGCAGCGCATGACGGCGGCCGGCGACCAGATCAACTCGGAAGCCGAGAACGATCCGCGCGACATGCCGCTCGAGCTCGTGCTCGACGAGCACGGCGCGCCGCTCGAGATCACGCTGCAGCTGCCGAGCTCCAGCCTCGTGCTGCGTGCGTGGAAGGTGCAGGTCGGCCGCGTCGACCTGTACCTGCTCGATTCGAACGTCGAGAGCAACCGCCAGGAGGACCGCGACATCACGCGCCAGCTCTACGGCGGCGACCAGGAGCTGCGCCTGCGCCAGGAGATCGTGCTCGGCCGCGGCGGCAAGAAACTGCTCGCGCGCCTGAACCTCTGGCCCAGCGCCTACCACGTCAACGAGGGCCACGCGGCGTTCCTCGTGCTCGAGCGCGTCAGCCGATTGGTGCGCGAGGTCGGCCTGACCTTCGAGCAGGCGCGCGAGCTCGTGCGCTCGACGACGCTCTTCACGACGCACACGCCCGTGCCCGCGGGCCACGACCGTTTCTCGGAAGACCTGATGCGGCGCTATTTCTCCGACGCGCCCGAGTGGGTCGGCGTGCCGTGGGAGCGCTTCTTCGCGCTCGGCCGCGCCGAGGACGACGCCGGCTCGTTCAACATGACGTACCTGGCGCTGTCGTTCGCGGGTTTCGTCAACGGCGTCAGCCAGCTGCACGGACGCGTGAGCCAGAAGCTCCTGCAGCCGTTCTGGCCGCGCCTGCTCGAGACCGAAGTGCCGGTGCAGGCCGTGACCAACGGCGTGCACCTGCCGACGTGGGTCGATCCGCGCCTCTCGACGCTGCTCGGCGCGCGCGACCGCGCCGTCACGGGCGAGGACTTCGCGCGCCGCGCTCCGGCGCTCGATCTCGCGGCCTTGTGGAACATCCGCAAGGAAGCGCGCAAGCGCATGCTCGAGGTCGTGCGCGAGCGTCTCGAGCAGAACTTCCACGAGCGCCACGACAGCCCCGCGGTGCTGCACCGCATGCTCGACGGTTTGAACGAGGACGCGCTCTGGCTCGGTTTCGCGCGGCGTTTCGCGCCCTACAAGCGCGCGCAGCTCTTGTTGCGCGATGTCGAGCGCCTGCGGCGCGTGCTCGCCGACGAGAAGCGGCCGGTGCGCGTGCTGTTCGCCGGCAAGGCGCATCCCAACGACAAGCACGGCCAGGAGATCCTGAAGCAGGTCGTGGCCGCGTCGCGTTCGAACGAGCTCGTCGGCCGCCTGTTCTTCATCGAGGACTACGACATCGAGCTCGCGCGCGCCCTCGTGCAGGGCGTCGACGTGTGGATCAACAATCCGATCCGGCCGCTGGAGGCGAGCGGCACCTCGGGCATGAAGGTCTCGGCCAACGGCGGCCTGAACCTGTCGGTGCTCGACGGCTGGTGGATCGAAGCGCACGACGGCAAGAACGGCTGGGCCGTCGGCGGAGGACGCGTGTATCCCAACCAGGAGCTGCAGGACGAGCTCGACGGCGAGAACCTCTACCACCTGCTCGAGGAGGAAGTCGTGCCGCTCTACTTCCAGCGCGATCCGCGCGGGCTGCCGCGCGAGTGGCTCGAGCGCGCGCGCCACAATCTGCTCACGATCCCGCCGGTGTTCAACACCGATCGCATGGTGGGCGAGTACCGCGATCGCGCCTACGCGCAGCTTGCGCGCGCATGGTACGCGCTCTCGGCCGACCAGTTCGGCCCGCTGCGCGCGCAGGTCGAGCGCCAGGCGCGCATCCGCAAGGGCTTCGCGGAGGTGCGCATCGCCGGCGCGCACATCGCGGATCTCTCGTCGATCCAGGTCGGCGATTCGATCGACGTGCGCGTCGAGATCGCGCTCGGCACGCTCGCGGCCGGCGACCTGCGGGTCGACCTCGTGCTCGGCCACGCCAACGGCGAGCGCGACGTGAAGAACCGCGTCGAGCTCGCGCTCGCCCCGGTGGGCGCGGTGCACTCGGGCGTGCAGACTTTCGAGGGCTCGCAGCGCATGGAGCGCTCGGGCTCGTTCGCCTACGGCATCCGCGTGCGCGCGCGCGCCTCCAACGGCGATGAGCGCGCGTTGGACGACCTCGTGCTGTGGGCGTGAGTACGGTACACGGCATCTTTCTCACCGATTCGTCGCATTGCGCACATGCGGCGTTCGATCCCGCTCGCGGCGCGGCGAATCGGTGAGAAAGATGCCGTGTACCGTATGCGGAGTTCCGGCTCGATAGCGCGCTGCGCGCGAGTTTGAGTTGAGCCGCGGGGCCGCGAGCCTCGATGAGTGGCGAATCCCCGGAGGCACCGCTCGGTGA
>JBGATX010000183.1:0-11486 GCA_044228975.1 Planctomycetota bacterium | reverse complement strand
TTCTAGATCGGCTCGGCGCGCGGTCGGGGTTTTCGTCGGAGAACCTGCGCATGACGGACTTGCGTTCGCGCGCGCTCGGCGGAGTTCCCAGGCGATCGCCGTCGAGGGACGGTGAGCGTGGCGCGGCGCGCGCGCCGTCGGCCTGGAAAACGAGCAGGGCGGCCGGAGCCGCCCTGCGTCATCGAACCGTGGTCGTCGCGACTACGGCTTGGCGTACTTGACCGTGCAGCCGTAGGACTTCGTGTCGGCGATCGTCACGGCCTTGCCGGCCTTGAGCTCTTCGATCGCCTTCTGCACGTAGTTCGTCTTGGTCTCCTTGTCGGCGACCTTGCCGCCGGGAGCGTTGTCGAGCGCGCCGCGGTAGCGCAACACTCCCTTCTCGTCGATCACGTAGCAGTGCGGCGTCGTCTTCGCGCCATACGCGCGGCCCGTCGCTCCGGACGGATCGAGCAGGCAGGTGACGGTCGATTTGTTGTCCTTCAGGAAGTTCTTGTTGAGCTCGACCGCGCCGCTCTCTCCGCTGCCGGAGTTGATCGCCAGCCACACGACGCCTTCTTTCTTCATGCGCTCGGGCAGCTCGCGCAGCGGGCCGGTCTCGCTGTACGCCGCGACGCAGAACGGGCACTGCGGGTTGACCCACTCGAGCACGACGATCTTGCCCTTGTAGTCGGAGAGCTTGATCTCCTTGCCGTCGAGGTCCTTGAGCGCGAACTCGGGCGCGGGCTTGCCGAGCTCCGCGGCGGGCTTGTCGTCCTTCTTCTCTTCCTTCTTGGGATCGTGCTTGGGCTCCTGGCCCTTCTCGTCCTTCGCATGCTGGCTGCCGGCCACGGGCTTGGCCGCAGGGCCGTCGGCGGCGGTCGCGAAGGGCAGGCACAGGGCCGCCAGCGCACTCGTGAGCAGGATTCGTTTCAACATGAGGATCTCGTCCTTCTTCTTGGGGAGGCGCCGATGCGCCCCGGGCTTTCAACGTGTTGCGGATTGCGGGACCTCGACGAAGCAACTCGCCTCGCCTTTCGGTCCCTTGAACCAGAGGACGCCGCGACAGTCGTCGCTCGTCGTGCCGTTGACGCGCTCGAACTCGAGCTCGAGGCGCATTCCGGCGCCGTCCTTGCTCACGGCGCGGCGCACGAGCTTCGATTCGGCCTTCGCCGCGGGGAAGAACTCCGCCGCCTCGGCCTGCGGGAGCGTGATCGTGAGCTTGAACGTGTCCGCGTCCGATCCTGGCGCCAGAGCGAGCCGCGCTGCGTCACCGACGACGTCCTTCCATGCTCCGGGGAGCTTCGCGCTCGCGTCGCGGAACAGCGCCTCGTTCGCGCTCGCCTTCGCGCTCGTCGCGCTGGCGACGGGCAGCTCGAGCGAGGCCTTGCCGCTGCCGCTGAGGCAGTAGTCGGTGCACACGAGCCAATCGCACTCGACGGTGAAGCGCGCCTTGCTCCCTTCGACGAGCGTCGCGGGCGCTTTCACGTCGGCGACGAGCAGGATCTCGCCTTCGTGGATGTACGAGACGATCTCGCCTTCTTCCTCGTGCCGCTGCGGCGCGGGAAAGCGCACGGCGCCGAGCTCGAAGCCCTCGGGACCGCGCAGCCGGACGCGCGTGGGCATGCCCGCGTCTCCCGCGTTCTCCCAGTAGATGTGCCAGCCCGGACGCACCTTGAGCTGCACGCCGACGCGCAGCGTGTCGCCCGCGCGCAGCGCCGTTTGGTCGGCGAGCAGCGCCACCTTCACCAGCCGGCTGCCGTCGTTCTCCTTGCCGGGCTTGGGTTCCTGGTTGCGCGCGCCAGCTGCGAGGAGCGTCAGGGAGAGCGCCAGCGAGGTGGAGAGGAGCTGCATGGACGTGCGCCAGAGTCTAGCGCCGCATCAACGCGCGAACGGTTGGCGAGTGAGCACCGTCCGCACTCGCTTGCGTGTCTCTTGCACTCCTTGCGCATTCGCGCGACGGAGCGCTGGTCACCGCGACGACACGTTCGCAAGCGCGTTCGCGGCCGGCGAGCGCGACTCGGCGGGCGTTCCCGCTCGCGCGTTCAGGCCGTGGCCGCCGGGAAACCACGCGGCGCCAGCGCCCCGAGCGGGGCACCAGCGCCGTGATTCGAACGACCGCGCGTGGGATCAGGCGGCGCGTTGACCGAGCGAGTTGTGCACGCTCTCGATCTTGCGCTTGACCATGTAGGCGGCGATGCGCTCTTCCTGCGTCGCGTACTCGTGCGTCGCGGCCACGTCGTACTCGATGCCGTAGCGGATCATCGTGCCGTACATGCGGCGGTAGCGCACCAGACCGATGAGCTCGATCGCCTGGTCGATGTTCGGCAATTTGAACGAGAGGTGCAGACGATCGTGGCTGCAGAGCTGCATCTCGCCCTGGCTGCCCATCGAGAGCGAGAGACCGGTGAGCGAGATGTCGTTGAGCATCGCGCTGACGCCCGGCGTCAGGTCTTGATTCGGAATGCGCGCCATCACGGCCACGACCTCCGCCGGCTTCACGCGCGACGCGGTGCGGCGGCGGAAGACGGCGTTGAGCGTCTCGCCGTCGATCGGGCTGAACTGGAACTCGTAGATGAGCTTGTCGTCCTCGTCGCGCCGGAACACGACGCGCGAGCGCACGGCGAGCGGCGTCGCGAGATCGGCGCTCGAGAACGCGACCGCGGTCTGGCGCGCGATGGCGAGCGTCGGCGCGCGATCACGCGGGAACTCGACCGTCACCGTGTGATGCTCGACCTTGACGACCTTGCCCACGGCGGGCGGCGCTCCGACCAGCTCGACGAAGGCCATCACTTCGGGACGGGGGCCGGTGCGCTGCTGGGGAGGCGTGGGAGTCTGATCCATGGCGTGTGTCAGGAGTCGAAAAGGGAGGGGCCGCCCGCGGAAGGGCAGGTCGCGTGTGTTCCTGGATCGTCCAGTCGCGCGCCGGAACTCAACGACCAACTCCGCGCCCCACTGCGGAACGACGGCGCACGAGGTCTGATTCTCGAATGCGCACCTGCTCGTCGACCTCCCGCGGAGCTCCCCCCGCGCGGGACGCTGCTCGTCGAGCGGGCTAGGATGAGCCGCTTCGAAAGGAATTCCTTGGCGGGAAAGAAACGCTTCAGCGTCGTGCGCGATCCGGTCCACGGCGACGTCTACCTGACGCACGAAGAGCTGCGCGTGCTCGACACGCGCGAAATGCAGCGACTGCGCGGCGTCAAGCAGCTCGGAACGGCCTACCTCGTCTACCCCGGAGCCGTGCACACGCGCTTCGACCACATGATCGGCAGCCTGCACATGGCCGGTCACATGATCGAGGCGGTCAACCGTTCGGCCGAACTCGATCCCGCCCATTGCGTCGGCGTCGGCGAGGAGGAGGCGCGCGTGATCCGCATCGCGGCGCTGATTCACGACGTGACCCACATTCCCTTCGGGCATTCGATCGAGGACCAGGACGGGATCTTCGGCCGGCATGACGAGGCAGCGCGCTTCGAGGTGATGCTCGGCCCGACGACGAGCCTGGGACGCGTGCTGCGCGAGCTCGGCGTGCACAAGGAAGTGCTTGCGGTGCTGTCGACCAAGGAAAGCGCGGCGAGGGACGGCCGGGGCTCGATCCCGCCGTGCTGGATCCAGATCGTCGGCGGGACGATCGCGAGCGACATCCTCGACTACCTGGCGCGCGACGCGTACTTCACCGGGCTCAAGCTCTCGGTCGATCCGCGCGTGACGAGCTACTTCAAGATCGATCGGCGCAGCGGGAACCTCTACATCGACCTCACGAAGCACGAGCTCCTGCGCGAGGACATCCTGTCGGAGGTCGTGCGGCTGCTCGAGGCGCGCTACTACTTCTCCGAGCGCGTGTACTACCACCACGCGAAGGTCGCGGCGGGAGCTCTCGTCGCGCGCGCGGTCGAGACGGCGCTCGCGGCCGGCGCGGTGCGCGAGGAGGACTTCTGGATGCAGGACGACGCCGGCGTGCTCGATCTGCTCGAACGTTCGACGCGCAAGTGCGGGGAGGCCGTGCGCGAGCGCGTCGCTGGACTGGTGGGCCGGTTTCGCGAGCGACGGTTGTACAAGCGCGCCTGCGTGTACCCGAGGTACGAGAACGCGAGCGTGCAGGAGGTGTTGATCGAGAAGTACTTCGCGCCGGGCGGCGCGCGCGCGCGCATCGAAGCGGAGGCTCGCATCCGGGATCTCGTGAGGTTCGCGACGGGACGCGAGGTCGATGTGATCGTGTATTGCCCGGCGCAACGCATGCAGTTGAAGGAAGCGCGCATGCACGTGCGCTGGCCGGGTGTGGCGAAGCTCGCGCCGTTGTCGGAGTTCGCGGCGCGAGTGCCGAGGCTGGCGGATCTCGAGCGGTCGTATCGGGATCTGTGGAAGTTCTATGTGTTCGCGGATACGGGGGATGTCGGGTTGTTGGGGAAGGTGCAGGAGGCGGCGCGGGAGGAGTTTCCGGGGGCGGTGAATGTGTATGCGGTGGGGGGCGGCGGAAGGGAGCTGTAGGGCCACGGCGTGAACCGACGCGGCGCGCCACACACGCGTGCTCCGCATCGCGGACCCCGCACGGACGCGGGCCGGCCGCGGCGGCCGACCCGGATCCGCGCGGGGTGCTGGGTCGGAAGGCGGGTGAGCGGCGAAGGGTGGTGAAGCGCGCAGGGGCGGAGTTGGGTGGTAGCTCGTGCTTGGGGAGGGGGTAGATTGGAGCTTCGCGCGGAAGGCGAGCTTCCCTCGTGCGTCGGACGCGCGCTTTTCGGCGTTGTCGATCGACACGCGCCTCCCCCGGACGTCGGAATCACGCTCATGGCTTGCCGGATCCCTGTCGTCAGATCGCTCCTGGTCGTGATCGCGGGTTTCGGCGTGGCGGGTTGCACGGCGGAGGAGTACGTGCGCCAGGCGGACCGCGAGGTGGGGGAGATCCTGCGCGATGGACGAGAGCGCACGATCGGGCGGCGGCGTGAGGAGGCGGCGCGGCCGCACAGTGCGAGTCCATTGCCCGTGGAGCCTGCGGGGCCCGCGGCTCCGGTCGTGCCGGGAGCTCCGGCCGCGAACGTGCCGGGCGCGAGTGCGCCGGCCGCGCAGGGAAGTCCGGCGCGCGTCATCGCCGCGCTCGACGGCGCGCCAGTGCCGCAAGCTCCTTCGAACGCGGCGCCGCCGGCTCCCGCGCCGGCGCAAGAGCCGGCGGCTCCCGCTGCACCCGATCCGTCGGTGCGCGTGCTCACGTTGAGCGAGGCGCTCGACATCGCGGTGCACTCGAATCGCGACTACGTGTCGCAGAAGGAGGCGCTGTACCTGACGGCGCTCTCGCTCACGGCGACACGCCATTCGTTCGCTCCGCTGGTGACGGCGCTGTTGCAATACAACTTCGCGGGCAGCGACACGGGCCCGGAGACGTCGGGAGCGGGGCTCACGATGACGTTGCGCAAGCTCCTGCCGACCGGCGGCGCGCTCGACCTCTCCGGTGCGAGCAACTTCGCCGACGGCCACGGCGACTTCTTCAGCTCGTCGGCGGGGATCCACTTGTCGCAGCCGCTGCTGCGCGGGTTCGGACGCGAAGTGGCCTACGAAGCGCTGACCCAGGCGGAGCGAAACCTCGTCTACGCGATCCGCGACTTCGAGCTCTTCCGCGAGACGTTCTCGATCGACGTCGCGCGGCGCTTCTACGACATCGTGCAGCAGAAACAGTCGGTCGAGAACCAGCGGCGCAACTTCCAGGGCTTCGTCGACGGACGCCGCCGCGCCGAAGCGCTCTTCGGCGTGGTCGACAGCGTCAAGCAGCTCGACGTGCTGCGCGCCAAGCGCAGCGAGCTGCAGTCGCAGAACAGCCTGATCGAGGTCGAGGAGAACCTGCGCCTCGCGGTCGATTCCTTCCGCATCTTCCTCGGCCTCTCCGCGGGCGAGCGCATCGACGTGGCCGAGGCCGAGCCGGACTTCGTGCCGATCGACTGGGACATCGAGTCGGCCGTCGACGTCGCGCGCCAGAACCGGCTCGACCTGCTCAACCGCCGCCAGCAGCTCGAGGACAGCGTGCGCGGCGTGAACATCGCGCGCGACTCGCTGCGGCCGGACCTGTCGCTCGATCTGAGCTACGGCCGCTCCGGAAGCGACAGGACGTTCGCCGACCAGCGCCTCGACGACCAGACGTACGGCGCGTCGCTGACGCTCGGCCTGCCCGTCGACCGTCTGGCGGAGCGCAATGCCTACCGCTCGTCGCGCATCGCGCTCGATCGCGCGCGCCGTTCGCTCGATGAGTTCGAGGACAACCTCGCCGTCGACGTGCGCCGCACGTTTCGCGAGCTCGTGCGGCGCAAGCAGAGCCTCGACATCCAGACCGAGCTGATCGAGGACCAGCAAAGAAACGTCTCGATCGCCAAGATGCGCTTCGAGCGCGGAGACGTCTCCAACCGCGAAGTCGTCGAAGCGCAGGAAGCGCTGCTCGAGGCGCTGAACACGCGCATCCGCGAGAAGGTCGACTACGAGATCGCGCGCCTGAACCTGTTGCGCAACCTGGGGATCCTGTTCATCGACGAACACGGCATGTGGAACGAATGAAAGCCCTCTTGATCCTCGTCGGCCTGATCGCGATCGGCGCGGTGGCCTTCAAGCTCACCACGAGCAACTCCGCCGCCGCCGGCGAAAGTCCGCTGCGCGCCGACGCCGCCTACCGCGTCGTGCGCGCCGATCTCGAGATCGCCGTCAGCGAGAACGGCTACTTGAAGGCCAAGAACTCGGTCTCGCTCTCGCCGCAGTTCCAGCGCCAGGGCACGATCCTCTCGCTGGTCAAGGAGGGCAAGACCGTCGAGAAGGACGAGATCCTGTGCGAGTTCGAGAAGACCGAGGCGCAGAACCAGCGCGACGAGCTCTCGAGCCGCCTCGTGCAGCAGAGGATCGAGCTCGACGCCGCGCGCGCGGACGCCGAGATCCAGTCGCGCGAGTCGACGGCCGCGGTCGAGAAGGCCGAGTTCGAGGTCGAGGTCTCGAAGAAGAAGCTCGAGATGTACGAGCTCGGCGAGTCGCCCAACGAGCTGCGCAAGCTGAACCTGGCCGTCGAGAAGGCGCGCTCCGAGCTCGCGCGCGCCGAGGAGACCTTCGCCAAGGTGCCCGAGCTGCGCGCGGCGGGCTTCTTCACGAAGAACGAGGAGGAGCTCGAGCGCATCGGCGTGAGCGAGAAGAGGATCGAGGTCGAGAACGCGCTCAAGAACCTCGAGCTCTTCGAGGTCTACACCAAGCCGATGGAGATCGCCCAGCGCAAGAACGCCGTCAAGGACGCCGAGCGCGCGCTGACGAACGCGCGCGCGAAGTCGGAGATCGGCGCGAAGGAGCGCGAGGGCAAGGTGCACGGCATCGAGGGCTCGGTGAAGTCGATGGAGGCGAACCTCGCGCAGCTCGAGAAGGAGATTTCCTTCATGACGATCAAGGCTCCGCGGCCGGGGATCGTGCTCTACGGCGATCCGACGCGCCCCTGGGAGCACGACCAGATCAAGGTCGGCAACTCGATCTGGCAGGGGATCACCGTGTTCACGATCCCGGACCTGACCGAGATGCAGGTCTTGAGCTCCGTGCACGAAGGCGACATCGACCTCGTCAAGGTCGACCAGGACGTCGTCGTCACGCTCGAGGCGATCAAGAACCGGAGCTTCAAGGGCAAGGTCACGCGCGTCGCGACGGTGGCCAGCTCGCGCTGGAGCAGCGCCTCGAACGGCCGCTCGTTCGAGGTCGAGGTGACGATGGAGCCGGTCGACATCGAGCTGCGCGCCGGCACGACGGCCAAGGTCGAAGTGCAGGTCGAGACGCTGAAGAACGTGCTCTCGGTTCCCGTGCACGCGATCCTGGCCGAGGAGGGCAAGCACTTCGCCTTCGTCGTGAAGGGTGCTTCCTACGAGAAGCGCGAAGTGAAGATCGGCAAGCACAACGCGCATCTGGTCGAGCTCGTCGAAGGCCTGAACGAGGGCGAGCTCGTGGTGCTCTACGACCCGCGCTCCGGCGGTCCGGCCGCGAGCAAGGATGCGAGCGACGCGAGCAAGAGCACGACGCCCGACGCTTCCGCCGCAGGCACGCCCGCGACGCCCAAGAGCTGACGCCATGCAGCCCGCGCCGGAGCACGCCGAGATCGTCCACCTCGAGGACGTGCGCAAGTCCTACGGCGTCGCGCCCGCGCAGCTCGAGGTGTTGCGCGGCATCGCGATCACCGTGCAGCGCGGCGAGTTCGTCGGCATCGTCGGGCGCTCGGGCTCGGGCAAGACGACGCTCATGAACCTGCTGGGCTGCCTCGACCGGCCGACCAGCGGGCGCTACGTGCTCGACGGCCACGACGTGTCGACGCTCGACGACGACCGGCTCTCGCGCGTGCGCAACCGGTCGATCGGGTTCATCTTCCAGTCGTTCAACCTGATCCCGCAGCTCACGGTGCTCGAGAACGTCGAAGTGCCGATGGTCTACGGCTTCATGACGCGCCACACGCGGCGCGCGCGAGCGGCCAAGCTCCTGACCTCGGTCGGCATGCAGCATCGCTTCACGCACCATCCCACGCAGCTCTCCGGCGGCGAGTGCCAGCGCGTCGCGATCGCTCGCGCCCTGGCGAACGAGCCGGCGATGATCCTGGCCGACGAGCCGACCGGCAACCTCGATTCGAAGAACGGCGAGGACGTGCTCGAGCTCCTGCACGGTCTGCACCGCGCGGGACGCACGATCGTGATGGTGACGCACAACCCCGAGATCGCCGCGCGCCTGCCGCGCGTGATCGAGATGCGCGACGGCCTGGTGCTCGACGACCGGCGCAACGCCGCCGCGGCGAACGCGCCGCGCGCGCCCGTGCTCGCGGAAGCCGCGGGGAGCGCGAACGCGTGAGCGCCTGGATCGAGCGCGTGCTCGAGGTCTTCGCCCTCGGATTGCGCAACCTCTACCGCAACAAGCTGCGCTCGTTCCTGACGATGCTCGGGATGATCTTCGGCGTCGGCTCGGTGATGGCGATGCTCTCGGTCGGCGCGGGCGCGCGGCGCGAGATCCTGGAGCGCATCCAGGGCATGGGCATCTGCAACATCATCGTCAACTCGATCAAGCCGCCGCAGGAGACGAAGACCGACACGCAGAACGACGAGAAGTGGGTCGACAACTACGGCCTCACGTTCAAGGACCAGAGCCTGATCGAGCACACCTGCCCGAGCGTCGAGAGGCTCCTGCCGGTGAACCTGGTCAAGGAACCGGTGTGGAGCGGCAGCCGGCGCTGCGACGCGTCGGTGCTGGGCGTGCTGCCCGAGCACCTCTCGATGTTCCACCTCGACGTGGCGCGCGGCCGGCGCTTCAACGAGATCGACTCCGACGCCGCGCGCAAGGTGTGCATCGTGCGCCGCGGGTTGATCGAACAGCTCGAGATCCTCGACGATCCGATCGGGCTATCGATCCACATCGGCAACCAGCCCTTCGAGATCGTCGGCCTGCTCGAGTCGGAACGTTTCCGCTCGTACTCGAGCAAGGCCATCGCCATCGACGATCGCGCGCAGGAGGTCTACATCCCGTACTCGACCTCGATGCGCGCCTTCGGCACGTTCACCTACGTCGAGCGCAACGGCAACACCGAGAGCACGAACGTCGAGCTCGACCAGATGATCGTCGTCGCCAAGGAGCCCGAGCTCGTGCGCACGACCTCGCGCGTGGTCGATGCCGTGCTCAAGCACTCGCACCAGAAGAAGGACTACGAGATCGTCGTGCCGCTCGACCTGCTCGAGGAGAGCGAGAAGACCCAGGCCGTCTTCAGCCAGGTCATGATCCTGATCGCCGCGATCTCGCTGCTCGTCGGCGGCATCGGCATCGCGAACATCATGCTGGCCACGATCACCGAGCGCACGAAGGAGATCGGCGTGCGGCGCGCGCTCGGCGCCCGCCGGCGCGACATCGTGCTCCAGTTCCTGACCGAGACCGCGACGATCGGCATCGTCGGCGGCGCCTTCGGCTGCCTCTTCGGCCTGGCCGCGATCTCGGGCGTCGTGCGCTTCACCGGTTGGAAGGCGGAGATCGCCTGGAGCTTCGTGGGCGTCTCGATGGCCATCTCCGGTTGCGTCGCGATCCTCGCCGGCATCTATCCCGCGCGCCGCGCCGCGCTCATGGACCCGATCGCGGCGCTGCGGCACGAGTGAGCGCGGCGACCTCGATCGAGATTGCCCGTCGACGTCGAGCGCGTCGAGGCCTCTCACTCGACGGAGATTCCCGACCAGAACGGCGCGAGCGCCGTGGGGCCGTCGACCAGCGCCTCGGTGACGAGCTCGACCGTCGCCGGCGACTCGAAGTCGAGCTCGAGATCGAGCTGCGCCAGGAAACGATCGTCGGGGCGCGCGAGCGGATCGAGCTCCCGCTCCCACGCGACGCGCGGCGGCTCGCCAGCGCCGCGCACGCGCACGAGGAAGCGCGTGCCGCTCAGCGCGCCGCCCACGGGTTCGCGCTGCAGACCGAGCGTCGCGCGCACGCGGTGATGACCGGCGGGGAGCTCGTACACGAGGCTCGCGGGCGGTCGCACGACGAGCACCTCGAGGCGCTCGCGGAACATCGCCCGGCGCGGCGGCTGGGCGGCGAGCGTGCGCGTCGGCGGGGTCGCGAACATCGAGAATTCGAGCTCGCGCGATTGCGCCGGCGAGACCCGCGGCACGAGTCCTTCGACGCGCGAGACGCTCACCTGCACCGGGCTCAGCCAGCACGCGCGGCCCCAACCGCTCTCCGGCTCGACGACGCTCAGCCGGCGCACGCGCGCGACCGGCGCGCCGCGCACCCAGCGCACGAGCGCATCGTGATCGGCGAGGAACGGCGCGATCAGCGCGCCGCTCGAGGCGAGCTCGGGCAGGAGACGCCAGCGCGTGCGCGCTCCGTCCTCGAGCTCGACCTCCAGCCAGACCGGCGGCGCGTTGTAGAGGAACGCGCGCGCGCGGCCCGCGGCGGTCGCTCGCAGTCCCATGCGCAGCATCAAGCAGCTCGCACCCGGATCGATCGTCGAGAGCTCGGCGTCGAGCGCCAGAACCTCGCCGAACGCGAGCTCGCGTTCGACGAGCGGCTCTTCGCGCAACGCTTCGCGCTGCGGCGCCGTGGAAGCGCGCTCGAAGAGCACGAATCCGCCCTCGGCGAGCCGTGGACGGTAGTCTCGCAACAGGACGCGCAGCGCGAGCCCGTCCTCGAGCGTCGGCAGGCGCAGGTCGAGCGCCCCGCCGCGCAGGAGCACGAAACGCGGAGCGCTGGGGGCCTCGAGGTCGCGCGCGTTGCGCTCGGCGAGACGTTCGGTCAGCACGGAATACGCCTGCGGGACGAAGCGCGGGTTCCAGCGCAGATGATTGAGCGCGAGCACCGCGTGCTCCCAGCCGAAGACCTCGACGCCTTCGTCACCAACCGCCGCGCGCACGCGCGGCAGAGCGAACGCGTTCTCTCGCGCGCGGCTGAGCTGGTCGAGGTGGTCGCGCTCGGCGCGCGGCGCGAACAGGCGCGGCAGGTTGGCGCCGACGCTGTTCGTCGCGTGCCACCACACGTGCCGCAGCGAATCGATGCCCGGC
>JBGATX010000182.1:0-11499 GCA_044228975.1 Planctomycetota bacterium | reverse complement strand
CGGCACGCTCGCCTACTCGACGATGCCGTTCTGCTTCACGACGCGCGACGTGTACGCGCTCGAGCTGCGCGCGGCCGTCAACGCACCCTCCGGCGTCGAGCGCGCGAGCCGCGTGCGCGACGAGGTCGCCGTCGTCGCGCCGCAGCGCGAGCTCCTGCGCCTGTGGGCGCGCCAGGAGGACTTCGACGAGTCGCTGCGCCTCTCGAGCGAGGCTCCCGGCTGGTCGACGGGTCCGAACGCGACCTCGCGCTACGACTACAACGCGACGCCGCCCTCGCGCGTGTGGGCGAACCTCGGGACCTTCGACGGCGTGCCGTACCTGCCCGGTTTCACCGACACGAGCGCGTTCAACGACCTCTCGACCACGCCGACCGCCGAGCGCGTGTTCGCCTCGCGCGAGCAGACGGCGTGGACGCAGCTCTGGCCGTCGCGGCGCGACGAGCTCGGCCGGCGCAAGGGCCGCGTGCTGCACTTCGATCACGAGACGCGCGATCCCGAAGGGCGCTACCTGCCCGACGAGGTCATCGTGCGCGCGACGGACGATCCGCTCGTGCAGTGGACCGACAAGGTGGGCACGGGATCGAGCGGGGCTTCCGGTTCCGTGCCGTTGTGCCGGCCGCTCTCGTTCGAGATGTGGGTCAAGCCGCGCACGCTCGGCGTCGATCGGCTGCTCGATCTCGGAGGCACGGCGCACGAGACCGACCGCGTGTCGCTCTCGCTCGACGCGCAGGATCTGATCCTGCAGGTGCTCGACGGCGCGGGCGATCATCCCGACACGACCTTCAAGGAAGCGGGCGAAGCGCGGTTCGCGCTGGCCAAGGGCGACGGACCGGGACTGCCGCTCGACGTCTGGAGCCACATCGCGATCGACGTGCGCGGCAATCGGCCGAGCCAAATCGATCTGCGCGTCAACGGCATGGCGTACGGCGTGCGCCGGCCCGGCCTCACGCGCTTGACGGGCGGGATCCAGACGAGCGGGGGCTCGATCCCGGTCGAATCGACCGAGGGTTTCCCCGAGCGCTGCACGGTGCGCATCGGCAACGAGCTCGTCGAGGTCACGGTGCAGAACGGCGGGATGAGCGCGTCGCATCAGGCGACGGGGCGCTACGCGGGTTTCGGCGGACGCACGGCGCGCACGCGCTACAACTCGACGGATACGACGGCCGCCGCGACGTTCCCCTCGAACTCCGACGTGCCCGCCGCGCTCGCCGCGATCGCGACCAATCACGGAGCGGGCACGACGGTCGAGCTGTACGGCTACAGCGCGCCGGTCGCGACGCGAGTGCCCACCGGTCACGCCGCGTTGCCGAGCGACCTCGGCACGTGGCGTGTCGCGCGCGCCGTCGGCGTCGTCGGCACGCCGCAGCCGCAGGGCATGCCGATCGAGGCCACGTTCCTGGGCTTCCCGTTCGAGGTCGGCCTGGGGATCACGCGCGGCACGCCGTTCACCGGGCTCGTGCTCGGGTGTCCCGACGACGTCAATCGACCGGTCGCGGAGACGATGAAAGCCTTCCACTCCGAGGGCGGCTACGCGGCGATCATCCAGTTCACCCTCGGCGGCATCCAGCCCGCGCCGGGGCAACCGCCGGTCGGCGGCATCGAGATCGTGCGCTACTCCGGTTGGAGCGACAACGTCCTGAACATCGTCCAGCGAGGCATCGGCCCGAGCGTGCTGCGCGCGCTCAGCGACGATCCGAGCGGGAACCTCGCCACGCTCGGCTTGATGGACCTCTCCGCGGCGAACTACGAGCGCAGCTTCGTCGTGATGTTCACGGGTCTGTTCCTCAACAACCCGGTGGCCGGCCTGGTGTCGTTCAATGCGTACCGCGACGCATCCGTGTTCGTGGTCCCGATCTCGCTCTCGGTTCCGGGTTCGACGCAGACGGACTACGACACCGATGTCGCGCAGACGCACGTGGCGCAGATCACCGAGCTCGACGCCGCGGAGAAGACCGAGTGGGTGCGCTACGACGACTTCCTCCCGGGCAGCGGCACGGGCGGCGGCCACCTCGTGCGTTCGCGGCCGCAGGCGTTGTGGGAGCTCTACGACATCCTGACCAACCCTCACCCGCTCCCGCCGCTCAACCCGAATGGAGGCCCGGGCCAGCCCGGCGGCGGAGGTGGCCCGTCTCAACCCGGCGGCATGGCGGCGCCGCTCGTCGCCGCGCCCGCACCACCCGCCGCCGCGCCCGCCGCGCAGTACTCGCCCAACTGGGAACCGCGCCGCGGTCGCAATCAGAACGTCGACTATCCGATCAGCGACGCCGCCGCGTCGGTGTTCCAGTTCCGCGGCGTCATGGGCACGTTCGCGCAGCCGCACGTCCGCGGCGTCGAGATCCTGCCGGTGTTCGGCGTGGTCGAGAACGGGCTCTCCGGCGGACGTCCGGGAGCGCAGGACGCGGCCTTTCTCTTCACGCACGAGAGCGATCACCTCGGGTGGCCCGTGCGCGTGCACCGCTCGCACCTCGTGAGCCCGCTGACGAAGTTCGTCACGTGGAAGCAGACTGGGCCGAATCCGCCGGCCGGCAACGAGCCAACGCAGGCTGACGCGCCGAACTACGGCCTGCCCGGCGGCGCGAACCAGCCGACGGGCACGTACGCGCAGCCGGCGAGCCTCCGGTCGTACAACTGGGTCGCGCTGGAGAAGCGCGTCCAGGAACCTATCGCGCCGGGCACGGTGCCGACGTCGAACAACCAGGGCGCGGTGTACGACACGCGCGAGATCGCGCGCCTGGTCTGCTACCCGTCGGGCGAGCTGCCGCGGCGCGTGAACTCGGTCGCGATCGGCGGCGCCTACGATCGGCGGCCCGGCGAAGTTCCCGCGGCGATCGTCGACGAGCTCACGTTCGGCGACACGCAGTTCTCGCCGATCCAGACCGGCACGCAGCGCACCGATTGGCGCGGAGGGGCGTTCATCCTCGAGTCGAATCCGCCGGGTACGGGCTCGACCACTCCGGTCGGCGAGACCGACCTGACGCTCTTCGTGCGCAAGGACGCGGTGCGCACGGCCTACGGCGACAACTCGGACATCAACGTGCGCTTCCTCAAGGATCTGCCCGAGGACGCGGGCCTGCTGCGCATCGGCGACGAGATCGTGTGCTACGACTCGCGCGATCCCGAGACGGGCCAGATCCAGATCTGCACGAACGGCCGCGGTCTGCTCGGCACGCGACCGCAACCGCACGACCTGACCGAGCCCGTGCGCTGGCTCGAGGCCGCGACGGTCACGTTCCTCGCGTCGCCGATCGGTCCGGGCGAGGCGACGCTGCCGGTCGCGAGCACCGACGACTTCCCCGAGCAGGGCACGGTGCTCATCGGCGACGAGCTCATCCACTACACGCGCCTCGTCAGCGGCGGGCTCGAGATGCCGCGCGGCTCGACGACTCCGGGCGCGATGGATGCGGCCGGTGAAGGCCTTTTCCGCGGGCGTTTCGGCACCACGGCCGTTGCGCACTCCGCCGGCGAAGCCGTGATCCTCTTCCCGTTCCGCTACTGGGATCGCTGGTCGCCGCGCGCGGACGCGAGCGAGCTCCACTACTTCGGTCTCACGCTCGATCAGCCCGCGTCGTTCTGGAAGGGCTGCTTCTTCACCAAGGAGGACACCGACAGCGCGCAGATCGGCGTCCTGCAGCGCACCGACCCCGACGCGCCCTGGGACGCCGATCCCGACACGGACAAGCGTCTCGCGCTGTGGTGGCAAGGCGACGACAAGGGGCAGCCGCTCCCGATCGGCAGGCAGTCCGATCGCATCGATTGGCGCGTGTTCGTGCGCTACTCGCCCGGAGCCTTCGATCCGAAGACCGGCAAGGCGCACGGCTGGAAGCAGACGCCGCGCTTGCGCATGTTCGGCGCGAGCTACGTCGCGCCGAGCCTGACGTTGCGGAGCGTGGAGCGATGAAGTCGAGCACCGCCATGCACCGCTCGCGCTCGGTCACGTCGGGATTGACGCTCGTCGAGCTCATCCTCGCGCTCGGGATCTTCTCGCTCCTGCTCGTGGCCGTGTTCCAGCTCATCGACCGCTCGCTCTCGATGTGGCGACGCGCCGACACGCGCCGCACGTCGCTCGAGATGTCGTCGACGGTGATCGACATGCTCGCGGCGGACCTGCGCGGGCTCGAGCCCGGCCCGCGCGGCGACCTGATCGTCGAGTGGGTGCGCTTCGACACCGACGGCGACGGCGCGGCCGACGTGAAATGGCCGCGCATCTCGTGCGTGCGCCAGGCTTCGGCGGCCGACGTCGAGCGCGTGATCGCGCTCGACGACGCGCAGAATGGACTCGCCAAGACCGGCGGCGGCGACGAAGGCGCGGTCGACGTGCAACGCGCGCAGCCCGCGCTGGTCGAGGTGCTCTGGCTCGTCGTGCCGGCCTCGTTCACGAACAAGGACGCGCGCACCGAAGGCATCCTCTGGCGCGGCGCTCGGCGCGTGGGGGATCCGGCGACGAAGTCCTTCTTCGCGCCGGACTTCTTCGGCGCGTCGAACCGCGCTCCCGCCGGCGCGACCGAGCCGGTGACGAGCGGCGTGCTCTGGATGGACGTGCGCCTCGCGTCGCAGACCTCGATCGTCTACGACGGCTGGGACGTCTCCGCCGGCCCCGAGTCGGTGGCCACGTCGTGGGACGCGTGGACGCGCGGACGGCCCGACGTGCACGCGCATCCGTTCAACGAGCCGGCGCCGGGGCTGCCCAAGGCGCGCGAGCGCGCGCTCCTGCCGCGCCGCGTGCGCTTCGAGTTCGAGTTCGAGCGCGCGATCGATCGCGAGCGCCGCACCTGGCTCGCGCAGCCGCTCGACACGAACGAGGTGGAGCTCGTCGTCGACGACGGCGAGCGGGTGCCGCGTGGAGCGGACACGTTCCTGCTCGTCGACTTCGAATGGATGCAAGTCGTCTCCGTCGACGGCAACCGCGTGCAGGTCAAGCGCGCGCAGCGCGGCACGCAAGCGAGCCTGCACGGCGCGAAGGCCATGCTGCACCACGGCGGGCGCCTGGCGCGCGAGATCACGATCGCGACGTACCGCGAGGACTGGGACCTGCGATGAGATGCGCACGCTCCGTCACGGCGCGCCGCGCGCGCGCGGGCTTCACGATCCTCGAGGTGCTGCTCGCGCTCGGCATCCTGCTCTTCGGCATGGCGGCGATCCTCGGATTGCTCACGCTCGGCGCGGCGCTGACGAAGTCGGCCGAACAGCGCACGCAGGCGGCTTCCGCGGCCGAAGCGGTGATCGCGGACCTGCAGGAGAGCTTCTTCCCGCTCGTCCCCGGTCCCGACGGCACGTTGGAGCCCGGCGAGCCGCTGCCGGTGAAGGACAAGCTGCTGCCCGGCTCCGAGGGCGTCGTCTATTCGGCGACCGCCGTGCAGAACCCGCGCCGCGACGACGAGTACCGCGTCGACGTCTCGCTCTCGTGGAGTTCCTCGGGAGTGCGGCGCGAGCGGCGCATCACGACGCTGCTCGTGCGCGAGCTGCCCTTCGGCGAACGCCTGCGCCGCCAGTTCATCGACCCCAACCGCACGACGCCGGCCGCGGCCGCGCCCGCGGCGAATTCAGCCCCTGCAACGGCGCCCGCTCCGGCCCGCTGAGACGCGCACGAAACAACCGCCGAGCTCTCGGCACTACAATCGGCACCCAGATGAAGCTCTTCCTCCTCTCTTGTGCGTTCGCCTGCCTGGCGTGGGTTCCGGGCGCTTCGGCGCAGGCCGCGACGCAGGATGCGCCGCTGATGCTGCGCCTGCGCGACGGTTCCGTGCAGTGGGGCGCGATCCAATCGCACGACGTCGACGGCCTGGTGTTCCAGCGCCTCGACACCGGCGGCGTGCTGCACCTGCCGTGGAACTGGCTCGATCCGGTCGAGGAGCGCGACCTGCGCACGCGCTTCGGCTACCTGGACGAGTCGGGAGAGGAGCTCATGATCGACGCCGATCGCCTCGTGACGGTCAAGGGCGCCGAATTCATCGGCAAGATCGTCGACAAGAGCGGCGCGTCGATCCTGCTCAAGACCGCCTCGGGAACGCTGACCTTGCCCAAGGACCAGATCGCGCAGATCGGCGACATCGTGCAGGTCGCCGCGCGCGAGGTGTACACGCCCGACGAGCTCTACGCGCAGGCCGCGGCGAACGCCGACCTGAGCCATGCGCAAGGGCAGTTCGAGCTTGCGCAGTTCTGCGAGAAGGCCTTCGACTTCGCGCACGCGACCGAGCACTACAAGAAGGCGAGCGAGCTCGACGCCTCCTTCCGCAAGGACGACGTGCGCCTCGCGCTCTCGCGCGTGGCGGAGAAGGCCAAGGCGCAGGCCGAGCTCGAGTACCTGGCCGCGATCGATCAGCTCACCAAGCGCGCCAAGTTCGACGCGGCGCTCGCGCGCGCGAGCGCGTTCAAGGAGAAATTCCCGGCGAGCACGCTGCAGTCCGAGGCGAAGAAGCGCTACGACCGCGCGATCCGCGCGCGCACGGCCTGGGTCGGCGACCAGGTCTCGCGCCTGTGGATGTTCTACGCCGAGCGTCTCGCGCGCGACGTCTCCAGCAAGTCGCTCGACGAGGTCATGGCGTACCTCGACGACAAGATGAAGCAGGACATCGTCGCGGCCGTGCTCGCCGGCGTGCAGAAGGCGAGCAAGGCGACCACCGAGAACGACGTGCGCCAGGCGTGGAAGTCGCGCAAGAAGGTGCGCTATCTCACGGCGTCGTACGGTCTGGGCACGTGGCTGCTCGGCAAGGCCGCGGCGCTCAAGGGCAACGACGACGACGGCAAGAAGGAAGGCGACAAGAAGCCCGTGGCGCAGGTCGACCAGCAGCGCGCGCAGCTCGAGGCCAAGATCAAGCGCTTCCTCGAGACGCAGGAGATCGCGCGCCGCGCGCAGACCGCCGCGGACCAGAAGGACGAGCGCCAGAGCGCCTGGAACGAGCTCTCTCCCGGCGCGCGCGCGAGCTGGGTGCTCGCGTGGTACGTCGAGAACTCGGGCGACCTCGAGGTCGACCCCAAGCCGATGATCCAGCCGTGCGCCGAATGCGCGGGCAAGGGGCTGATCGAGACGCTGGTCACGGCCGGGACGGGCACGCAGCGCGGCAACAACGGCAACTCGAACCGCGCGCCGTCGAACGAAGCGACGCGCGAGTGCCCCGGCTGCCACGGCGTCGCCGCGGTGCGCCGCATTCGCTACCGTTGAGCCGCGCCGTCGCTCGCCGCGCCGCGTCCGCACGCGGCGAGCGCGCGTCGAACTCCGCCGCAAGCGCGCGCGAGCGCCGAGCTCCGCCGTCGCCGTCGCCGTCGCCGTCGCTCCGTCCTTCCGTCTCGATGAGCCACCTCCGCATCATGAACGCCGTTCTCGCGCTGGCGCTGGTCGCCTGCTCGGCCGCTCCGAATCCACGCCGTCCCGCATCGCCGTCGCCGTGGACGCCACCGGCGGAGTCGGCGAGCTCCGCGCCCGCGAGCCAACCGAGCCCCGCGCCCGCGCCGCCCGCTCCCGCGGGCGCGAGCGACCCGGTGCCTGCGCCTGCGTCGAGCGGCGCTCCCGCGCAGGATCGAGGAGCGACGGCCCCCTCGGCGCCCGCGCGTCCCGGCGCCGCGCCGGCCGGCGTACCGATCGCGAACGTCGCGGGTGAAGCGCTCGACATCCGCGAGCTCGTCGCGCAGTGGGTGCACCACAAGTCGGCGGACGCGCTCGACGAGCTCGACCACCTCGTGCTCACGCGCCTCGTGCGCGCCGAGGCCGCGCGCCTGGGTGTCGAGCTCCCGCCCGAGTCGGCGCAGAAGGCCTACGAAGCCGCGGTCGCGCAGATGGAGAAGGAGATCCAGAAGCGCCGGCCGGGTCTCGCGCTCGACGCCTGGGTCGATCAGGTGCTCGGGCTCGATCCGCTGGTCTACCGCGAGCGCATGCGCAGCGAGGCGTTGCAGCAGCTGCTCGCCGAACGCACGACGCGCGCCTACATCCTGCAGAGCGAGCACGCCGAGCTGCGCCTGATCGTCCTGCGCTCCGAAGCGGAGGTGAAGGACGCGCAGGCCGCGCTCGCCAAGGGCGAGGCGTTCGAGGAAGTCGCCAAGCGCCTCTCCGCCGATCCCTCGTCAAAGGAAGGCGGTCGCGTTCCGCCGGTGATCCGCGCCGACACGCCGGTCGCGCGCCTGGCGTTCCAGACCGCGGTGGGAGGCGTGAGCGAGCCCCTGTACAACGAGGGTGCGTGGCTGATCGCCAAGGTCGAAGCGCGTCCGGCGCCGATCGAAGGCAATTGGTCGAAGATCCGCGAGACCGTGGAAGCCAGCCTCGCGGCGCGCGGGATCGAGGAGCTCGAGTTCACGCAGTGGCGCGCGTCGATGCTGCGTCGCTACCAGGTCGACATCTCGCCGTTCCTGCGCCTCGCGGGCCAGCCCGTGCGCTGAACGCCTGCTCCCGCGAGCGGCTTCGAGCCCGAAAACCTCGCGCTCGGCGGCCGCGGTGGAGATCGGCCGCGCCTGCGTGATCTCACCCTTGATCTCGTGCCGCGGCTCGTCAAACTCGGGCTCCATGGCGCGCGCATTTCGCACCCAGAGGCCGCAACCCCGCCGCACGCCGAGCGCCGCCGTCGAGGCGCCGGAGACCGAGCCCGCGCCGAGCGAATCGCTCGCGCCCGACGACGAGAGCGCACCCGCGAACGACGAAATCGTCGCGAGCGATGAGGTCGAGCTCGGCCCCGCCACGCCGCCATCGGCGACCGACGCCGCGCTCGACGCGGCCGACGCAACAGGGGCAACCGGGGCCACCGAAGCGGAAGGCGAACCCGGCCAGGGTGACTTGCTGAGCGACGACGAGCTGGTGCAAGGCGTCTCCGCGCTGATCTTCGCGTCGCCCGAACCGCTCTCGTTGCGCCGTCTCGCCGCGCTGCTCGAAGGTCCGCGGCACGAACGCATCCGCGCGGCGCTCGACACGCTCGCCGAACGCCTCGGCGCGAGTGGACTGCCGCTCGAGCTGCGCAGCCTCGCCGGCGGATGGCAGATCCTCACCGCACCGGCGATGGCGCCGCTCGTGCAGCGCCTGTTCAAGGCGCGCAAGGCGGAGCGAGTCTCGGCGGCGGCGCTGGAGACGCTCGCCGTCGTCGCCTACCGCCAGCCGGTGACCAAGGCCGAGATCGAAGCGATCCGCGGCGTGCAGGCCGGACCGATCCTGCGCACGCTCATCGATCGCGGACTGGTGCGCGTCACGGGACGCTCCGACCAACCCGGGCACGCGCTGCAGTACGGCACGACGAAGAATTTCCTCGATCGTTTCGGCCTGGGTGGCCTCGACGACCTGCCGCGCGACATCGAGCTTGCTCGCGACTGAGCCCGCCGGCGCTGGGGCCGCGCACCCCGCCTTCGGCGCGGTGAAAAGCGCCCTCTCGTGCTCCGCGTCGCGCCTGCGCGGCCCGGTCGGCGATCGTGCACGCGTTCGACCGAGCGCGAGTCCTGGAGCGGATTCCGCTCCGCCGCGCGAGCCGGGCGCCGCCCTCGGCTTGCGCGCCTGCGCCGCCGCTCCGTAGACTTCCACGCTTCCCCCTTCGCCTCGCGGACCGCGCCACACGCGCTCCACGAGTCGAAAAGCGCCCTCGCCGGGCGCTTCCATGCCGGCTGGTGCCGCGCCTGGACCTCAGCCGGCGCGCAGCTCCACGGAACGAGCGATGTCGAAGGACGATCCGAAACAACACACTCCCGGCACGGCCACCGAGACCCACGCGCACGACGACGCGCCGATCGTCGCGCCGCGCGGCACGAAGCGCGGACGGTTCCTGCTCGCCCTCCTGCTGGCGTTCATCGTCCTGACCACGTTCACGGTCTCGCAGGAGGTCGTGGCGTGCTTCTCGGGCCAGACGACGCGCACGTCGAAGTTCATGACCTTCAACGTCCCCGGCGTGGGCGCGGTCAACCTCGACCAGGGCGAGTTCATGCACGTCAAGCAGAACTACGACCGCGTGCTCGGCATCCTGCGCGTGCGCCGCAGCGACATCACCGACGACGACACGGCGCAGTTCATCGTGCTCGACGCGGTGGCGAAGAACGCGGGCATCAGCGTGACCGACACGGAGCTCTCGAACTTCATCCTGCCGCGCTTCGGCGCCGCGCAGGCCTACCACGACGTGATGCGCGAGTACCGCACGACTCCGCGCGAGTTCGAGGAGACGTTGCGCGCCCTGCTGCGCGTCGAGCGCTACAAGGCGCTCGTCGCCGCGCCGCTGGCTTCGGCCGATCCGGCCGACGTCGAGCGCCTGTGGAAGTCCGGCCATCAGGAGCACGCCTTCGACTACATCGAGCTCCCCGCGGCGAGTGTCACCGAAGAGGCCAAGGCTCTCGCGCCGACCGGCGACGAGCTCAAGAAGTGGTTCGACGGCCTCTCCGAGCCGGAGAAGAACAAGTACAAGACGCAAGAGAGCGCGCGCGCCGAGACGGCTTTCATCACGCTGGCCGCGGAGACCAAGGCCACCGAGCTGCTCGAGAAGTACCCGCAGCCGGAGATCACCGACGATCAGGCGCGCGCGTACTACGACGGCTTCCGTCATGCGCGCTTCCGCGACCCGAACTGGCGCCTCGATCCTCAGAAGGGTTTCCAGCCCGAGGACATGTACTTCAAGTTCGACGACGTGAAGGAGCAGTGCCGGCGCGAGAAGGCCATCTACGACGCGCTGCTCGCGTGGATCACGGACATGAAGGTGCGCAAGGACAAGAACGAGCCCTTCAACCTGCAGGCGGAGGCTCAGGCGATGCGCCTGGGCTCGCGCAATCAGCCCGAGCCGATGTCGCGCTCCGACTGGGCCAAGCCGGGCATCCCGGGCTGGGGTCTGTACGTCGCCGACGCGGTCATGTCGCCCGAGACGACGCTGGGCGACTTCTACGCTGCTCCAGTCGTGACGGACAACGCGTTCACGGTGCTGCGCGTCATGGAGCGCAATCCCTCGCGCATGCCCGAGTTCCCCGAGATCGAAGCCAAGGTCAGCGAGGAGTGGGTGAAGAAGAAGGCCACCGATCTCGCCGTCGCCAAGCTCGAGAGCCTGCGCGACAAGCTCGGCACGCGCCCTTCGGAGACGGACCCGGGCGCCGCGCTCTGGCGCCCCGAGGCCGACGCCGCGAAGTTCGCGCAGGTCGCGACCGAGGCGGGCTACACGGTCCAGCACCGCGACTTCGCCGAGCGCATGGCACCCCAGAAGCCGGGTGAAACCCCCACGCCCGCGCAGCTCTTCTTGCAGCAGGCTGGCCCGCTGTGGACGGTGCCCGAGAACCAGGTGGCCAAGGCCGAGCCGTCACGCGACGGCCAGCACGCGTTTCTCGTGCGCTCGGCGGGCGCGCGCGATCCGGACGTCGCGCGCATGAAGCCCAACGACTGGCAGCTGCTCAGCCAGCAAGCCGTCAACGAAGCGCGCGGCGACTTCCAGAAGCGCGTGTTCGGCTCGATGGACTGGTTCAAGACGCAGTACGCGCTGCACCTCAGGTCCTGGGACGAGAAGAAGCCCGCGGACAGCTGAGCCACGACTCTTGGAGAACCTCGCGCCGCGCGAAGTTCTCCAA
>JBGATX010000181.1:0-14320 GCA_044228975.1 Planctomycetota bacterium | reverse complement strand
CCAGGTCGAGATCGACGTCGACGAGCCCGCGACGGTCGCCGAGCACGACCAGAGCCTTGCCGTAGTCGGGCAGCGACTTCTCGCACAACGGTCCGCGCTCGTGCGTCGAGGTCGGATCGAGCCAGAGCTCCTCGTCTCCGACCTGCGCGCGCACGATCGCATGGTCGAAGTCGAGCGGCGAGGGCAGGAGTTCCGCGACGCGTCCGCGACGCGACGTGTTCACGAGCGCCGGGGACGCCGCGATCCCGAGCTCGCGCAGGATCGTGCTGAGCAGGAGCGCCTTGTCCTTGCAGTCGCCGTAGCGGCGCTCGAGCACGAGCTGCGGCGCGGCGGGCTGGAACGAGGACGCGCCGAGCTCGAGACCGAGGTAGCGCACGTCGTCCTGCACGAAACGCAGCGCGAGACGCAATTGCTCTCTCGGATCGGGCGACTGCGCGCGCACGTGCCGCGCGACCTCGGCGACGGCCGCCGGAGTGGAGTCGGGCAGCCGGAAGAGCGGCTCGGCCCACTGCGCGAGCTCGTCCCACGATCCGAACTCGCTCGTCTGCAGCCACGCGAACGCGTCGAACCAGCTCGGCGTGTGGTTCTCGTACACGACCGCGGGCACGTCGCGCTGATCCCAGAGCCGTTCGGAGAGCTCGCCCAGCTCGCGCAACCGCGAGTGGTCGTCGCCGCCGAAGACGCGCGCGACGATCGCGCGGGCCTTCGGCCAGAGCAGGCGCACTCGCCAGCGCTGCACGGGCACGCTCGAGCTCAAGGCCTGCGCGGCGGCGTACCTCGCACCGAAGGCCGGATTGCGGCCGCGCAACGTGTACGCGACCTCGATCACGTCGCCCACGCGCACGTCGTCGAGCACGAGCAGCACCGTGCGGCGTCCGTCGAGAAGCTGCTGCTCGAGCTGCGCCTCCTGCTGCAACACCTGGAAGCGTTCGGCCGCCAGGCGCTCGAGCACCTGATCGCCGCGCCGCAATCGAATCGTGTGCACCGTGACGCTCTCGTACGTCGGATCGAAGGAGAGCGTGACCTGCGATTCGCTCTGCACGCCGGCCGGCGAGACGACGCGCTGCGCCGTGTGCGTGTAGACCTCGGGCACGGCGAGCGCGATGTTCTCCTGGTGATCGAGCAGCAGGTACTCGACGCCGCCGCTCGCGCTCGTCGCCGGCGCGCGCGCCTCGAGCTCGACCACTTCGACCCACGCGGGCGCCGGGCCGACCTCGACCGGCGGTTGCTGCGCTCGAGCGGCGGCGCGCAAGCCGAGGGCGAGGGCGAACGACGCGAGCAGCAAGCGGACCGGGCGCGAGGTCATCGAGGGGTCGTCTCGTGCGGCCGGGTCGCGGCCGGAGGCTGGGAGAGGCGCTCGCGTCCTTTTGCAGCACTCGGAACGAACCGAGCTCCGCAATCGCGATCGGGGCGCTCATCGGCCTCTGGATCCGCCGAACTGAACGCGCCGCGACCGAGAGGCGGGCCGGCGAAGCCGCTTCCGTTCGGATCCGCACGCGCGGCGCTGGAAGTCGGAGCGAGCGCCGAGGGTTCGCGAGCCTGGAGCGACGGCGCGCATTCGACGGCCGACGTCAGCTCCCGGAGGATTGCCCGGCGCGGCGCGGGAAGCTGCGCATGGACACGCGCGGCCCGTGGAGCGCTAGAATCGCGGCCCTCGGGCGCTCGTGTTCTCCGGTTCGGCAGGGCCCAAGCGCGCGCGCTCGACCAAGTCAATCCGCTTCCCGCGGAACACGGAGGGATTCGATGCTGCGTCTTCTGTCACGCGCCTGGTTGTGTGCCGTTCTCTCGCTCTCCGCGTTCGCCTTCGGCGATCACGAGGACAAGCGCCTGGGCTATCGCGTCGGGTTGCCGAAGGATTGGTCGCCGATCCCGGTGAACGTCGACGAGCGTTGGATCGTCGGCAAGTACCTCTCGCCCAAGAGCTACTCGTGGACGGAGAAGGGCGGCTGGACCACCGAGCACACGCCTGACATGACGATGATCGCGTTCGTCGCCGAGGCGATGAAGGAGAAGATCAAGCTCAAGAAGGAGACCGACCGCGACGGCAACGAGTTCATCCGCGTGCTCGCCGACAGCCCGTACAAGGACTACCCGGACTTCATGAAGCGCCGCTACTCGGGCGGCGGTTGGTATCGACAAGACCGAGGAGACCAAGGTCGACGACACGCCGGTCACGACGTACGAGATCCGCGTCGACAAGCTCTCCTACGACGGCCCCAAGCATCGTCACGTGGGTCTACCACATGGGCGACGTCGACGTGGCGGTGCAGTTCGAAGTGCTGCAGGACGCGTATCCGAAGCTGCAGAGCGAGGTACAGCGCTGCCTCAAGTCGTTCAAGAGCGTCAAGCGCAGCGGAGAGGCGCTGGTCGAGGCCTCGACTTCCGGTTCGCGGTTCTCGTATCTCGAGCTCGACAAGATGCCGCCGGAGGAGCGCACGAAGCGCCGCCAGGGCATGGAGCGCGACAGCCACGAGCGCGCGACGAAGACCGCCCCCGATGGCTGGGTGGTCAAGAAGATGGGGCGCTTCCTCGTGATCAACCACTCCGACGAGCGCTTCGCGAAGGACATCGTCGAACGCGCGGAAGCGGTCTGGGACTGGCTCGACGGCGCGTTCCCGTTCATCGGGCCCAAGGAGTACGTGCGCGCTCCCATCATCCGCATCTGCAAGGACGACAAGGAGTACAACGCGTTCTTCAAGAGCAGCGACTACTTCTCGTACAACGACATCGAGATCACCGCCTACAACGACAACGGCGGTTCGACCAGCTGGCAGCTCGAGAACGTCAACCGCCAGGTGCTCGACGTGTGGTTCCTCGACAAGGATCGCGACCTGTACTGGGCGTTCCCGGGTTGGCTGACGACCGGCCTCGACAAGGTCGTGGCGAGCATCCGCGTCAAGGCCGGGAAGGTCGACTTCGTCACCGACAGCAGCACGCGCGACGAGACGCGCGAGATGATGCGCGAAGGGCGCTCGAGCCCGGTCAAGGAGATCCTGACCATGAGCGGACGCTCGTTCTGGGAGAAGTGGGAGAACTACTACCAGGCGTCGTCGCTGGTCATGTTCTTCGTCGACGGCACGGCCTCGCGCTCCAAGCGCACGAAAGACCTGCTGCCCGAGTACATGCGCGCCCTCAAGGCCGTCGCCGAGGACATCCGCAAGGAGAAGCTGGCGAAGAAGGAAGCCGGCAAGGACGCCGCGTCGAAGAAGCCGCAGACCGAGGAGGAGGAAGCAGGGTGGTTCCGCGAGCAGCGCGACGCGCTCAAGGACTCCGATCAGCGCCTGCCCACGGAGACCTTCCAGCGCACGTTCGTGGGCTGGACGATCGCGACTGGACCGGAGTTCCAGGACGCGTTCCAGAAGTCGATCGACTTCCGAGCAAGAAGTGATGCGCGTCCCGGCGACTCGCGTGCAGGGAACTCGCGCTACGGAAACTCGAGCACGGCGCTCGCGCGTCTGCGGTGCGCTGCGGGCGCTCGCGGCCTGCGCGCTCGCGCTCCCGGGCGCCGCGAACGACTTCCTCGTGCTCAAGGACGGGCGCGTGTACGGAAACGGCGTCGATGAAGCGCCTGGAGAAGGGCATCGAGGTCGCGTTCGAAAACGGCAACGTGCTCGTCCCCTACTCGATGATCGAGGACGCGGCGCTCGCCTCGGACGCGCTGGTCGAGCCCAAGACGGAAGAGGAGAAGGCGCAGCGCGACAAGGGTTTCGTGCGCTTCGAGGGGCGCTGGCTGACCGTCAAGCAGCGCGACGAGATCGTGGGCAAACGCGTCGCCGAACGGAAGGAGAAGCTGCGGCTGATGCGCGAGCGGCGCGAGTGGCGCAACCGCGCGAAGCTCGATACGAGGATCTTCAGCTACCAGTACACGATCCCCGACCACGTGTTCGAGCCCTACCGCGAGGCGATGGACGCCTACTTCGCCGAGTTCGCGAAGATGTGGAAGATCAAGGCTCCGCGACCGGAGGACAAGCTGCCGGTGTGTTTCCACGCCGACGAGGAAGCGTTCCACCAGTAGGCGGGGTGCCGCCGGGAGTGCTGGGCTACTTCAAGTACATCCGTCCGTACGACCTGAACATCTACTACGAGCGCCTCGATCCCGCGCAGAGCGAGGACACGATGTTCCACGAGGCGAACCACTACCTCCAGCAGCTCATCGACGTGCGCTTCTCGATGCCGCACTTCCCGGGCGAATCGCTGGCGGAGTACTACGGCGCGAGCTCCTGGGATCCGCGGCGAAGAAGCTCACCACCGGTTTGATCCAGGAAGGTCGGCTGTGCGAGGTCGAGGCCGACGTCGCGGCGGGCGAGAAGGTGACGCTCGATCGTCTGATCACGACCGAGGGAATGTACGAGCACTACACCTGGGGCTGGGCGCTCGTGCACTTCCTGATGAACGACAAGCGCTACCAGGCGAAGTTCGTCAAGTTCGTCTTCGCGCTCCCTGACGGCCGCGGCGTGCCGCGCGTGCCGATGTACGTCGACAGCCTGCAGACCGTGAAGCAGGCCAACGTGCTGCCGGTCTTCATGGAGCAGCTGGGGCTCAAGGACGCGGCCGCGCTGCGCAAGCTCGAGAGCGAGTGGTACGACTACATCGACAAGATCAAGGACATGGTCACCGTGTCGGGCAAGATGCGCGCGGCGTTCAAGGCATCCGAGACCAAGCGCTACATCAAGGCGCGCCGCCTCTTCAAGGAAGCGCTCGAGGGCGGTTGCAAGTCGCTGCTCGCCTACGACCGCTACGCCGAGCTGCTGGCCGCGGACGGCCATCAAGCCGACGCCGTCGCGACCTGGAAGCAGGCGCTCGAGATCGATCCGCTCGAAGGCCGCATCTGGTGGCGCCTGGGCGTCTACATGCAGCGCTCGAAGTCGCTGGAGAAGGAAGGCACGCGCTACGTCGCGCTGGCCAAGGAGCTCGGCTACGACCCGAGCTACGTCGACGTGACCGAGGAAGCGAAGAAGGCCGCCGAGGGGGGCGGGGACGAGCCAGGCGACAAGCCAGGCGACAAGCCAGGCGACAAGCCCGCCGGCGGTTGAACGAATTTCCGTCCGCGCGGCGCGCGCGCGTGCGAGTTCGAACGCGCTGCCCGGAAGGACGACAGTCTCCTTTCGTGCAGGTCCGATGATCGGACCCGCGGGCCTCAATTCAGCGCCGCTCGCGATCCGATGAGCGCTGCGTGCGCCTCGTCCTCCCCTTGAGCGGCGCGCTGGTCCTTGCGTCGCTGTTCTTCGGCGGACGACTGGCCATGCGCTGGACTCTAGCCAACGATTCCCTCGAGCAATCGCGCCACGAGCTCGACGTGCTTGAGACCGAGCTGCCTGAGCACGCCGGCGCGAACCTCGACGAGGCCGCGAAGGCCTGGAGCCGCGACACCGACGCGCTCCTGCACCGCGTCGACCTCGAGCTCGGAGACGGATCCGCGTTCGCGCCCTGGGCAGCGCTGGAGGCCCGAACAGCGCGAAGTCATGCGCACCGCCTCGCGCGCCACGCAGCCCCTCGGCGACGCGCTCGCGTGCCTCGAAGGGGCGCCTGCGCTCGCGCAGGCGCGCGCCGCGCGCGAGTTCTCGCCCGACGCGACGCCGCGCCAGATCGGCACGCTCGCCGGCGCTCTCGGGTCGCGCGCTCGTCGCGGCGCAGGACGAGCACGACGCCCTGGCCGCCGCGCGCTGTTCTTCGCGCACGCGCTCGACGTTCCCGCCTGCCTCGAGCGCGGCCGCGCCGCCGATGCACGCGAGCGACTGGCGGTGCAGGAAGTGGTGCTCCAGGGACTGCAGGCGATCCTGGGCTGTGCCGACGCGCACGCGCACGAGCTGCGCGCGCTGCTCGAGCCGCGCCTCGCGTGGATCACCCCCGACGATCTGCTCGCGCGTTGCGCGCGCGAGCGCAGGTCGAGATCGAGTACCACGAGCGCGCCGAGACCGACAATCCGCTGGAGCGTCTGCGCGCGACGGAATCCCTGGCGAAGAGCTACGAGCTCCTGCTCGTCATGCGTCGCGCCGCGCCGGGCGGCAAGGGCTCGCTCGGTTCCCTGCTCGACGCCGTCGAGCCGCGCCTCGCGGATTGGACCGCCGCCGACGCCGCGACCTGCGCCGACGTGGCGCTGGCGCAGTCGTACGAGACCTGGTCGATGCTCACCGCGCTCGCGCGCGTCGCGCTGGCGCTCGAGGAAGTCCACGAGCGCCGCAAGGCCTGGCCGACGAACCTCTCCGATGCGCTGGAGTCCGAACGCGTCAGCGCCGACGTCCCGTGCAGCTTCGCGCTCGACGATTCCGGCCTCGTCCTGCGCCTCGATCCGCCGCGCGGCGCGCGCTGGGCGCGCGGACTCGAAGGGCACCCGCTCTCGAGCTGGCGCTGGCGTTGAGCGCGACGCTGTCGCGCGCGGCGCGGGCGCCCAGCGCCGAGTAGACTCTGGAGTGGCGCGGCAGGTCCGCGTTCCCCCCATGAGCCGCCACAGCCTGTTCGTGCGCGCGAGCGCGGTCCTGCTCCTCGTCAGCTCCGCCCTGGCGCAGATCCCGCCGGGCTATTACGCGACCGTCGATCCGTCGACGCCGGCGAGCTTGCGCATCAGCCTGCACGCGGTGATCAAGGACCACACGAAGCTCCCCTACACGGCGAGCTCGACGGACACGTGGGACGTGCTCGAGCTCGCGGATCAGGATCCGCTCGACGCGACGCACATCCTCGATCTCTACAAGAACCAGAGCCTGGTCAAGCAAGGCGGCGGCAACAGCTTCTACAACCGCGAGCACACCTGGCCGAACTCCTACGGCTTCCCCAACGACGGCGCGACCAACTATCCCTACTCCGACTGTCACCACCTGTTCCTGTGCGACATCACGTTCAACGCCGATCGCGGCAATCGCCCGTACCGCAACTGCAACAGCGGCTGCATGGAGGACGCGACGGTCGCCAACGGCGGACAAGGCGGCGGGAGCGGCGTCTATCCGGGCAATTCGAATTGGACTTCGAGCACGCCCGCGCCGTCGGGCACGTGGGAGACCTGGCGCGCGCGGCGCGGTGACGTGGCGCGCGCGCTGATGTACCTCGACGTGCGCTACGAAGGCGGCGTGCACGGCGTCACCGGCGCGCCCGAGCCCGACTTGATCCTCACCGACAACACCACGCTGATCGCGAACTCCGCGACGGGCAGCAACGAGTCGGTGGCGTATATGGGGCTCGTCTCGACGCTCGTGGTCTGGAACCGCGAGGATCCGCCCGACGACAAGGAGCGGCTGCGCAACGACATCGTCTTCAGCTTCCAGGGCAATCGCAATCCGTTCATCGATCATCCCGAGTGGGCCGAGTGTCTCTTCGCGGGCACGTGCCTGCCCGGTGCCTCGATGTGCGCCGGCGACGGATCGCTCGCGACCGCGTGTCCGTGCGCGAACAACGGCGCGAGCGGGCGCGGCTGCGCGAACTCCCTCAACGCCGCGGGCGCGCTGCTCACGGCGAGCGGACACGCGACGCCGACGGACACGATCGTGCTCTCGATCTCCGGAACGCCCGCGATCGCGACGATCTCCGCGATCTTCCTGCAGGGCGACGTGCGCATCGTCGCCGGCCAGGTCTTCGGCGACGGCGTCCTGTGCGCCGGCGGCAACCTCGTGCGACTGGGTTCGAAGGCCACGCCGGCGGGAAGCGCCCAGTATCCCGAGGCGGGCAACGCTTCGGTCTCCGTGCGCGGCTCGGTGACGCCCGGCAGCGGCGTGACGCGCATCTACCAGACGTACTATCGCAACGCCGCCGCCGGTTTCTGTCCGCCCGCGACGTTCAACGCCACGAACGGATTCCAGATCGTCTGGTGATTTCCGGGCGAGCCGCGCGGCCGCGGTGCTCGCGGACGCGTCGTCCGAACGTGCGGAAGCGCGCAAACGGGCGTCGCGCGCGATTGTGCCGCGGATCGACCGAACCTGCGGGGCTGGCCCTGCGTCCGAACCCAAAAGTCGAGTTCCGAGTGTCGAGGCGCGGCGCAAGCCGCGCGCACTCGGCCGACGCGTGATCCGCGCAAGCGTCGCACACGACCGTTCGCAGCAGGGAGTCCCAGAGCCATGTCGACGATCGTCTCGCGTCTCGTCTTGTGTTGCACATTGACTCCGTTCGCGCTCGCGCAGCAGCAGGTGTCGCGCTCCTTCGAGCGCATCACCGCGCCGATCCGCGATGCCGGTGTCTATCACCTCGCGACCGGCACGTGGACGCGCGCCGGCGCGAGCTCCAGCTCCACGCTCGTCGGCGCGACGATGGACACGGTCTACGCGTGCACCGTGCCGTCCGGGTACTTCGCCGACCTCGGTACGGGCCAGGTGTGGACTGCGTCCGGCCGCATTCCGAGCACCACCTCGCCCGACATCCTCTGGGATCCGGCCGCGCTCCCCGACGGTTCGATGTACGGCTCCGCGCGCGGCTGCGCCGACTCGTACCAGATCGAAGGTTTCCAGGTCTCCTACTGCACGCAGCAGGCGGGACCCACCGTGCAGATGACCATCGCGTTCTACGAATCGTGGAACCCGCTCTGCACCTCGACGCTCAGCACGGTGACACCGCAAGGCGGCCCGTTCGCTCTCAGCGGTCTGCCCGGTAGCGGTCTCGCGGCGATGGGCTGCTGGGTGGTGACGATCGACCTCAACGCGACGAGCGCGAGCTTCGCGTTCCAGGCGGACGGCAACGGCAGCTACAGCGGCTCGGACGACGCATTCGGCTGGTCGTTCACCTTCCCCTCGGTCACGAGCACGCTCGTGCACACCGGCCCGGTTCTCGCGGGCTCGCCCTCGGACGCATCCGGTGCGGGAACCGCGTGTCATCCAGCGCACCCTGGCATCGGGTGGCTCTCCGCGCCGGCCACGGTCTCGAACGAGGCGTCGGGCTATGACGGACGGCGCTTCGACACGGTCGTCGGCGCGTGCTCGCCAAGCTATCCCGCGAACCTCTCGTCCTTCCCCTACCCGCCGATGGCGCCGACGTCGATCGAAGGCGGCTCCGACATGCTGGGCGACGATGGGTTCCGCATCGACGGCGGAAGCGTGTATCCAGGTTGCCACTTCTTCGGCGGCCCTGCTTCGGGCCCACCTCCGAACGGACCGTACGCGAACTTCCATCTCGGGATGTACGCCAAGGTGAACTGTCCGCCTCCGCCGCCGGGAATGCCCTACTGCGCGGGCGACGGTCTCTCGGCACCGCCAACGACGCCCTGCCCGTGCGGCAACGTCGGTAGCGCCGGCAACGGCTGCGCGAGCTCCTTCAACTCGAACGGTGCGAACCTCACGGCGAGCGGGACGATCCCGATCAACAACGTGCGTCTCACCGGGTCCGGCATGCAACCGAGCGGTCTCTGCTTGTTCCTCAAGGGCAACGCGATCGATCCCAACGCGGTGACCTTCGGCGACGGCATCACCTGCACGGTCGGATCGCTGATCCGCCTGCGCGCGATGCCGCTGGTCGCGGGCTCGGCGACGTTTCCGGACCCGGCGGGTCCACCGACGATCACGCTCTCCGAGCGCGGTGGCAACATCGTCGGCTCGGGCCAGCTCGCGTCGTACACCGTCTACTATCGCAATGCGTCGGTCGCGTTCTGTCCGCCCGCCACGTTCAACGCGTCGAACAACTGGCAGCTCACGTGGTGAGCGCGGATCGCAACGCGAGGCAGGACCGTGTTCGTTTCGAACGTGACCCGACGGCGCGATCGCGCGCTGGCGTCGGAGTCCGTAGTCGATCCAAGCGGACACGGGTAGACGACGATCCGCGCGCTCGTTCCTGGCAGAGGAGCGCGTTCTCCCGCTCGAGGTTCCTCATGAACATGCTGCGCATCGCACTCTGCCTTTCGCTCTCGCTCCCGGCCGTCGCTCGACAGTCGAGCGTACGGCGCTACGAACGCATCACCGCCCCGGTGCGCAACGCCGGCATCTACCACGTTGCCTCCGGCACGTGGTCGCGCGCGAGCTCGCAGGCCGGCGCGCCGTCGGCGCTCCTCGGTCCAACGATGGACACGGTGTACGCGTGCACTTCGCGGTCGGGCTACTTCGCCACGGTCGATCCGGGCCAGGTCTGGACGGCGTCGGGGCGGATCCCGAGCGCGTCCTCGCCCGACACGTTGTGGAGCTCCGCGGGCGCGCTCGCGCTCGGCTCCGCCCACGGCTGCGCGAACAGCTACCAGATCGACGGCTTCCAGATCGGCTACTGCACCGACCAGGCCGGGCCCAACGTGCGCATGACCGTCGCGTTCTTCCAGAGCTGGAGTCCCGTGTGCACGTCGTCGCTCTCGGCCGCGACGCCTCAAGGCGGTCCGTTCGCGCTGTCCGGACTTCCCGGACGCGGAATCGGGGTCCAGGCGTGCTGGACGGTGAGCATCGATCTCTCGGCGACGAGCGCGAGCTTCGCCTTCCAGGCCGATGGGAACGGTGTGTTCAACGCGCTCGCGAACGATGGGTTCGGCTGGAGCTTCTCGTTCCCGTCGATCACGAGCACGCTCGCCGGCACGGGCCCGATGCTCGCGGGCGCGCCCTCCGACGCGAGCGGACCCGGCACGGCGTGCAACCCGGCGCATGCCGGGACGGGCTGGCTCCAATTCCCTCCGAGTCGGACGGACGAAGCCGCCGGCTACGACGGTCGCTGCTTCGACAGCCTGCCCACCGCGTGCTCCCCGACCTGGCCCTTCAACCTGTCGTCGTTCGCGTTCCCGCCTCTCACGACGACGACGATCGAGGCCGGCTCGGACATGCTCGGCGCGGATTCCTTCCGCATCGAAGGCGGGAGCCTGCCGCCGTTCGGTTGCCTGTCCTTCGGCGGCCCGGCGCAGAGCGCGGCACCCAACGGGCCGTACTCGAACTTCCACCTCGAGATGTACGCCAAGGCGAATTGTCCGACGCCGGTCGCCGGTGTCGCGTTCTGCGCGGGAGACGGGCTCGCGTCGCCGCCGACGACTCCTTGTCCGTGCGGGAACTTCGGAGTCGCGGGGAACGGCTGCGCGAGCTCGTTCAGCCCGCGCGGCGCGAACCTCGCGGCGAGCGGCACGGTCGCGCTCGACGACGTGCGCCTGCTCGGTCTGGGCATGCAACCGATCGGCGTGTGCATCTTCCTCAAGGGCGATTCGATCGCCGCCAACGGCGTGGTCTTCGGCGACGGCATCACCTGCGTCGCGGGCACGCTGATCCGCTTGCGCGCGGAGACGCTCGTCGCCGGTTCCGCGACGTTCCCCGACCCGGCCGGCCCCGCGACGATCACGCTCTCGGCGCGCGGCGGGAACACGGTGGGCTCGGGACAATTGGCGTCGTACACCGTCTTCTATCGCAACGCCGCGGCCGCGTTCTGTCCGCCGGCGACGTTCAACGCGTCGAACGACTGGCGGATCTCGTGGTGAGCGCGGTCCAGTCCGGGAGCGCGTGAGCTGACGCGTCTCGCGCGCCCGCGAGAGCGTCGCGCGTCTCGAATCCGCGACGAGCACCCGCCATTACGGGTCGGTCACCGCGCGACGGCGCGCTGGCGGAATACGTTCGCGCACGACACGCGGCGGGTGGTCAGGCAGACCCGTTTCGGCGCTCCGTCGCGCTGGATGCGCCACCCGTCCGTCGATTCAGCGGCTTCAGGAGCCCTTGTCGTCGAGGTGATCCATGCACGTTCCGATTCGCGTCGGCCATTCCACCTTCGTGACCACTGTCGCATTGGGATTCGCGCTGTGCATTGCGCGCCCCCCCGCGGCGCGCGCGCAGATCGGAGTGTCGGTCGTGCCACCCAATCTGTCGCAGAAGGCCTACACCTCGCTGACGAACACGACGCGCAGCGTCACCAATTTCAACGTCGAGGTCGTGCGCGGCTTCGCCGTGCGCCCGGACGGATCCGAGCTCTTCGCGATCAACGCCTACGAGAGCAGCATCGTGCGCCACGTCGGCGCGGGAGGCATCCCCACGCACCACTGGCGCACCGTGAGCAATCCCGTCTCGATCGCCTTCGACGGCCTCGATCTGCTCGTCGTCGGCCAGGGAAATCACGCTCTCGTGCGCCACAACTCGGTCACGGGAGCTATCACCGACTATCTGCAATTGCGCTCCGAGCCGGCCGACATCGTCGTCGACGACGACAACCGTCAAGCGTGGATCTCGTGCATGGGCGACGACTCCGTGTGCCAGGTGGGCCTGACACCGGCGCTGACGTTGATCAAGGTGTGGAACAAGAACGACGGCTTGATCGTGAAGCGCCCGCGGTTCCTGTCCCTCGAGCGCAACAATCCCGCGGACCCGAACGACAACTGGGTCTACGTCGCGCCGATGGTGTCGGGGAACAACACGTTGATGTCGCCGCTGGTGAGGGTTCCGCTCGACGGGAACAACACGGCGTTCTTCCCGTTCAATGTCGCGATCAACGGCAGCGGCTTGCCCGACGTCGATCTGTTCCGCATCCGCCCGCTCGTGCCCGCGGTCGATCCGGTCGTGCGCCAGGCGGGCTCGCTGATCCTCGGCCACGCCAAGAACCCGGTCACGGGCGACTACTGGCTGCTCAACGTCAACCACGACAACGCCAACCCGGCGAAGTTCACCGAGCCCAGCAACCGCGGCATCTTCGCCGCGAACCGGCTCTCGATCGTGCCCTCGGCTTCGTTCCCCGCGCCGGGCAATCCGGTCGTGCAGCCGGCTCCGCCGATCGACCTCGACAACACGACGCCCGGCAGCTCGCCGCCGGTGTACGTGCCGGCGCGCTCGGTCTCGTTCCCCTACGCGCTCGAGATCGATCCGGCGACCGGCTGGGCCTTCGTCGCCAGCTCGACCACGCCCAACATCGTGCTCGTCGATCCGACGGGCACGCGTCAGCTCGACATGTCGCTCACGAATCCGGGCCTGGGCATCACAGGCTCGGTGGTGCGCACGCTCAAGTACCTGCCGCCGTTCCTGATCGCATACTGCCAGGAGACGAGCAACGTCCTCGTCTGGACGATCACGCCCTTCAGCACGACACCGTTTGCGTCGCTCTCGCTCGGCAATGATCCGACGCCGGACCCGGTCAAGAGCGGACGCCACACCTGGTACAACGCGCTGCCGTCGCTCGGCGGCCGGACGACGTGCAACACCTGCCATCCGCAGGGCGGGGCCGACGGGCTCGCGTGGGTCATTCCCGCGCCGCCGGTCGACCGCAAGCCCACGATGATCACGCAGACCTTGATGGGCATCGAGGACTCGTTCCCCTACCACTGGCGCGGCGAGCGCGACTTGCAGGCATTCAACGCGGCGTTCCCGGGGCTGCTCGGACAAGCTGCGCAGCTCAATCCGGTCGATCTCGGCCACTTCGTCGAGTTCTGCTTCTCGCTCACGCCGCAACCCAATCCGGCGCAGGACTTCGACCGGCGCCTGAAGGACAGTCTGCAACCGCTGCCGCAGGAGAACGGACTCGTCGGCGACGTGACCGACGGCGACTTCTGGTACCACAACCTGAACTCGGACAACTTCTTCGGCAACGGCTCGTGCGTGTCGTGCCACACCGATCCCACCGGCAGCGACGGCGACTTCGTGTCCGAGAACCCCAGCCGCGTGAACAGCGAGGAGCACATCGAGGTCACGCAGCTCGACAACCAGCTCGTGCTCAAGGAGCAGGTGATCGTCCCGGTCCTCACCGCGATCGGGCCGGTCAATTTCCAGTGGCTCGGGAGCGGCACGCTCCACGACGGGACGATCACGAGCTTGTTCCAGTTCGTCAACACGTTCTTCCCGATCACCAACCAGCAGAAGGCCGACATCACGGCGTTCATGAAGCTGTTCGACCAGGGCATCGCGCCGTCGGTCAACTTCGGAGCACGTCTGTTCAGCGGCAGCCCGGCCAGCACGCAGACGAACATCCAGAACTTCCTGCTGAACCAGGTGCCGCGCGGCTGGGTGGGCTGCATCGCCTTCGGCACGTTCCCGATCGGCGGCTCCTCGCAGCCGATGAGCTGGTTCTACGACCCGTCGACGCGCACGTTCATCCCCGCCGACGGAACCGCGATCGGCGCGCAGCCGTTCTCGGCGTTCATCACCGCGGCCGGACTCGGCACGGCGGACAATGTGTTCCTCGGCGTGCCGCCCGGCAACGAGCGGCGCCTGGGCGTCGATCCCGACAATGACGGCCTGACGCTGCGCGGCGAGCTCAACGCCGGCACCGATCCGTGGAAGCCCGACACCGATGGCGATTCGTGGCCGGACGGCTACGAGGTCGCGCAAGGCAGCTCGCCGACGTCGAACTCCAGCCTCCCGACCGACACGACGCCGCCCGCGCTGGCGAGCGCGATCACCATCGACTTCGTGAACGCGCAACTGGTCAAGTTCCACTTCACGACGACCGAGCCGACGCGCTGGTCGATCAGCTGCAG
>JBGATX010000180.1:0-12017 GCA_044228975.1 Planctomycetota bacterium | reverse complement strand
CCGACGTTGCTCCTGCCCTACGACCCGGTCGCCGACGAGCCGGCAGGGACACCGCTCGCGACGCGCTGGTTGCACGAGTTCCAGCGCTGGTGGTTCGGCGCGACCGCCGGCAGCGCCGGCACGGAGCACACGCCCGACGATTGCGATTCCTGCCAGCAGGTGGCGCGCGAAGAGCTGATGAAGAAGCTGCGCCTGCAGGTCGAGCCCGGCTCGAGCGTGATCTCCGTCTCCTACGCCGCGACCTCGCCGGCGCGCGCCACGGAAGTCGTGGCCGCGTATCTCGAGGCCGCGCAGGAACAGCACGTCAAGGTCTTCGCCGCCGCGCCGTCGCTCGGGTTCCTCGACGAGCAGATGCAGACCGCGATCAAGGACTGCACGGCCGCCGACGAGGCGCTCTCGTCGCACCGCATCGAGTGCAACGTCTTCGACATCCCGCTGCAGCGCCAGCGCCTGATCGGCGAGATCCACGATCTCGAGAGCCACACGACGGAGGACTCGGCGCGTCTCGCGGAGCTGCGCTCGCTCGAGAGCTCGCTCGTCGCCTCGCTGCCGGCCGACGCGCTCGCCAACGACAATCCCAGTCAGCGCGCGCCGATCTCCGATCCCGAGCTCGCGTTCCTCACGCAGCGCCTGCACGACCTGAAGTCGCGCCTGGCGGGACTCGACGGCGAGGGCCGCACCGTGGTCGACGCCGAGATGGAGCGCCGCGCGCTCAACCAGCAGATCGACGAGCTCGCCGCGGAGCTCGCGCGCACGCGCACCTTGAGCATCCGCGACCGCCTCGACGAGACGCGCCGCGCGGCCGACGAGCTCAGCGAAGGCACGAAGCAGCGCACGTCGCGCCTGGGCGTCCTGCGCCGCGACCTCGCGAAGCTCGAGGAGTGCTCGCCGAAGACGGCCGAGCTCGAGAAGCGCGCGCAACAGTGCCGAGATCGCCTGACGAAGTTCAACGAAGCGCGCGATCGCGCCGGCGTGCTGAGCATGCTCGACCAGCTCAACATGACGAACCTGCGCTCGCTGCAGCCCGCGAGCGTGCCGCTGACGAAAAGCGGCCCGAAACGCGGCAAGTTCCTGATCATCGGAGCGCTGCTCGGCCTCTTGATCGGCCTGCCCGTCGCGCTCCTGCGCTCGCGCTTCGATCAGCGCGTGCGCCGTCCCTCGGAGCTCGAGCGTCTGTGCGGACGCCCGCTCATCGGCGTGATCCCCAAGCGCCCGATCGTCCCCGCCGCCACGGTGACCCTCTTCGCGCGAGCATCGATGCCATCATGATCATTCCGGCCACCACGAACCGTCCGCCGATCGTTCCCTTCGCCGCCATCTTCGACGTCCTCCGCAGCGTCGCCGATCCGGTGTGGGCCAACCTCGTCCCGCCCGCGCGCTCGATGCGCCCGTTCTCGATCGGCGTCGTGAGCCCGCGACGCCGCGACGGAGCGACGACGGTCGCCGCCTGCGCCAGCCTCGGCCTCGCGCGCGCGTTCGACGAGCCCGTGCTGCACGTCGAAGCCAACGTCTACTCCCCCGGCCTCGGCCGCCAACTCTCGGTCACCAACGCCCCCGGCCTCGCCGCCGTCGCGCGCGGCCGCTTGTCGCTCGAGGGCGCGTGGTACGACACCGAGCTCCCGCGTCTGCGCGTGATCCTCGCCGGCGACGGCGAACGTCCGGACATCGACCAGGTGCGCGCCACGCTCGACGCCATCCTCGACGGCGCCAACCCCTGGCCCCGCTTCGTGGTCGTCGACGTCCCCCCGCTCCTCGACCACCCCGAAGCCGCCGCCCTGCTCTCGCGCATGGACCGCATCGTCGCCGTCGTCCGCTCCGGCGAAACCCGCCGCAGCGACGTCCAACACCTCGTCGACTCGCTCGGCCCCGCCGGCGACCGCTTCGCCGGCTGCGTCCTCAACCGCTACGAAAGCGACCTCCCCCGCTGGCTCTCCGCCCTCGAGCGTCGCCCCAGCACGGTCAACACGGAGCCCGACGCCCAAGCCAAGGCCGCCGAACGCAAACGGCCACCAGAAGCACCACTCACACGGGACCCATCAAGTTCCCTCCGATCCCCACCGGCTCCAACCCGTCTGCCTCGCGCCCCCCACCCCGCCTCGCGCCGTCACTCCCCCAAGACCCCGCGCGGAGGTGGGGCGCCGCCGCGGCGCCCCACCTCCGCGCGGGGTTCGCGATGCGAAGCACGCGAGTGTGGCGCGTTGCCCCTCAACTTGCCTTTGGCCAGTTCTGGCATCCCCGCCCCGACCGACCCAACTCCCGCCACCCCCTGCCCACCCCAATCCCAATCCCGAGCTAAAATTCACCAACCCCCTGCCTTTCCCCAGGCAAGTTGCGCGCGCTCCCCAGCGCTCGACCATCGTCCCCGATGTCGCCCTCCCGTCGTCGTCCCGCGGGGGCGGCCGCCGCATCCCCGCGCGCGCCGTCACCCAGCCTCGCCACTCGCTCCGCGCCCCCACGCGCAAGCGTGCGAATCGCGCGTTCGTCCCCCGCCACGCACACGCATTCCCCCAAATCCAACTTCCCGCGCGAAGGCACCGCTCCTACCCTTCTCGCCCTCATGTCGCGCGCTTCCGTCTCGCACATGACCACCGGCGCACACCGGTTCGCGTCGCTCGCCCCCCGCGCCACCGGAGCTCCGTCATGACTCTCGCCGGCTGGCTGCGCGGCGTGATGATGCCGTTCCTCCCGACCTCCGCTGGCGCACGCCCGCCGTTCATCCGCGGCTGCGAGGAATTCCACTTCCTCCTCCTGCGCGAGAAGGTCCGCGCCGACCGCGCTCAGCGCCCGATGTCGCTCGTCCTGCTCGAGATCGCCCCCGAGCGCTGGGACACCGTCTCCCCGACCGCCGTCTGCCGCCGCCTGCTCGACCGCGTGCGCGTCACCGACGAAGTCGGTTGGTTCGACGGCAAGACGATCGGAATCATCCTCCCCGACACCTCCGCCGAAGGCGCCGAGTCGCTCGCCGAGAACCTCGCCTCGACGCTCGGCGAATCGACGCGCGGCCTGCGCTGGCGCATCCACAGCTACCCCGACGACTGGTACGACAGCGACGACACGACTCCGCCGCAGAGCGGGAGCCGCATCGGCAATCGCTCGAACGCGCCGTCGGCGCGCGAGGGAGCCGCGAACTCGAACCCGGAGCGCCCGCGCCGCGCGATGTCCGTCGCGAGCGAGCCCCTGTCGAATTCGACCGGCGCCCCGACCGTGCAACGCGCTCACGTGCCGCTCGACTCGCCCTTCTTCCGCACCGTGTCACCGTTCCGCCGCTCGATCGACATCGTGGTCGCGAGCATCGCGCTCGCCGTCGTCTCCCCCGTCATGGCGAGCGCCGCCGTCGCCGTGCGTTGCTCCTCACCCGGCCCGATCCTTTTCCGCCAACAGCGCGCGGGTCTCGGCGGCCGGACCTTCGAGTTCTTCAAGTTCCGCACGATGCGCGACGGCTCAGACAGCGAGAAGCAGCAGCTGCTCGAGTTCAACGAGCAGAGCGGCCCGGTGTTCAAGATGACGAACGACCCGCGCATCACGTCGATCGGCCGCATCCTGCGCCGCACGAGCATCGACGAGCTCCCGCAGCTGTGGAACGTGCTGCGCGGAGACATGACGTTGATCGGCCCGCGCCCGCCGATCCCCGCCGAAGTCGCGGACTACGAACGCTGGCAACGCGGCCGGCTCGACGTACCCGCGGGGTTGACGTGCCTCTGGCAGGTGAGCGGCCGCAGCGACATCCAATTCGACGACTGGGTCCGCATGGACATCCGCTACAGCCGCAAGCCGAGCGTGTGGACGGACCTGCGCATCCTGCTGAAGACGTTCCCGGCAGTGTTGAGCTGCCGCGGGGCGCGGTGAGATTCGGCAGCGCGGTGCGCGGACTCATCCGCGTATCCCGCGTACTTCGAGTCGGAGGCGTTGACCTCTCTCTTCCGTCCGCTACTTCCAGTCGGAAGCTCTTGCGTTGAGCGCCACTCTTGAGACGAAACTGCCCCCGGCCGTCCGGAGGCAGTAGGCATGATCCGTGGCGCAGTGCGCCAGTGCGATCACACCGCCGGTCGAGGCGACCTGAAAAGGTGTTCCGTCAGCCAGCTCTCCCAGGCGGGCAAGACCTTGATGAGCGTGACGTTGATGACGAGCACCTCGAGGACCGCCAAGAACGGATGCGTCCCACACACCCTCCAGACGAGCGCCAAGCCGCCGTTCAGCAGAACGAGGGCCAGGAGCGCGACGCGCGCCTGACCCACGTTGTTGAACCGCCGCGGCTCGCACGCCTTGGTCCACCACGCCAACAGAGTCCACAACCAGCCCCACTGCAACTTCGAACGATTCACGGTCAGAGCTCCCGATTCTTGTTTGCCCGCCAGTTGGCTGTACGCCGCCTGTCGTAGTCGGGCCACGGAGGCCGAAACGGACGCGAAGCACAGTCGTCGCTGTCCCGACCCGCGTGAGCCTGCTTACACGCGGATCGGGAAGCTCGGCAGACCCCCGAGCCAGACGGCATTCTGACCCGCTGTGAATTCCGCGATGGTTACCGTGCAGTGCGCACCATGCGTCTCCAGCGAGGAAGTGCCGATTCGCTTTTGTCGACGGATTCCGCGGTGAGTCGATGTCGCCAGCGGCGCCACGCGTGCCGGATTGCCACCAGGTGATCTCGCCGGCAAACTTGCCGGCGCAATGCCGCCGTCCCGATCCGAGCATTTCGCCGACAGCGGCCCTTCAGGTACGACAGTCCCTCCTTCTGCTTGTGCTGTTGGGTTTCGCGTCGGAGCGATCGGCACGCACACAAGTCGGACGGCGATGCTCCATGAACTCCGCACTGTGCTGGCGCATCTCCCCTCCGATGCCGCTCGCGTTGTCTATTCCCAGGCAATCGTGGAACACAACGCGCTCGGCAAGAGGACCGAGGCGACGCGTCGGCTGACCGACCAGCGACTCGGCGAACTCTACGCGCTCGATATTGGCGTGACGTTGTTCCGCGTCCTCCGCGACCTGTGGCCTCTCGACCCACAAGCCCAACCGCAACTCACCATCTTGTGTGCACTCGCTCGCGACCCACTCCTCGAAGGGCGCACGCGCAAGATCCGCCGGCGAGTAGTCGCGCGTCCGGCCTCTGCGACGTACGCCATCGCCCTCGGCTACCTGCTCGGGCAGCGAGGTCAACGCCTGTTTCGAACATTCTGGGCATCCGCGCTCGATTCGAGCGCAGACCAGTTCCAAGCCCTCGCTGCAATCGCGAAGCGCCAGGGCCTCCTCGACATGAAGGTCTCGGGCGACGTGGTCGAGATCCACTTCCCTTCACTCCTCACGGCCGCGGAGAGGACGGAGGGCCGTGGGACGGATTGAGGACCTCGCGGAACGCTACGGCCAGCACATCTCGACGCCGTGGGCGCGCAACCTCGCGGGCGCGCAACGGATCATCTTCGTCGTCTACGACAAGGCCGACGAGCGCCGCCTGCGCGCGAAGCGCAAGGACTTCGAGAACCGCACGCGAGCCGCTGGGCACGGCTGGATCGAGTTCGACTTCGCGCGCTGCTTCGGCGCGTGGATGTCGGCGCAGGAGTACCGCGAGGAGTACTTCGCCGCGCCCGAGGACATGGCGATGAAGCTCGAAACGGACTTCACCGCGTTCTGCTCCGAGGAGTTGCGCCGCGCGCTCACCGGCACCGAGGTCACGGACGACACGGTCGTCGCCGTCTTCGGTGCGGGCAGCCTGTACGGACTCACACGGCTCTCGCACGTCCTCGGCAAGGTCGAGGCCGACATCCGGGGACGCCTCACCGTGTTCTTCCCCGGTGGCAAGGAAGGCAACAACTATCGTCTGCTCGACGCCCGAGACGGTTGGAGCTACTTGGCCGTGGCGATCACGGCCGGTGGCGGAGAGGCATAGCTCGCACATGCCCCGGAAGATCAAGCTCACCGAGATCGCCGTCGGCGTGGTCGTGAACCTCGACCCGAAGAAGCTCCAAGCGGACAAGTCCGTGACGAGGACCGTTGAAGCTGTCGACCCGCAGGCGAGGCTGTTCGTCTGCTACTCGAAGCGGGACGGTTCGAGTTCGTGGGCTCCCCTGACGACCCGCCGGCAGCAGGCCAAGGGGTATCCCCGACTTCCCATCAAGTCAGCGTGGAAGGTCGAGGGCAGCTTGGAATGGCGAGACACGGAGAACTTCCTCTACGACGGAGCCAACACGCTGCACGGCCCTGACAGCGCGTTCGTGGCTGCGTCCGTCGAGAAGACCGCGCTCGGAGACCTCGGGTGGATCGTCGAGGAGGGTGTGCTCGCCATCCGTGACGAGATCACTTCGCAGTTCGGCCGCCGCGAGAAGCCCGCCGGAACCGCTGGCGCAGAGACAGTCGACACCAAGGGCAACCCCGTCTTCCACGGAGATCCGCAGTGAACAATCGCGACCTCTTCCAGCGCGACCTCGCAACCGCGCAGTTGATGAATAACGGTCAAGCTCGACTCGACGTCGGGTCGACCGAGCAGGAGTACGACACTCTGCGGGAGGAGCTGAGCCACTTCGTCTGCGAGGGCCAGTACGCCGAGGGGATGCAGCGCATCCTCGACTCGTTCCTCTCCCACCTCTCGTCGACGAACCAGCCCGCCGCGTGGGTCAGCGGCTTCTACGGCAGCGGTAAGTCGCACCTGCTGAAGATGCTCGGCCACCTTTGGCAGAACACGCAGTTCCCGAACCAAGGCGTTGCCGCGCGCGCGCTCGTTCCTGCGCTTCCGCACGACATCGAGGCCGCGTTCAAGGAACTCGACACGCGCGGCCGTCAGGTCGGTGGCGTCCACGCCGCGTCCGGCACACTGCCCTCCGGCGGCACGACGAGCGTTCGTCTCACGATCCTCGGGATCATCCTGCGCTCGAAGGGCCTGCCCGAGTCCTACGCGCAGGCGCGGCTCTGCCTCTACCTGAAGAACAACGGCTTCCTCGACCGCGTCGTCAAGCACGTCACGAGCAAGGGCAAGAGCTTCACGCGCGAGCTGAACGACATGTACGTCAGCCCCGTGCTGCGCGAGGCTCTGATGGCCGTCGATCCCGCGCTCGGCGACGCCAACGCGGTGCGTGACATCCTCAAGCGTGAGTTCACGCAGCCCACCGACATCTCGACCGCCGACCTCGTCCGCATCGCGCGCGAAGTGCTGGCCGGTCCGAAGGGTCAACTCCCGCTGACGATCCTCGTGCTCGACGAAGTTCAGCAGTACATCGCCGACAGCTCCGACCGCGCGACGCAAGTCGTCGAAGTCGCCGAAGCGTTGTCGAAGCAGATGGATTCCCGCGTCCTGCTCGTCGGTGCCGGTCAGAACGCGCTCGGCGCGCAGACCGCGCAGTTCGGCAAGCTACGCGACCGCTTCACGATCGCCGTCGAACTCTCCGACCAGGACGTCGAGACGGTCACGCGCAAGGTCCTGCTCGCGAAGAAGGCCGACAAGGTCGAGCCGCTGCGCAAGTCGCTCGAAGCCCTCGCCGGGGAGATCGAACGCCAGCTCGCCTCGACCGCCATCGCGAACCGCAGCAGCGACCGCGCCCTCTGGGTCGACGACTACCCGATCCTCCCCGTTCGCCGTCGCTTCTGGGAGCACGCCCTGCGCGCCGTCGACCCCAGCGGCACGAGCGCGATGTTGCGCGCCCAGCTCCGCATCATCCACGACGGTCTGCGCGACCTCGCCGGCGATGCCGTCGGTTGCGTCGTGCCCGCCGACTTCATCTTCGACCAGCTCCAGCCGGGCATGGTGCAGCAGGGTGTCCTGCTCCGCGAACTCGACGAGCGCATCCGCAAACTCGACAACGGGACCGAAGACGGTCGCCTCTCGCGTCGCTTGTGCGGGCTCGTGTTCCTCGTCCGCAAGCTCCCGCGTGAAGGCCGCTCCGATATCGGCGTGCGCGCTACCGCCGACATGCTCGCGGACCTGCTCGTTCGGGACCTCTCCTCCGACGGCCCGCGCCTGCGCCGCGACGTACCGCGCCTCTTGAAGAAGCTCGTCGACGACGGCGTGCTCCTGGAAGACCACGGCGAGTTCAACCTCCAGACGCGCGAGTCGAGCGAGTGGGAGAAGGACTACCGCAACCGAATCACGCGCATCCAGGCGAGCGAGCATGAGGTCGCGCAGCAACGCGACGCCCTGCTTCGCGACGGACTCCAGCAAGCGATCCGTGGCGTCAAGGTGAACCAGGGCCTGAGCAAGACCCCGCGCCAGGTCGCCATCCACTTCAGCGACGATCCGCCGCCCCCCGGCGGAACGGACGTCCAGGTGTGGGTCCGCGACGGTTGGTCGGTGAGCGAGAAGGCCGTGCTCGACTCCGCGCGCAGTGCCGGGCAGGAGAGCCCGACGGTGTTCGTGTTCGTGCCGAAGAAGGGCGCGGAAGACCTGAACCGGGCGATCACCCAAGTGAAGGCCGCGCAGGATGTGCTCAACGAGAAAGGCGTGCCCGCTACGGACGCCGGTCGTGAAGCGCGCAACGCGATGCAGACCCGGTTGGAGCACGCGGAGGCCACACGCGCGAAGCTCGTGCGCGAGCTGATCGACAGTGCGCGCGTGCTGAAGGGCGGCGGCCAGGAGCTGCACAACCTCACGCTCGAAGAGAAGGTGCGCGACGCCGTCGAGGCCGCGCTAGCTCGGTTGTTCCCGCAGTTCGGTATCGCCGACCACAAGAACTGGCTCGTCGTGATCGGCCGCGCGCGCAACGGCGATGACTCGCCGCTGGAATCGCTCGGTTGGACGGGTGCCATGACCGATCACCCGGTGTGTCGCGAGATCCTCCAAGTCATCGGCTCGGGCAAGGAGGGCCGTGCGGTTCGCAAGGCTCTCTCCGAGAGCCCCTACGGCTGGCCGCAGGATGCGATCGACGGCGGACTGATCGCGTTGCACGCATGCGGCCATCTGCTCGCCTCGCAAGGCAGCACGAGCTTCGGCGCTGGTCAGCTCGACCAGACGAAGATCGCGAAGGCCGAGTTCCGCACCGAGTCCGTGACGCTGACGGCCCAGGACAAGCTGCACCTGCGCGGGCTGTTCCAGGACGCCGGGCTCACTGTGAGGACGAGCGACGACCTCGTCGCCAAGTCCTCCGAGTTCCTGGTGAGTCTTGGTGATCTGGCGGCGAAGGCAGGCGGACCCGCTCCGTTGCCGGAACTGCCGAACACGAAGCTGCTGGATGAGCTTCGCTCGCTCGCCGGGAACGAGCGTCTTGCGCGGATGCTCACGAGTCGCGATGCGCTGAAGACGGTCGTCAAGGACGCGCGAGAACGGAGCGAGCTCGCTGGTCGGCGGCTGCCTACTTGGGAGCGACTGAGTCGGCTGCTGAAGCACGGCGACGGCGTCGCCGCACTGAACGACGTCCGCTCCGCCGTCGACGCGATCCGTGGACAGCGACTGCTCCTCGACTCCACCGACCGGGCCTCGCCGCTGGCGAAGCAGGCCGCGTCCGCGCTGCGCTCGGCACTTCTGGACGCGCACCGCGCGTTCACCGAATCGCACGGCCGGCACATGACGGCGCTGGAGGCGAACACGGCGTGGCAGAAGATCGGCGAGACGGATCGCCAACGCATCCTCATCGAGGAAGGCATCGAGAAGGTGCCGACCGTCCAGGTCGCGAGCGACGAGGACCTGCTCGGCGCGCTGGACATCGCCAGCCTGCAGGCGTGGAAGGACCGCACCGACGCGCTCGACGGCCGCTTCGCGAACGCAGCTACGAAGGCCGCGCGGCTCCTGGAGCCCAAGGTGCAGCGCGTGCATCTGAGCAGCGGCACGCTCAAGACCGAGGCGGATGTCCGCGCTTGGCTCGGCGAGCAGGAGATGTCCCTCCTCGCGCAACTCTCAAACGGCCCGATCGTGGTGGCCTGAGGCTCAAATGGCTGCACTTCAAAGCGATCGACGTCGGGCGCTGGAGAAGGTCGCCAAGGACGCGCGAGACGTCGCCGAGCAAGGCGCGCGCGCGGCCCTGGAGAGCCTCGCCGTGCATCATCACGAACCGCATTCGTCGATGACGTCCGCGCAGCGCGACCTTCGGACTCGCCTTCGCGCGCACGGTCGACAGCTCGGGGACGATCGCGACGAACGCAAGGGTGGGCAACAGATCGACCGGCTCGTGGCGGAGTGCGCCTACGAGCACTGGCACCGGATGCTGTTCGCAAGATTCCTCGCCGAGAACGACCTCCTGATCGAGCCGGAGAGCGGAGCAGCCGTCACGCTAGACGAATGTGCTGAACTCGCCAAGGGAACGGGTCGCGACGCCTGGGACGTCGCGGGGAGCTTCGCTCAGCGGATGTTGCCGCAGGTCTTCCGCACGGACGACCCGGTGCTCCAGGTGGCGCTGTCGCCCGAGGCACGGCTCGAACTGGAAAAGCAGCTCGCGTCTCTGCCGCGCGAGGTGTTCCTCGCGGACGACAGCCTCGGCTGGACGTATCAGTTCTGGCAGTCGGCCGAAAAGGACCGCGTCAACGAGCGCGCGAAGGCTGGGGAGAAGATCACCGGGCGGACGTTGCCTGCGGTCACGCAGCTCTTCACCGAGCACTACATGGTGCTCTTCCTGCTGCACAACACGGTCGGTGCGTGGCATGCCGGCAAGGTGCTCGCCACGTCCGAGGGTCAGAAGAGGGCCGCGGCGTGCACTACCGAGGCCGAACTTCGCGACCTCGTCGCGTTGCCCGGCTACGCGTTCGAGTACCTGCGCTTCGTCAAGGACGACGCGAGCCCGGCGAAGTGGCGACCCGCCGCCGGCACGTTTCCCGGCTGGCCAACGGCTGCGAAGGACCTCAAAGTGCTCGACCCCTGCTGCGGCAGCGGTCATTTCCTCGTCGCCGCGCTCGAACTGCTCACTCATCTGCGCATGGCCGAGGAACGGCTCGATTCCAAGGCCGCCACGCTCGCTGTCATCTCCGACAACCTGTTCGGCCTTGAACTCGATGCACGCTGCACCCAGATCGCCGCATTCAATGTCGCTCTAGCTGCGTGGAAACTTGCCGGTGAGCACTTTGCTCCGCCCGACATGCGCATCGCCTGCTGCGGTCTCGGTCCATCCGGTACTCTGGAGCAATGGCTAAGACTGGCCGACAAGAACTCGAAGGCGTGGGCTGGCATCCCAAGTCATGCACGCGCTGCCATCACCAATGGACTTACCGGCCTGCACCAGCTCTTCAGCCAGGCCCCGGAACTGGGTTCGCTCATCGATCCGGCGCAGTTGGGAGCCGGAAGCGGGCTGTTCTCCGCCGATTGGGAGACGCTTAGACCATTTCTCGCGGCGGCGTTGACCTCGGAGAAGGACGAGGATGTTCACGAACAGGCGGTTGCCGCCCGAGGCATGGCTAACGCCGCGGAGATCCTCGCAGCGGAATACACCCTCGTGATCACCAACGTGCCATTCCTTGCCAGAGGAAAGCAGACCGAAGTTCTGCGCAACCACATTGACAGCCACTTTGCAGACGGAAAGATTGACTTGGCTACGGCGATGCTCCTGCGAATGCTCTCGCTCGCGGACCGCCATGGCACCGTTGCTTTGGTCTCGCCACAGAACTGGTTCTATGCGACGCACTACCAGCGGCTGCGTCGCCGTCTGATTGAAACGCACACGTTTCAGCACGTAGCCAAATTGGGTGCAGGGGCGTTCTCAGAGATCTCCGGCTGGGTCGTCAACATCGCTCTAACGGTGCTGAACCATCCGCGCCCGCACGCGGATTCGATATTCACCGCGGCGGATGTTTCCCATGGTGTCACGGCTTCTGACAAGGACGTCGCACTCCTCGATGTCGCGATTGTTGGCAAGTTGCAGTCATCGCTCATGTCAAATCCCGACCAGCGCATAGTGCTGGGCCGAGACTCGGCAAACGAACTGCTCTGTACACAGGCTGACAGCAGATACGGTCTTCGCATCTCCGACTCGTCACGCCGCATCACCTGCTTTTGGGAGGTAGACACATCCTCGGGTGTGTGGACGTGGCATCAGAGCACGGTCCCGGCAACCACGGCGTACGGTGGGCGGGAGCATGTGCTCAGATGGGACGAGGGGGCTGGGGCACTTCACGAGTTT
>JBGATX010000179.1:0-11661 GCA_044228975.1 Planctomycetota bacterium | reverse complement strand
ACCCCGCTGTCCAACAGATGGCGAAGGTGCGACATAGCCCCACGCATATCGCTGATTCGGATCGCCCCCTTTAGCGCCGTCGCAAGCTCGGTGCTCAGGTCAAGCCCAGACAGATGCTGAACGATTGCGGGTTGGCTCAGCGCCTGGCTGAGCGCTTTTGCGACTGCATTGGGGTCGTGACCACTGAGGTCGGCTTGGCTGCCAGTCACCGGAATGGTTAGGAACGTGCCAGCACCTTCAGCCGCTACGGCTAGCCTCTCCGCAAGCGCTCGATGGAGCTTGCGTGCCCCAGAATCGTCTAGCGATACGGACTTCGATTCGCTCTCGACCCATTCGTTCGGTGGCGGCTGTTTCTGAAAGGTCTTGATCGTCAAAGCGAGATCGCTCGTCCCAGACGAACGCCGGACGTAGTAGGCCATGAGTTCGATACGTGACCGAGTTGTTTCATGCAGAATGACAGGCCGTGAGTAGTCGACGTTGCCGGAACTGGCTGGCTTCCGCTCCACCCTGCTCATGCCTTCGTCAGTCATCGCATCACCGTACATCTAGCGCCAGGACTTAGCGTCTTCTGCCTGCTGTTGTTGGGTAGTTGATCGCTATGTATGATTGCGTCCACGACCACCTACTTGTAGAAGTCCGGGAAGAACACGCTAATCGGATTCCCGACACTCTCGGGATCCTCCAACGCCTTCCGGGCCTGATTGGCGATCTCTGAACGATACGTCTGTAGCTTGGGGACCAACGTGTAAATGTCGGTGGTGTCGAGCACCAACGTCCGAGACTGATTCACGTCGAACGGTAGACGATCGGCCTTTCGAATGAGTTGAACGACGGGCAGGCGCAGCGCATGCCGAAGCGCGACCTCGTAGAATACGTTGGGATTCAGGTACGACAGATCAGCGATGGCCAGTCGCGAGCGCTTGAGATACTCAATAACCTGCGATGTAATCATTCCGGGTTCGCCAATGTTATCCGCGCGAACTAGAGTCAGGCCGAGTTCATCCAGAGCAGGCTGCACCAGTGACGATGTAAATAGGTCGGCGTGCTTCCGCTCTTCGCTGTCATCGGAACCGATAGGCGTAATGTAGAAACAGATGTTTTTCCAGTCCTTCGAAGTGACCACCTCCGGAGACGGCCTAGAGGCCGCTGGTGGCCGAGGCGTCCCTTCTTGCCTGCCAGAGCGTTCCTCAGTCGGTAACTCATCAATAACCTGCTCGATGGAGACAAGAGTCGCGGCTCCGCCGGTTTTGCGGAGCAAGTCCAGGTCCTTTGCGTTGACAGTAAATGTGTCTACACATTCGTCGACATCGGGGACATCAATGGACGAATCGCGAAGCACGTCCTTCATGACCTCGCGCTCGGGCAGGCGTTTCCCCTTGTACTGATCGTAGAGCAGTTTGAACGGCTCGACCCCGTCGATTGCTAGCGCGAACGACGCGGCTCTTCGCTCACGTGGGGCCACTAAGGAATCGACAGCTGTTCGCCCGGCCGTCGTCAGTTCGAGATACTCCGCCGCGTAGGAACCGTTTGTGATTCCATACTTGCCGGAGTTCGTGATCATCATCTTGGTTGGACCGCTATTTGGCGACTTGTCCATCTGCTGCAGGAGAGTGAGACGCCTCACCTTTTCGCCCGAGGCGTGCTTCATTATCGCTTCGCCGAGTGGCAGAGCGTCGGTGAACGACGATGCAGGGTACGGGCGAGCCTTGCGGCTTCGTGCCGGCTTGGATTCCGGTGCCGCTTTCGGCTTGGTCGAACGTTTCTGTTGCGCCATGGGTCCTACGTCTCCTTCACTTCGCTATGAGATGCCGGGCAGCCGCAGGAGTCCGCCCAACCCGTATTCGAGAGAATTGTGTGATCACTGCGGACGCGGCGAGTCGGACTGCCTGATTACGGAATCTGCCTTGCTGGTCGGGCAACGCACAGTGCCGAGAGTTCGTACGGAGCCGTGCGATGCCCGAGACGCGGTACTTGGCGTTAGACCGGTCCACCGAAGGGCCGACACAGTTCGGATGCAGTCTCCGACGCGCGTGTGCCGATGTGACGGCGGAACGAGGCCCAGTGGCGCGCGGATGTTCATCGTCAGGCCCCCGAGGAGGTAGTCGGCTGGGGACTGGACGCTGGCCGGTTCGCGGGTCAGAACCTGGGTGTCAATCATCGTCGCGGCGACGTCTTGTGGACCGCACAGCTCGAGCACCGTGTGAATGTCGCTTCCGGACTCCACGACGTGGTTGGCGAACGAGCGATGGATGGGGTCAGACGTGCCGCGTTTGGTTTTCGACGCGGCTACCGCGCGGCGGACGGCGCACATTACGAGCGTCCCGTGAAGCTGGTGACGGCTCCTTTCGCTGCGCGGCGTCGAGTGGCCATGGTTCGACAAACTCGCGACGCCGGTGGAGGCCGGCGAATGGGCGTCGATCGTGAACGGGTTTCTTGTGAGCAAGGGCCGTCTCTCGATTGCGAATGCTCTAGGTCCGCGCTGGGTTTGTCAATCAGGCAATGCACCGCGTGCCTCGGGGACTCGCTTGGTCGTGCGACGTGCGCGACGGCGGACCCTGGCGATCGTCGGGTGCCGCACTGGCCTCCCTCGCCGCTCACCGCGGCGCGGCGTCGGCGCACAAGTCCATCCGTCGCGCCGAACAACGGCTCGCCCCCGCAGCGTGACATCGAGCGGATAGCCGAGACGAGGAAGCTCTATCGCAGGCACGAGGTGGTTGTGTTTTTGATGCTCGACATGCGAGACGTTTGTGTCATGTCGCGTGTCACGGCCCCGCGCGCCAGTGCATCCAACTCCGCCAAACGAAACCGGCACGCTGGTTACGTCGTTCCGAATGCGATGCACGCGGCGCGCGTGGCGAGGGAAGCGGCGCGCCAGAATCCCGGCCGCGTGCCGTTGGTCGACGAGACCGTATGCGTTGGCTGCAACGCAATTGCGTGCTCGTCACGTGTCCGGTCACACCACGATCGTCAAGCGCCGCCGCGCGCCAGTCGTCGACGCCGACTGAGCGTCGCCCACCGCCAGGATCACGTCCCCGGCGAATTGCGCGAGCTCAGCTCAAGCGCGAACTGCGCGGAATCGAACCGCCGCCGGCGGGCGGCGCCGGATTCGTGCCACGTTCGGGCGCGGGGCGGATACTGGAGGGGTGATGAGACCTCTCGACACGGATCGCGCCACGCGCAACACGCGACGACTCGAACCTCGCGCCCACTCGTTCGTCGTTCCCGCCTCCTCGATGTGTTCTCGAAAGGTGTCGCGGAGCTCGCGCACGCTCCTCGCTGCCGCGCTGCTCTGCGCGGGCGCGCGAGCGCAGGTCTGCTTCCAGGCAGACCGCGCGTGGGAAGCATCGCCTGGATCCTTCCCTGGGTACTTCCACGTCGCCGCCGCCGACATCGACGGGGACGGTGATGTCGATCTCGCGAGCACGAACTACTCCGGCAACACGGTCTCGATCCTGCTGCGCGCGGCGGACGGCGCGTACGTGCGCGCTCCGGATCTCGCGTACGGCAGCGGCGCGCTGCCGTACACGCTCGCGCTCAAAGATGTCGACGCCGATGGGGACGTCGATCTGATCGTCGTCTGCGCCGGATCGTCGACGGTCTCCGTGCGACTCAACGCCGGCAACGGCACCTTCGCCGCGCCCGTCGCGTACGCCACCGACACGGAGCCGTTCGACATCGTGCTCGCCGACCTCGACGGGGACTCGGACCTCGACATCGCCACGGCGAACCGCATCGCGGGCACGGCGTCGGTGTTGCTCGGGCACGGCGACGGCAGCTTCGCGGCGCAGACGAGCGTCCCGGTCGGCAGCGGGAGAGACGCGATCGCCGCCGGCGACCTCGACGGGGACGGAGACCTCGATCTCACGCTCACCTCCGGCCCGTCGTCGATCGCCGTGCTGCTGAACACGGGCAGCGGGACGTTCGGCGCGCCGAGCACGTTCTCGGTCGGTGCGAACACGGAGCCTGACAGCCTCGCCGCGGCCGACATCGATGGCGACGGGGACCTCGATCTGGTCGTCTCGCGCTACAACGCGGGCAGCATCGCCGTGCTCGCGAACCAGGGCAACGCCACGTTCGGCGCACCCGTCGGATACGCGACCGGATTCGTGCCGTTCACCGTGCGCACGGGCGACCTCGACGGCGACGGCGACCGCGACGTCGTCGTGGCTACGGTCGGGTCGTCGGGCGTGTCGGTGCTGCTCAATCAGGGAGGCGGCATCCTCGCGCCGCAGCACGCCTATCCGTCGGGGAACGGGTCCGGCGGACTGGCGATCGGCGACCTCGACGGAGACGGCGATCTCGATCTCGCGTTGTCGAGCTACGTGTACGACAGCATCGTCACGCTGACCGGCGACGGCGACGGAACGTTCTACGAGCACCAGTCCGCGGCGACTCCCGCCCATCTCGCCTTTTTCCGTCGCGCTCGTCGATCTCGACCTCGACGGAGACCGCGACGTGCTCTGCGTGAGCTACACGGCGAGCTCGCTCTCGGTGCTGCGCAACCAGGGTGACGGAACGCTCGCGGCAGTCGTGAGCACGACGACGGCGGCGCAGCCGTGGGCGCTCGACGTGGCGGACTTCGACGGCGACCTCGATCTCGACGACGTCGTCGCGTGCTACCAGGCAAGCGTCGTGCAGCTCTTTCGGAACCAGGGCACGGGCGTGTTCGACGCGCCGATTTCGTTCCCCGCGGGCGGCGGGCCCGTGGCGCTCGCGCACGGCGACCTCGATGGCGATCTCGACCTCGACCTCGTCGTCGCGGACCTCAGCGGCAATTCGGCCTCGGTGTTGATCAACCAGGGCGGCGGGACCTTTGGCGCACCGGTTCCGTACGCGACCGGCCCGGGGCCGCTCGCGGTCGCGCTCGCCGACCTCGACGGCGACCTCGATCTCGATCTCGTCGCGGCGAACTACTCGTCGGGCTTCGTGTCGATCCTGCTCGGCAACGGCAACGGGACGTTTGCTGCGCAAACGGCGGCGGCGACGCACAACGCTCCGCGCTCGATCGCGATCGCCGACTTCGACGCGGACGGCGACTTCGACATGGCGGTGGCGAACCAGTTCACGAACGACGTGTCGCTCTTGATCAACATCGGCGCCGCGGTGTTCGCGGCGCCGGTGCAGTACGCGACCGGCGAGTATCCGTATGCGCTCGTCGCGGCCGACTTCGACGCGGATGGTGCGCTCGACCTCGCGACGGCGAACAAACGATGCGACACGCTCTCGGTGTTGCGCGGCACGGGCAACGGAACGTTCCTGCTGCACGACGACTACGTCGCGGGCTCAGCGCCGCAATGTCTGTCCGCCGGAGACAAGGACGGCGACGGTGACATCGACGTCGTCAGCGGCAACGCGGTGGCGAGCAACGTGACGCTGCTGCGCAATTGCCGCACTGCCGGAACCTCGTTCTGCGCGGGCGACGGCTCGACGATTCCGTGCCCGTGCGCGAACGGAGCGGCGGGACATGGCTGTCCCAACTCGTTCTTCGCCGCCGGCGCGTTGCTCGGTGCGAGCGGCGTCGCGCGCGTGAGCGCGGACACGGTCGAGCTCTCGGCCGCGAACATCAGCGGCCCGGTGTGCATCTTCTTCCAAGGCGCGTCGACGGTTCCGCCGACGATCGTCGACGACGGCATCGGCTGCATCGGCGGGCCGATCGTGCGCCTGGGCGCGCAGACGCCGAGCGCGAGCGCGGCCTTCTATCCGCAAGGCGCGCAAGCGTCGGTCTCCGTGCGCGGGCAGGTCTCCGCTCCCGGCACGACGCGCTACTACCAGGCCTTCTACCGCAACGCCGCGAGCGCGTTCTGTCCGCCCGCGAGCTCGAATCGCACGAACGGCTTCGTCCTCGTCTGGACGCCCTGATTGCACGTCTCGCGAGCGATTCGCGCGCGCGGGCTGGCGCAGCAGGGCGAGCGCCGTATCTTGCGCGCATGAACACCATCTCGCTCGCGTGTCTGCTGGTCTGCGCCGCCCTCGGCCCGCGTCTCGCCGCTCAAGAGCCTCCCTCCAACGTGGAACCCAAGCAGCCGAGCGGGCTGCTCGTGAACTCCGCCGGCGCGGCGGAAGGCTACGTGCTCTACGCGCCGCTGCGGTCCGGTCACACGTTCGTCGTCGATCGCGCGGGACAGATCGTGCACGAGTGGAAGCACGGGCTGCCGACGATGACGAACACGCTGCTCGACAACGGGCACTTGCTCGTGCTCGTGCGCCTCGACGACAACCCGGTGTTCTTCGGTGGCGGCATCGGGGGGCGGCTGATCGAGTTCGATTGGGACGGGAACATCGTGTGGGACTACACGCTGTCGAACGAGAAGCAGATCCTGCATCACACGTTCAAGGTGCTGCCCAACGGTCATGTGCTCGTGATCGCGTGGGAGCGCCACGTGCGCGACGAGGCGGCGGCGCTCGGTCGCGATCCGAGCGCGGTCGGCGATCCCGGCTGGTGGACCGACGCCGTGCTGGAGCTCGAGCCCGTGCGCCCCGGCGGCGCGAAGGTCGTGTGGGAGTGGCACATGAGCGACCACCTCGTGCAGGACTTCGATCGCGCGCAGGCGAACTTCGGCTCGCCGCTCGATCGCGCCGGACGCTTCGACGTGAACTACGACCTGCGCACGCAGCCGTTGATGTCGCCCGAGGAGCTCGCCCGGCAGAAGGAGCGCGAGCAGGCGATGCGCCAGCTCGGTTACGCCGGCGGCGACGATCCCGATGCGCCGGCCGATGCGAAGAAGGAGGACAAGGACGCGGAGGATCCGCGCGCGAAGGCGCGCGAGAAGGGCGACTGGACGCACGTGAACTCGGTCGACTACGACCCGCAGCACGACTTGATCCTGCTCTCGTCGCCCGAGCTGTGCGAGATCTTCGTCATCGACCACTCGGCGACGAGCGCGCAAGCGCGCACGGACAGTGGAGGTCGTTACGGGAAGGGCGGCGACGCGCTCTGGCGCTGGGGCAATCCGCGCAACTGGGGCGCCGGCTCGGCCAAGGATCAGCAGCTCTTCTACCAGCACCAGCCCGAGTGGATCCCGCCCGGACTGCCGGGCGCGGGGCACGTGCTCGTCTTCAACAACGGCTCGCACCGGCCGGGCGGCGAGTACAGCTCCGTCGACGAGCTCGTGCTGCCGTTCGACGCCGAAAAAGGCTTCGCACGCGAAGCGCGACAACCGTTCGGACCTGCCGCGGCGGCGTGGAGCTACGCGGCGAAGAAGCGCGACGAGTTCTTCTCCTTCTTCATCTCCGGCTGCCAGCGCCTCTCGAACGGCAACACGTTGATCTGCTCGGGCCAGCAGGGACGCTTGTTCGAGGTCACGCCGCAGCACGAGATCGTGTGGGAATTCTGGAACCCGTGGGGCGGCGAGCTCGAAGCGTCGATGGGCAAGGCCAGCCCGAAGAAGAACTCGGGCAAGCCGTCGCCGGTGAGACCGACATCGGTCTTCCGCGCGACGAAGCTCGCGGCCGATCATCCGGGCTTGAAGGGCCGCAAGCTCGTGCCGCGCGAGGACGAGAAGTCGCCGACGGGGTTCTGAGAGCGAGCGCGCTCCGCCGCAGACTTCGCGGCGGAGCGATCAGCCGTCGCAGGCTTCCCGGCGCGAGGGACCGGCGCGCTACGCAGTCGGGCGCAGCGCGATACCGGGTTCCGTCGATGTCCGCGTGTCCGGCCCTCGCGTAGCGTGGCGGTCATGTCTTGCGCTCCCGGTTCCGTGATCGTCGCCGGAGCAGGACCACGCGCAGGGCGCGCGCGCGCGAGCAAGGCTGCCCGCGTGCGAGCCGCGCGGCACGAACGGACCGCGTTCGAGTGGATCCGCGCCGACGAAGACGGCGTCACGAGACTTGGCCCAGCTCCCTGAAGCTCCCGTTCTCGCGCGCCCGCACGAGCCCGCGCAGCGCAGCATGCCGGCCCGACCGGCTCCGATTTCCGAGCACGGCGAGCGACACCGCAGCGGACGCGCCGCGTGGCTGCGGGCCGCGGTGCTCGGCTCCGACGATGCGATCGTCTCGACCGCGAGCCTCATGATCGGTGTCGCGGCCGCCTCGGCCTCGACGCACGCGACGCTGGTCGCCGGCGTCGCGGGACTGGTCGCCGGGGCGATGTCGATGGCCGTCGGAGAATTCGTCTCCGTCAGCTCGCAGCGCGACGCGGAACGCGCCGACGTCGCTCGCGAGACGGACGAGCTCGCGCGCGAACCGCGAGCCGAGCTCGACGAGCTGGCGCGCATCTACGTCGATCGCGGGCTCGAAGAGGGCCTCGCGCGGAAAGTCGCCGAGCAGCTCGGCGCGCACGATCGCCTCGGTGCGCACATGCGCGACGAGTTGCGGATCGACCCCAACGCGCTCGCGCGACCGTTGCAGGCCGCCTGGATCTCGGCGCTCAGCTTCGCGACCTTCGCCCTCGTCCCGATCGCCGCGCTGCTCATCGCGCCCGTCCACTTGCGCATCCCCTCGATCGCGGCTTGTTCGCTGCTGAGTCTCGCCGCGCTGGGTGCTTTCGGCGGACATCTCGGCGGCGCGCCGCTCGCGCGGGCGGCCTGGCGCGTGACGCTCGGCGGCGCGCTCGCGATGGCGGTGACCGCCGGCATCGGACGCCTGCTCGGCGTCGCGGTGAGTTGAACCGATGAGCGACGCGCCGCATGCACCGCGGACCCGGCGCGGTGGTCCGCGCGCCGCGGAGCGTGCGACGCGCGCCGGGCCGGTCCAGCGGCCGTCGTGCGCGTCCCGGCTGCGGACGCGGGAGACTACGGGCGCGGTCGCGTCCGTTCGCGGCGGGCGCGAGCGGCCGGACGCATGAGCGCGCGCACCCTGCGTCGCTGGCTCGCGCATCCCGCGCTGTGGATCGCGCTGGTCGCATGTGTCGCGGCGGGCACCTACGCGCTCGTGCGCGCGCGCGGACCGCAGGTGCGCACCGTCGTCGCGGTCCGCCAGGATCTCGAGCAGCACATCGTGGCGAGTGGCCGCGTGTGGGTGCCCACGCGCGTGCGCGTCGCGGCGCAGGTCCCAGGACTCGTGCTGTCCGTTGGCGCGCGCGAGGGTCAGCGCGTCGAGAGCGGAGCGCTGCTCGTGCAGCTCGACGACGCCGAGGCCTGCGCGGGTGTCTCCCAGGCCGAGGCCGCGCTCGAACAGGCGAGCGCGCGCGTCGAACAGCAGGTCAGCGTCGGCGCGATCGTCGCGAGCGAGGACCTGCGAGCGGCGCAAACGACGGCGGAGCGCGCCCAGGCCGAGGTCCAACGACTCCAAGCGCTCGCGGCATCCGGCGTGGTCGCGCAGGCCGCGCTGCAGGGCGCGGACGCGCGCATCCTCCTGGCGGCCGTGCTCCAGGCGCGCGCGCAGCTCGTCGCCGCCGGCGCACGCCTCGCGCAGACGAAGATCGTCGCGCTCGAAGACGCGCTCGTGCTGACGCGCAACGTCGAACCGGGCGATGTCGTGCAGCCCTCGAGCACACTGTTCGTCCTCGCCGCCAGCGGCGGCGGCGCGCAGCTCTCCTTCCAATCCGACGAGCGCACGTTCGCGTCGATCGAGCTCGGCCAGGCCGCGCGCGTGTCGGCGGACGCGTACCCGAAGCTCGCCTTCGATGCGCGCGTGAGCTACATCGCGCCGTCGGTCGATCCCGAGCGCGGCAGCATCGAGGTGCGCCTGCGCGTCGCGGACGCCCCGCCCTACCTGAAGCCGGACATGACCGTGTCGATCGACCTCACCGTGGCGACGAGGCGTCAGGTCCTGACGCTCCCCAGCGAAGCGGTGCACGCATCGACGACGAGCGCGCCGTGGATCTTCTGCGTCGAGAACGGTCGCATCGCGCGGCGCGAGATCGAGCTCGGCATCCGCGGCGAGGGCACGCTCGAGGTCGTTTCCGCGCTCGAACCCGAGCTCGCCGTGGCGTTGCCGGCCGCTCGACTCCTCGAGGTCGGGCAACGCGTGCGCGTCGTTCCCGAATCGCACGGGGAGCGCTGACATGCCGTTCGCCTGGTTCGTGGCGCTGCGCTACCTGCGCGAGGCGAAAGGCCAGACGGCGCTCATCCTGGCCGCGGTCTCGGTCGGCGTCGGCGTGGTCGTCTTCCTCTCGGCGCTGATCGACGGATTGCAGGTCTCGCTGATCGAGAAGACCCTGGGCTCGCAGGCGCACGTGATCGCGCACGTGCCGCGCGAGGCTCCGCGCCCGCTGGTGGAGCCGGTTCCCGGGCGCGCCATCGCGCGCATCGTGCTGCCGGCCGTGCAGCGCCTGCGTTCGATCGATCGCTGGCCGGCGGTGGTGGCCGACGTCGAGCGCGTGCGCGGCGTCAGCGCGGCCTCGCCGATGGTCGTCGGCGCGGGCTTCGCCGTGCGCGCGGAGGCCAAGGAAGCGATCGTCGTGCGCGGCGTCGACCCGGAGCGCTTCTTCTCGATCATCGACGTGCGTAAGAAGCTGGTCGCCGGACGCTTCGACGTCAGCGGCGGCGCGGTCGTGATCGGCTCGCGCCTCGCGCGCGATCTCGACGCCGGCGTGGGCGACAAGCTGCGCCTCGTGACGCCCGAGGCGCTCGAGGACGTCGTGACGCTCGCGGGGATCTTCACGCTCGGCAACGAGGCGGTCGACCGCAGCTGGGTGATCACGTCGTTGCGCCACGCGCAGGCGCTCTACGCGCTGCCCGGCGGCGTGACGACGATCGACGTCCAGATCGACGACGTGTTCGACGCGCAGCGCGCCGCGCTGGAGCTGCGCGATCGCACCGGCCTCGACGCCGACAGCTGGATGACGCTCAACGCCGAGCTGCTCGCCGGGCTCTCGGCGCAGGGCAACTCGAAGACGCTGATCCAGTTCCTGGTCGTGATCGCCGTCGCGCTGGGCATCGCGAGCGTGCTCGCCGTGTCCGTGGTGCAGAAGTCGAGCGAGATCGGCATCCTGCGCGCCGTCGGCACGTCTCCGCGGCGCGTGCTCGCGGTGTTCCTGATCCAAGGCGGAGTGCTCGGCCTGGCGGGCTCGTTCCTCGGTTCGGGGCTGGGTGCGCTGCTCGCGAGCGCGTTCCGGCAGCTCGTGCGCGGTCCCGACGGCGTGCCCAAGTTCACGGTCGTCCTCGACGTGCCGCTCTTCGCGAACGCGACCCTGCTCGCGACCTGCGTGGGCTTGCTCTCGGCCGTCATCCCCGCCGCACGCGCGGCGCGCATCGATCCGGCACGGGCGATCCGCAATGGTTGAAGCCCTCCTGCGCGTCGAAGGCGTCGTCAAGGAGTACGGCACTCGCGTGCGCACGCGCGCGCTCGCGGGCGTCGATCTCGAGCTCGAGCGCGGCGAGTTCGCGGCGCTCGTCGGGCCGTCGGGTTCCGGCAAGAGCACGCTGCTCAACATGATCGGCCTGCTCGATCGCCCGACGTCGGGGCGCGTCGTCCTGGACGGAACGGAGACGAGCACGCTCGCCGAGCGCGAGCTCACGCGCTTGCGCGCGCGCACGCTGGGTTTCGTCTTCCAGTTCCACCACCTGCTGCCGGCGTTCACGGCGCTCGAGAACGTGCTGCTGCCGGCGTGGGGCGACGACGGTTACACGAACGCCGCGTTGCGCTCGCAGGCGAAGGAGCTGCTCTCCTCCGTGGGACTCGCCGAACGGCTGCACTTCAAGACGTCCGAGCTCTCCGGCGGCGAGCAGCAGCGCGTCGCCATCGCGCGCGCTCTCGCAAGGCGACCCGCGCTCGTGCTCGCCG
>JBGATX010000178.1:0-11854 GCA_044228975.1 Planctomycetota bacterium | reverse complement strand
GACCCGGATCCGCGCGGGGTGCTGGGTCGGAAACTGACGGGGGACATCGCGGGGTCCGGGTGCGTCGATGTTCGGATGGCTTGGGTGCGTAGCGCCCTCTACGGTGGGCGAGTTCCCTTCCTTGTTTGGAGCAGATGCCGCATGTCGATTCCTCCTTCCACGGTGCGGGCCAGCGAACGTCGTCAGCGGCGCGGGCTCGATCTGTTGCACGATCCGCGGTTCAACAAGGGCACGGCGTTCACGGTGAAGGAGCGCGAGGCGCTCGCGTTGCGCGGATTGCTTCCGCCGCGCGTGTTCAGCGAGGCGGAGCAGGTCGAGCGCAACATCCAGAACCTGCGTCGGAAGGGAAATGACCTCGAGCGCTATCAGGCGCTGCAGGCGCTGGCGGAGCGCAATCAGACGCTCTTCTTCCGCGTGCTCTACGACTACGTGGAGGAGCTCATGCCGATCGTCTACACCCCCACCGTGGGCGAGGCGTGCCAGCGCTACGGCTACATCTTCCAGCGCCCGCGCGGGCTCTTCGTCAGCGCCGACGATCGCGGCCGCATCGCGGAGGTGTTGCGCAACTGGCCCGAGCGCGACGTGCGCGTGATCGTCGTCACCGACGGCGGGCGCATCCTCGGTCTCGGCGATCTCGGTGCGCACGGGATGGGGATTCCGGTCGGGAAATTGACGCTCTACACGGTCTGCGCGGGCGTGCATCCCGACTTCGCGCTGCCCGTCACGCTCGACGTCGGCACGGACAACGTCGCGTTGCGCGAGGATCCGATGTACGTCGGGCTGCAGCGACCGCGCTTGAACGGCGCCGAGTACGACTCGCTCGTCGACGAGTTTATCCAGGCCGTGCGCGAGGTCTTCCCGCGCGCGCTCCTGCAGTTCGAGGACTTCGCCAACCAGCACGCGTTCCAGCTGCTCCAGCGCTATCGCGACGAGATCTGCTGTTTCAACGACGACATCCAAGGCACCGCGGCCGTGGCGCTCGCGGGGATCGAGTCGGCGCTGCGCCTCACGAAGAAGGAGCTGCGCGACCAGCGCATCCTCTTCTACGGCGCCGGCGAAGCGGGCATCGGCACGGCGGAGCTGCTCGCGTCCGCGCTGCGCACCGCGGGCGTCGCGGAGCGCGACGTGCGCAAGCCGTGCTGGTTCTTCGACTCGCGCGGGCTCGTCGTCGCGAGCCGCACCGACCTCAACGAGCACAAGCGGCGCTTCGCGCACGAGCACGCGCCGATCGGCTCTCTGCTCGACGCCGTGAAGACGCTGAAGCCGACGGCGCTGATCGGCGTCTCGGGCCAACCGCAGACGTTCACGCCCGAAGTGATCGAAACGATGGCCGCGAACCACGCTCGCCCGATCGTGTTCGCCCTCTCGAACCCGACGAGCAAGGCCGAGTGCACGGCGCAGCAGGCCTACGACTGGAGCAGCGGACGCGCGATCTTCGCCAGCGGCAGCCCTTTCCCCGCGGTGAAGTTCGGCGGGAAGACGTTCACGCCCGGCCAGGGCAACAACGCCTACATCTTCCCGGGCATCGGCCTGGGCATCGTCGCGACCGGCGCGAAGCGCGTCGTCGAAGAGATGTTCGTCGCCGCCGCGCGCACGCTCGCGTCGCTCGTGCGGCAGGAGGACCTCGACCGCGGCTGCATCTACCCGCCGCTCGCGCACGTGCGCGACGTTTCGGCACAGATCGCGATCGCCGGCGCCGAGATCGCGTTCGCGCGCGGCCTCGCCACCGTCGCGCGCCCCGCCGACATCGCGTCGTGGATCCGCTCGCAGATGTACGAGCCGGACTACGGCGACGACTCGTGACGTCTGGGGAACACGTCGCGATCGCGGCGGATGAGGCTCTCAGCGCCCGCCGTGATCACCACGTGATCTCCCAGTGATTGGAGCAGTTGAACGTGAACGGTGGACAGAACGCGGCGGCGGCATTGCGGTAGTACACGGTGTACGACGCGAGCTGACCCGACCCGACGGTGTTGTTGCCCCGCGCAGAGAGCGTGATCGTCTCCGGCGGAACCGGGAACTGGGCGCCGCTCGCGATCCCGCCCAGCGCCACGGCGCGCAGTCGAATCAGCGTGCCGCCCGTGCAGCTCACGCCGTCGCCGAACACGAAGCCGTTCGGGTCGACCGCGCTGCCCTTGAGGAAGACGCAGATCCCCGTCGCCTGCATCCCGGTTCCGCTCAACACGACGTTGTCGAGGGAGATGAAACCCGACGCGGTGAGATGGGCGCCGGAGGGATTGAACGAGCTCGCACAGCCATTGCCTGGAGCGCCGAAGTTGGCACACGGGCAAGGCGTCGTCGGCGGTGAAGACACACCGTCGCCGAAGCAGTACGAGAGGCCCGGGAGCGGATCGCACTCGTCGGGAGTGCCGTTGCCATCGACGTCCGGGCTGGTGCCGGTGGCGATGTCGCATGCGTCGTGCACCGCGTTGCCGTTGCAGTCGGTGAACTCGCACGAATCGATGACGCCGTTGCGCTCGCAGTCGCTCGCGCCGAGCGCGATGTCGACCGCGTCCTCCTGCGCGTTGCCGTCGCAGTCGCACAAGAGGAGGCTCGTCACGACCAGGCCATCGAGGTCGTCGGCGAAACCGTGCGTGCGCATCGTCTTGAGTCCCAGCACCTCGGCGGGGATGTAGATCCGCGGCGGCACGGTCGGAGCGAGAGGCGGCTCGAGGATGTCGTCCGGCTCGATCGGAACGCCGTAGCGACTGTCCGGCAGACCCAACACCGCTGAACCGCGCGCGACGGAGAACAGGATGGGAACTCCAGGAAAAGGCGGCGCACCGCAGCTCGGACCGCTCAGCTCCGTGAGGGCCAGCGCATCGACGTCGTCGGTGTTGGGACCGAAGAGGTCGAGGCCCAGCGAGGCCGCGCTGTGCACGCGCAGCACCGTGTTCGAGGATCCCGTGCAAGGCGAGGAGTAGGCGAGCAGGATGTCCCCGCCGACCAGCGTTCCGATCCCCGGAAACGGCGACTGCGCGCTCGCGGAGGACGCGCTCAACGAGAAGAAGACGCCGCATCCGCACAGGTCGATCTGGTCCATCTCGAGCGCGTCGAGCTCGTCGGCCGGAGCCCCGATCTCCGCGAGTCCCAGGCCCGGATAGGCGGAGCCACTCGAGCTCCGGCATCCGTCGCCGTCGAAGGCTCCGACGTTGCCGACCGGCGGCGTCGCGGGAGCGAGCGGCGGCGCGGAGGTCAACACGCCGATGCCCAGATCGACGAACACATCCGAGCCAGCTTCGCCAGCACCGCTCGCGCCTTCGCTGAACACCGACGGCCGCACACCGGCGCCGACCTGGAATCCGCGCGAGTCGCGGCTGACCGAGAACTTGAAGCAGCCGCGCCGACCTGGAGGCAGTTCGTCGTTGCCGACGGCGAGCGCGTCGACCTCGACGCCACATCCGCTGCCTGGCCCGGGCGCACAACCCGCACTGACGGTCAGGCCGATCTGGTCGCGACAGTACTGGATGAACGGCGGGCCGACCGGACACGGCTGCAGGAAATTGCTCAACAGGTCCCCCTCCGTGATCACGAAGGGCGGCGCGCAGACGGAAACGAAGTTGGGCGTCCCCATCGTCGGACTCTGGCTGTCGATCGAGAACACGGGCGGCACGCAGCCCGGAGGCGGGGGCGATTGTGCTGCGGCACTCCGAGCGAGCGAGAGCGTCAGAGCCAAGGCGATCAAGAGCAGCCAAGGTCTCGCTCGTCCCTCGCTTCGATGATCAAGGATCGCTTCCGGTTGCGAGCGGCTGCAGCTCGCGTTCGCGTTCGATGCGGACTTCACGCTTGCCTCCTGGCGCGCAACGAGAGCGCGCGCGTTCCTTACAACGCACAACGCCCGGCAGCAGCGCCTGCAAATCGAGAATCGCCAGGCGCTCCGTATCGAACTTTCCCGAACGCGGCCGCGCGCGGTGACGGCGGTGCGCGCCGAGACACAGAGAAGGGCACGTTGCGCTCACGCTGACGGAAGCACGCTCCGTCCACACCTGTTGGATCGGCACGCAGATGCTCGAGCCGAACGACGCGGGCGACGTGTGACGCAGCGTCGCGGGATGTGTCACGCGCCTCGCTCTCGGTGATCGTGTATCGTCCCTTCGGCCGCAGGATCTCGCGCGATGTCACGCCGCCCGTTGCTCGTGTTCGCCCTGGTCGCCGTCTTGGCCGCGGCATGGTGGTGTTGGACCGCGTGGCCGGCCTCACGGACTGCGAATCCGCTTCGCGCGGCTGCGTCGGTCGTCGCCGCGCCGGGACGCGAGACCAACTCCGCCGAACTCGCTCGGTCACCTCACGAGAACGAATCCGCAACGCGCGCATCGGCGACGCTTGTCCAGCTCCTCTGCGTCGATGCCGCGAATCGCGCACCGATCGCCGGCGCGCGCGCGGGTGGCCCGGACGGAGTCGAGGCGATCACCGACGTACGAGGATCGGTGCGCATCGCGCTGATGCGCGTTGAAGGCGCCGCGCTGCGTGTCACGGCGGACGGCTACACGCCCTCGACGGTCGAGCTGGATCCGCGGGCGGTCGAACGCGGCGAGACGATCGTGTGCGCCTTGGAGCGTGCGTCGACGACGCAGGCGCTGGCCTCGTTCGAAGTGTGCTTCCTGCTCCCCGGCCCGCGCGTGCTGGAACCTCTCGAGCTCATCGTCGAGCGGCGCGACGCGCCCGATCCGGCAGCCAGCGACTTCGTGGTGCGCGAATGGCGCTGCGATTTCGACGCAGACATGCGCGCGCGCGTCGGTCGATTGCCTCTGGGTGTCGAGCTCTTCGGGAGCGTGCGCCGTCGCGGACGCGTCGTGTTCTCGGCGTCGCTCGGAGAGGGGTTCGCTCCCGGCGAAACGCGCCGCGTGGTCTGGCGCGCGATCACCGCGCGGGTGCACGTCTCGGCGCGCGAGACCGGCGGCGCCCCGGCCGCGGACGTCGAGGTGTGGCTCGCCAAAGGCAACACCGAGACCGGCGACGGATACTTCATGCCGCTCGAGCATCCCGTGCAGGTCGCTCGGACCGATGCACGAGGTCGATGCGTCTTCGTCGACGTCGAGCCCGGTTCCTGGCGGATCGGTCCCGCGCGCGCATCGCCGACGGACTCGGCGCGTGAGGACGAGCTGCCGTGTGCACTCGCGCGAGCCGTCGATGTCCAGAGTGGAGCTCCGATCGACGTGGAGCTCGTCATCCGCCGCGGACGATTCATTCGCGGTCTCGTGCTCGGACCGGATGCGAAACCGCATGGCGAGGGAGTCGTGCTCGCACTGGCGAACGAGCAGCAGTTCCTGACTGCCGACGTGGCGAGTGACGGTCGTTTCCAGGTCGGCCCGCTCCTGCCCGGCCGCTACAAGCTGAGCGTGTTCGAGGCGCAGGACGACTTGCTCACGAGCTCCGTCGCCGAAGCGGAGCCCGGAGCCACCGACGTGATACTGCGATTGCGTGCTGGAGCGGTGGTCAGCGGTCGAGTCGTCGGCTTCGACCCGAGCACGACCGACCGTCCGTGGGTGCAGCTCGACGGCGAGGGCATCGTCATCGGTCGCAGCCTGCAGTGCGCCGAGGACGGCACCTTCCGCTTCGAGGGCATGGCGGATGCCGACTACGTGATTCGCACGGAGCACACGGACGATCAGATCGCCGCGCTCACCGGCGTGAAGGTGCATGACGCGCAGGACGTCAGCGGGCTCGTGCTGCAGCTCCAGCCCGCGGCGAAGTTGCGCGTGACGCGTGCGGGGTCGGTCACGGTACGGGTGCGCGTCACACACGGACTCGGAGTGGTCGACGAGCTCGTGTTGACCGACAACCAGCAGGTCACACGACTCCTGATCGCCGGGGCCGCGATCGTCGAGGTGCTGGACGAGCACGGCACGACGCGCAGGCGCCACGATCTGGCGCTCGTCGCGCGCGAGACGCGTGAGCTCGTGGTCAGCACGGACGACTGACGCGCGACGATCGAAGTGCGGATCAGCGCGACTCGAACGACGTCACTTCGTCGAAGGGCACGCTGAGCGACATGGCGCCGAGCTTGACGGTGATCTCGCGCTTCTCGTGGTCGATCTTGTGCACGGGGACGCGTTGCTTGTAGCGCGGGAGGTAGACGAAGCTGCCCTTCTTCAGGCTCGCGAGGAACGCGGCGCGGCGTTCTCCGAGCGCCTTGCCCGTCAACTCGCCCTCGACGCTCGCGAGCAGGTCCTCGAGCGCCTTGCGTTGCGCCGCCGGCAGCTGCGCGAGCACGTTGCGCGCGCCCTCGAGGTGCTTCATCGCCTCGCGCACGCGGTCCTCGATGCTCTTCTGCGCCTCGGCCTCGAGCACCTCGCTCTTCTGCGCCAGGGCCTCGCTCTGGCGTTCGACCTCGCGCTTCACGCGCTCCGCGTCCTCGAGGCGCGACTCGGCGTCCGTGCGCACGCGTTCGGCCTGCATGCGCGCGGTGCGCATGTCGTCCATGAGCTCGCGCACGTCCTCGTCGCGCCGCACGAGGCGTTCTTGCGCGCGATCGACGAGCGCGGCCGGAAGCCCGAGCCGGCGCGCGATGACCAGCGCCCCGCTCTCGCCCGGCGAGCCCATGATCAGGTGGTAGCAGGGCGACAACGTGCGCGCGTCGAACTCGACGCAGGCGTTCTCGGCGCGCGGGTGGCGGAAGGCGAACTCCTTGAGCTTGCCGATGTGCGTGCTCACGAGCGTCGGCGAGCGGCGGCGCAGGAACTGCTCGAGCACGGCCTCGGAGAGCGCCGCGCCTTCGTCGGGATCCGTGCCGCTGCCGAGCTCGTCGAGCAGGACGAGCGTCATCTCGGTCGCGCGCTCGAGCCCGGCCTTGATGCGCTTCAAGTGCGAGCTGAAGGTCGAGAGCGACTGCTGGATCTCCTGCTCGTCGCCGATGTCGGCCACGATGCCGTCGTAGAGCGGCACGCTCGTGCCTTCGGCGGCGGGAATCGGCAGCCCCGCGCGCGTCATCAACGCGAAGAGGCCCGCGGTCTTGAGCGCGAGCGTCTTCCCGCCCGTGTTCGGGCCCGTGATGATCAGCACGTCGAAGTCCTCGGAGAGGCGCAGATCGATCGGGATGACTTCGGTGAGGCGCCCTTCGCGCATCTGCTCGATCAGGAGCGGGTGCCGCGCCGAGCGCAGCAGCAGACCCTTGGCGACGCCCGGATCCCCCGTGATGAGCGCCGGCCGCGCGTCGACCTCCTTCGCCCAGCGCGCACCGAGGAACGCGAGCTCCATCTGCGCCAGACGCTCGGCGGCGCGCTCGATGCGCGGCTGCGCGTCGAGGATCGCGCGCGTGAGCTCGAGCAGGATGCGCTCGACCTCGCGCCGCTCGTCGGCCTGCGCTTCCGAGAGCTTGTTGCCGAGCAAGACGGCTTCGTGCGGCTCGATGAAGACCGTTTCGCCGCTCGAGGATCGATCGTGCACGATGCCGCGCACGCGGCCGGAGCTCTTGGCCTTGACCGCGAGCACCGCGCGGCCGCCGCGGCGGTGCGGGTTGGGATCGCTGAGCACGGCCTTGATGTCGGCGCGCGCGATGTAGCCGCGCAGGAGCTTGTCGAGCGAGGCGGAGATCTCCGACTCCTCCTTGCGCACGCGCCACAAGAGCGGGGAGGCGTGATCGCGCACGCGGCCACGATCGTCGACGGTCGCTTCGAGGCGTTCGATGAGGTCGGTGAAGTCGGGCAGGTCGCGCGCGATCGTCGCGAGCTCCGGTGCGCGGCCTTCGCGCTCGTGCAGCCACATTCCCAGGCGTTTCGAGGCCTCGAGGAACGCGCGCAGCCCGATGACCTCGTCGTCGGCGACCGCTCGACCGGCCTTGCGCGCGTGCGCGAGCCAGGGCATCGGATCGCTGACGCCGCCGAGCGTCGGCGCGTCGCCGGCCTTGGTCAGCGCGAGAGCTTCTCTCGCGCGCGCGAGCGCGGTCCTCGCGGCCTTGTACTCGAGCGGCGCGAGCTCGCGCACCGCGCGCAGGCCGAGCGAGGTGAACGCATAGCGCTCGAGCACGAGCTGCACGTCGTCGAAATCGAGCGGCCGCGCGGCGTAGTTCGCCAGACGCTGCGCGCGCAGCTCGTCGGGCGTGAGGGTCGTGGCGTCCGCGCGCGCGGAGCTCGGGTCGGAGGGGTTCAACGGCCGGGACGGCATGCGTACAAGGTGACCTCGACCGGCGTGTTGGCCGAGCGCGAGATCGACAACGTGCCGATGTTGCGCGCGCTCCAACCCAGGCCGGCGAGCCGCTCACGATACACGGCGAACCCCGCGCGCGATGCGCGCGCCCGGAGGTCCGGCGGATCCGTCAGGAACACGACGTCGAAGCCCGCGACGTGCCGCGCGAGTTGCTCGTCGTCGATGCCGGCGCCGTTGCCGAAGTAGTCGACGTCGAGCGTGCGCGCGCACTCGGAGAGGAAGCGCCGCGGCGAGCCGCCGTGCTCGAGCAGCGCGAGATGCAGCGCCGCGGGCGCGTACAACGACGACATCCCGATCCAGCCCGCGCGCTCCTCCGGGCCCACCTCGCCCGCGAGCAGCGTCGAGAGCCGCTCGAACTCCGCGCGTTCGAGACCGCCGGTCGGCAGCGGGCGATCGCCGAGCAGCTCGCTCCATCCGTCGAGCTGCGCAAGCTGGTACACGCGCAAGGGACCGCTGTCGTCGAGAGCTCCGACGGCGCGCCGGAGCGCTCGCCGCTGCCACTGCACGGGCACGAGGGCCGCGAGGACGAGCACGAAGAGCGCGCCGCGTCGCGCGAAGCTGCCGTCGCGCAGCGTGCGCCATCCGACGGCGGCGAGCAGCCAGAGCGCGGGGCCGATCACGACCTGGAAGCGTGCGTCGTGGAACGGGTGCACGGCGATCGGGAGCGTCGTTGCGATAGCGAGCAGCGCGACGGCGCGCACCGCGGCGACGTGCACCCAGCGCAACGCGAGCGCGGCGCAGACGAGCTGCAGCACGAGCCAGCCCGGCGAGAGCGCGAACCAGTCGCCGAGGTAGAGCAGGCGCACCGAGTCGGGGAAGCGCGAGAAGCTCTGATTGCCGGCGAGGAACGCGGCGAACGCGGCGCGGTGCTCGCTGGCGGTGTCCGCGCCGAGCGGCAGCGGGAACACGAACCACCAGGCGAGCAAGACGATCGGGATCGGGAGCAGCCACGCGCTGCGCCGCACGAAGACCGCTCCCGTTCCCGCGCTCAGCTCGCGCGCGAGCGCGAAGCCCCAATCGAGCGCGAGCGCCAGCGCGAGCATCAGGCCGTAGTTGAACTTCGTGAAGAAGGCGAGCGCGACTGCGGCGCTGGCGACGAGCTGCGCGCGACGCTCGCTCGGCGTGCCGAGGCAGCGCGCGCGCACGAGCCAGACGTAGAGCGCCCACACGATCGCGCAAGCCGAGGGGACTTCGAGGAACAGCGTTCCGGCGAAGGCGAGAGCGAGCGGACAGAGCGCACCGAGGAGCAGTGCGACGAAGGGCACGCCGCGGTCGGCCGGACGCGCGCCGCGCTCGCGCTGCAACGCTCGGACGATCTCGCGCGCGACGCAGAAGAGGCCGAACAACGCCAGGCACCAGGCGAGCGAGCCGGCGACGCGCGCCGCGTGCTCCGAGATGCCGGTGACGAGCTGCACGGAAGCGAGCACGAGCGGCCACGCGAACGGATACTGCGCGCAGGAGTGCAGCCCTTCGAAGAACGCGCGCACGTCCCCGAGCCGCAGCGCGACGACCATGCGCGCCGCCGGCAACTCCGCGTGCATCGACTCGTCCCAGCCCCACGCTTGCGCATCGGAGAGTGGAATCGTCCAGAGGAGCGCGAGCACGGCGCAGATCGCGAGCCCGAGTCCGAGGTCGACGCGCGGGAGCGGCGGCGAAGCGGCGCCGGCGCTCGTGTGCTTCTCGCTCGTCATGGAACGCTGCCGGAGACCGATGACCGTGAGGCCCGTGGACGCTGGCGCCGGGCGGGCGTACGTTACGGCGCGCGAGCGATCACCGCCACCGGCACCGGACGCGCTCCTGCGTCGCGCGCCGGCGCGATCCAACGCACGCCGCGCAACGTTCCCCGAGACCGCGCACCGCTCACGCCCCCATCATGACCACGCCGCGCAACAACCACGGACGTTTCGAGACGCGCGCCATCCACGCCGGACAGGAGCCCGATCCGCAGAACGGCGCGGTGATGACGCCGGTCTACTTCACGAGCACCTACAAGCAGGACGCGCCGGCGCAACCGCGGCAGGGCTACGAGTACTCGCGCACGACGAACCCGACGCGCACGGCGCTCGAGGAGAACCTCGCGTCGCTCGAGAACGGCGCGTGGGGGCTGGGCTTCAGCTCGGGTCTCGCGGCGACGAACGCGCTGCTCGATCGGCTCGTGCCCGGGGACCACGTCGTCGCCGGCGACGATCTCTACGGCGGCACGTACCGCATGTTCAAGCGCGTGTTCGAGCGCTACGGCATCCAGTTCAGCTTCGTCGACACGCACGACGTCGCCGCGGTCGAGCGCGCGATCCAGGAACGCACGCGCTACGTCTACCTCGAGACGCCGACGAACCCGCTGCTCAAGATCACCGACATCGCGGCCGTGTCGCGCGCGGCGCACGCGCGCGGCAAGCTCGTGATCGTCGACAACACGTTCGCGACGCCGTACCTGCAACGTCCGCTGGAGCTCGGCGCGGATGTCGTGCTCCATTCGTGCACGAAGTACCTCGGCGGGCACAGCGACGTCGTCTGCGGCGCGCTCGTCGGCCGCGATGCGAAGCTGCGCGACGAGATCGCCTTCTTCCAGAACGCCGTCGGCGGCACGCCCGGTCCGATGGACTGCTTCCTCGTCCTGCGCGGCACGAAGACGCTCGCTGTGCGCATGGAACGGCACTGCGCGAACGCGCTGCAGCTCGCGCGCTGGCTCGAAGCGCAGCCCTTCGTCGCGCGCGTGATCTACCCCGGGCTCGAATCGCATCCGCAGCACGCGCTCGCGCGCCGGCAGATGGCGGGCTTCGGTGGCATGCTCGCCTTCGAGTTGCGCGGCGACGTCGCGGCGGCGAACACCTTTGCGTCGACGACGAAGATCTTCACGCTCGCCGAGTCGCTCGGCGGCGTCGAGTCGCTCGTCGAAGTGCCGCCGAGCATGACGCACGCGAGCATTCCGGCCGAGGTGCGTCGTGCGCAAGGTCTCGCCGACGGTCTCGTGCGGCTCTCGGTCGGCATCGAGCACATCGACGACTTGATCGCCGACTGCGAGCAGGCGATGTCCGCCGCCGCGAAGTCGAGCGCGGTCAGCGCGCGACGCTGAAGCGAGACGCGCGCGCGACGGCCGAGCGTGATCCCGCCGGCCGGCAGCCGGAGTCGCGCCGTTCCGCTCGACTCAGAACGGCGAGTTCGACGGCGGCGGGACGGGCGGAGTGGGTGCGCTCGGGCCCTTCTTCGCGTCGGCGGGCTTCAGGGGCTTCTTCACCGGCGGCGGGGGCGGTTCCTCCTCGCACACGCGCTGGCGCATCAGGCGCCCGACCTTGAACTTGACCACGCGCTTGGCCGGCACGGCGACCTTCTCGAGCGTGCGCGGATTCTGCGCACGGCGGGCCGCCCGCTCGCGCACCTCGAACACGCCGAACTCGCGAAACTCCAAGCGGTTGCCGTGAGTCAGCTCCTCGATGATCTCGTCCAGGAAGCGCTGCAGGATGTCCTTGACGATGACCTTGGTCTGACCGGTCTGCTCGGAGATGCGGTTGACGAGCTCCTTCTTGGTGATGGTCAGGGGTTCGGCCATGGCGAAGCGCTTGGAATCGAGACGGCAGGCGGGCCGGAAGGCAAGATTCCGACCCGCGCGCGCCGAAGTATCGAGGCGGTTTATCTAGGCGTCAAGCAAGAACTTGTGACGAGCCGGGCCGACCCCGCGGAGGGCCGGAACCGCCCGCGGATCGAGCCCGAC
>JBGATX010000177.1:0-12956 GCA_044228975.1 Planctomycetota bacterium | reverse complement strand
CGGCGCTACGCAGCGCTGAGCGCCGCGCAACGTCCGCTCGCCGAAGCGTTGATCGACACGGTCGCGCGCGTCGTTCCTTATTGGGAAGGCGTGATCGCGCCGAGAGTTCGCGCCGGTGAGCGCGTGATCATCGCGGCGCACGGCAACAGCCTGCGCGCGCTCGTGAAGCACCTCGATCGCATCCCCGACGACAAGATCGTGTCGCTCAACATCCCGACCGGAATGCCGCTCGTGTACGAGCTCGACGCGCAGCTCAAGCCGATCGGGAGCCGCTATCTCGCGACCGAGTCCGAGATTGCCGCCGCGCAGCACGCGGTTGCGGCGCAGGGGAAGGCGAAGAAGTAGGCGCGGAGATCGGAGCGGGCAGGTGAGGGCGCGCGGGACCCACCGATGAGAGTTCGCTCCGCGCCGCTTCGCGGCGCTCCGCTCAGGGCCGGATGACGTTGAGCTCGCCCGGAACGAGCGTGAGCGGGATGCGCTTCACCTCGACGTCATCGCGCAACAGGACGAGTGTCGTCGCCGCGTCGCTGCACATGAGCGCCTGACTGCGCCCCTCGTTCAGCCCGATTCTCGTCATCGCGTACGACAGATCGCCCTGGTGCGCCGCGACCTGCAAGGTCTCGCCCTGCGCGTCGAGCACGCGGAACTCGCGTGCATCGATGCCGCTCCCGGCGAGGTCGACCTGCAGGTGGCACGTGCTCGCGATGCGCACCTCGATGTCCTCGAGATCGGAGAGCTCCGCGAGCACGACTGAGCGGCCTTGCAGCGCCCCGCGCGGTTGAACGTTCAATCGCTCGGCTGCGCGCGACAGATCGCGCAGCTCGAAGCGGCCTTGCGCGTCGGTCGTGACCGCGGTGCTCGAGAGCTCGCCCAAGTCCTCGAGCTTCGGCGTGAGCCTGCCGAGCTCCGCCGTGACGCGCACTCCTTCGACCGCGCGTCCGCGACGGTCGACCACTCGCCCGGCGATGCGCGCGATGCGCTCGGCGGCGGGGAGCACGATCTCGACCTCCTTCGCGCCCGCCGCGATCGGCTCGGTGACGAGCGCGCGCAGCGTGCGCCGATCGATCACGCGCAATCGATAGGAGCGCGCGCGCAGCCCGCGCACCTCGAAGCTGCCGTCCGCGCCGGAGAACAGGTCGCCGGCGTAGCGTTCGCCCGACATGAGCGTCTCCATCTCCGCGGCCATCGTCACTTCCGCCGCGCCGATCCGCTGCTGCACCCAGCCGAAGTCCGAGCGGTCGAGCAACCACACGGCGGCGTGCTCGATCGGCGTGCCGTCGCCGTTCACGACGCGACCTCGGATCGCGAGCGCGGGGCTCGAGAGGCGCAGAACCAGCGGATCCGGCCACGCGCTCGGCTCGTGCACGTCGGTCCCGGTGCACGTGAGCTCCGCCGGCAGGAATCCGCTCTTGATCGCGCGCAGCACGCGCGCGTCGCCGATGGTCGGCGGCAAGGGCTTGCCGCTCCTTCCATCGATGAACTCGTCGAGGCGCCGATCGATGCTGAGCTCGAAGCGACCTTCCGCGTCGCATTGCGTGGACGCCGAACCGAGCGCGACGTACGCCTGGGCGACCGGCGCTCCGCTGGCGTCGACGACCTGACCACGCAGCCGCGCGTCTTCGTTGCGTCGGAGCACGACACGCATGTCGAAGCGCGCATCGGCACCGGCGTCCACCTGTAGCGTTTGGAAGCCGAGCGCGCTCACGCGCAACCTCGATCCGCCGACACCCGGCGCGTCGTTCAAGTGGAAGTGCCCGGCCGCGTCGCTCTCCGCCTTCCACGTTCCCATCGCCGCGTTGTCGAGCACGCGCTGCAACCGACCGCGCACGTCGCCGCACTCGAGGTCGAGCTTCGCGTTCGGGATCGGAGTCGATTGCTCATCCGTCACGAGCCCTTCGAGCTCGATGCGCGGCGCGACGACGAGTGTGTAGCTCGCCGCGGGTGGCGCGGAGATCCGCGGTGTCAGCAGGTTGATCCACTGCGGCGAGACGACGCGCAACGTCTCGAACGCGCTCGATCCGGGCAGATGAAAGCTCCCGCGCGTATCACTGCGAGCACGCGGCGCGTTCCCTGCGCTCAGCACCGATGCGTAATCGATCTCGACACCGCTGACGGCCGTGCCGCTCACGTCGATCACGAGACCTTCGATCTCCGCCGACACCTCGACGGCCGCGGGGGCGGGGCGCGGCGCGGAGACGGGAGCGCTCGGCGCGGCCTGCGAACGCCCATCGGCCGCCAGTGGCGCGATCTCCGGCGCACTACCCTGCAGCGCGACTTCCGGCGTCGGTTCGCTCGTGAGCCGAACTCCCGCGCGCGGACCGCGCTCGGGCAGGACGAACAGGACGGCGGCGAGCGCGCCGACGACGGCCGTGCCGGCGAGCGCGAGCTTGAGCTTCGCATCCATGATCAAGATCCAGGGCCAGGGCGTGTCGGTACGGGTGAGCAAGGGCAACCATGCCGACAGCCAAGAAGGGCAACCATGCCGACAGCCAAGGCGAACGACCGCCGTCGCGACGGACATCGCGATCCAGGCGTTCGCGCAGCAGCGCGAGCCCGCGCGCGAGACGCGCCTGCACCGTGCGCAGCGGCGCGTTCACGCGCGTCGCGATCTGTGCCGGTGCGAGACCTTCGAACCAGTGCAGCACGATCGTCGTGCGGAACGGTTCGTCGAGCTCGCGGACAGCGCGCAAGAGCATCTCCTGCGTCTCGAGGCGCTCGAGCGCGACGAGCGGATCGCCCGCGTGACGCGCTGAGCCTTCGTCATCGCGCTCCGGCCGCGCCGCCGAACGCTCGCGTGCTCCCCGCCGCGCGTCACCGCGGCGCCGCAAGCGCGCGAGGTTCTGCAGCACGCGCCGGAACCAGCCGCCGAGCGGCTGACTCGCATCCGGCTTGCGACTCAACGCCGCCAGCCACGCGTCCTGCGCGAGATCGTCCGCCTCGCTCGCATCGCGCGCCACGGCCAGCGCGAGCTGCCGCACCCAGGCGACCTGGGTGAGCTGCGCGTCGACGTGGAGCTCGTGCGGCATGCGGGACATGGTCAGTATCCCTCTTGCCGCCGGTGCGCGGATGCGCAACGTGAAGCAAAGGATCCTCGAACATGGGTTCGCGCGACGCCGATCGACCTGGGTGTGGCCCGGAGGCATGCGCCGTGCCGCCTCACCGTCTTTCTGCCGGTTCGATCGACTTCGAGCTCATGATCGCCCGCACCCCGCGTTGCGGCGTCGTCGGCAGCACGACACACTGCCGGTCCGTCCCGACCGATCTCAAATGACGACTCGCGAGCTACAGACTCCGACGACCGGACAGATCGTCCGAGTTCGTCAACGTCAGCACTTGGTGGGGCTGGTCACGAAGTCCTCTGATCTCGGTGCGACCCTCGTCGACCTTTCGTGCGTGGACGATGACGCTCAGGGCCAGTTCGCTCGCGTGCTATGGGAGCACGAAGTCGACGCGGAGATCCTGGGGGGCGAGGCGTGGGACGCGCTCGGGTCGAGACGATTCGACGAGCCCGCGAAGTTTTCGGCGTACCTGCACACGCTTTCCTGGAATTGCGTCACCTCGACCGATCCGAAGTTGCTGCAGGCGCCGTTTCGTGCCGGAATCCACATCGAGCTCTATCAACTCGAACCGCTCGTCAAGGCTCTCGCGCTGCCGCGCGTGAACCTGTTCATTGCGGACGACGTCGGGCTCGGCAAGACGATCGAAGCAGGGCTCATCGCGCGAGAGCTTCTCCTGCGGCGCAAGGTCGACACGATCGTCGTCGCGTGTCCGCCGTCGATGATCCCGCAATGGGAAGCGGAGCTCGACGCTCGCTTCGGCTTGACCTTCGCGACGATGGACCGCGACTTCGTCGCGACCATGCGCCGGGATCGCGGCTACGCCGTCAACCCGTGGACGACGCACAGTCGCTTCCTCGTTTCGCACCGTCTGCTCGCGGACGAGAGTTACGCGGGAGCGCTGCGCGCGTGGCTCGGTGAGCTCCGCCCCGGATCGCTGTTGATCCTGGACGAGGCGCACCACGCTGCCCCTGCGAGTGGCTCGCGCTACGCGATCGATTCGAAGTTCACCCACGCGATCCGCGACCTCGCCAAGCGTTTCGAGCACCGGCTCTTCCTGTCCGCCACGCCGCACAACGGGCACTCGAACAGCTTCTCTGCGTTGATGGAGCTCCTCGATCCGCAGCGCTTCCTCCGCGGCGAGGAAGTCCAAGGCAAGAAGATGCTCGAGCCCGTCATGGTCCGCCGCCTGAAGGAAGACCTGCGCGGCATCGCGACGAGCGGCTTCCCGCTGCGGCGCGTCGAACAGATCGATGTCAACGGGCTCCCGGCCGATTCCGCGGAGCTCGTCCTGCCGGAACTGTTGCAGCGCTACGCGGAGCTTCGAGAGGCGCGTTTGGCGCGGCGCACGCAGCGCGAGCGCAATCAGGACGCACTGTTGATCACGGGTCTCCAGCATCGGCTCCTCTCGTCGATCGAAGCGTTCGCCAAGACGCTGCGCGTGCATCGGCGGACCGTGGAGCGCCTGGCGAGCGCAGGGCGGCCGGGTGCAGCGACTGAGGCGCAGATCGAGCCGTTTGCGCGACCGCCGGGAGCCGACGAGTCGGACTTCGACGCCCAACCGTCGGACCCGAGCGCGCTCGACGAGGCGAACACGATCGTCGCGACCGAGGCGACGTTCGGGGCTGCGCTTGTACATCCGCGCGAAATCGTCGAGGAGCTCGCTCTGCTCGAGCGCATGACCGAGATCGCCGAAAACGCTCGCGTGCTCCCCGACGCGCGTGTGCGTTTGCTCGTGGACTGGATCCGCAGCGCGATGTGTGCCGATCTTCCGTCGCTCGGCCAGCACTCTCGCCAAGGACCGGCCGCGCGCTGGAACGACGTCCGACTGCTCGTCTTCACGGAGTGGGACGACACGCTGCGCTATCTCGTCGAGCAGTTGCGATCGGCGATCGCCGGAACGGAACGGGCCGACGAGCGCATCGCCGTGTACCACGGTCGCTCGAGCAAGGACGAGCGCATCGCCGTCCAGGCCGCATTCAACGCTTCGCCCGCGCGACACCCGCTGCGCATCCTCGTGGCCACGGACGCGGCGCGCGAGGGGCTCAACCTCCAGGCGCACTGCGCGGATTCGTTCCACTTCGACCTGCCGTGGAATCCCAGCCGATTGGAACAGCGCAACGGCCGCATCGATCGCAAGCTCCAGCCCGCCTCGGAAGTCCGTTGCCGCTACTTCTTCTACGTGCAACGCCCCGAGGATCGCGTCCTCCAGACGATCGTCCGCAAGACGAACACGATCCGCACGCAACTCGGCAGCCTCGCGGCAGTAGTCGAAAAGCGCATCGACGAGTGGATGGAGCACGGCATCCGCCGCGGAGGCCTGCAGCGACAGCTCGAAGTCATCGAGGCCGCCGACATCGACGAACGGACGAAGGAAGTCGTTGCGCGTGAGCTCGAGGACCAGCGCGAGCGCCGCGACGAACTCACCGCGCGCCTCGAGGAGCTGCGCTCGCTGCTCGAACGATCCCAGCAGCGCATGGGTCTCGAGGAAGACCACCTGCGCGCCGCGCTCTCCTGCTCGCTGCAGATGCAGGACCTGCCCCCGCTGCGACGCCTCGATTCGCAGTCGCCCGGCGCGGCGCAACGCTGGGAGATCCCGCAACTCGATCAGCGCATCGGCGCGGATCCTAGCTGGGCGGAGACGCTCGACACGCTGCGCCCGCCGCGCCGCCGCGAGGAGAGGGTCTGGGACTGGCGCAAGTCATCGCCGGTCCGTCCGGTCGTCTTCGAGGATCCAGGCGCCCTCGACGCAGACTCCGTTCATTTGCATCTCGAGCAGCGCGTCGTTCAACGCCTTCTCGGAGCGTTCACGGCGCAAGGCTTCGTGCACAAGGAGCTCTCGCGCGCCTGCCTCGCGCAGACGCGCGACGCGATCCCGCGCGTCGTCCTGCTCGGGCGCCTGTGCCTGTACGGACCCGGCGCTTCGCGCCTGCACGAGGAGCTCGTGCCCGTCACCGCGCGGTGGATCGAACCGAGTCAGCGGCGCTCCGGCCTCGACGTCTACCGACGCGACGCGGAGGCGCGCACGCTCGAGCTCCTCGATCAGGCGTTACCCGCGCCGGTGCGCAGCGACCGATCGATGCGGCCGTCGAGGCGCGTTTTCTTTTCGGCGGCGTCGCGTGACGTTCAAGAGCTCCTGCCGCACCTCACCGAGCGCGGACGCGAACATGCCGAGTCGGCGAAGGCGCTCCTCGCTCGCCGCGGCGACGTCGAGGCGCGTTCGATGCGCGAGATCCTCGAATCGCAGAAGAAGCGGTTGCTCGCCGCTCAACGCGCGGTGCCCGAGTTGATGCCGAGTCTGTTCCCCGACGCCGACGAGCGCCGCCAGCGCGACGCCGAGCGCAAGGCGGGCGCGGCGGCTGCCGGTCCTCGAGCGCGAACTCGAGTCCGAGCCCAGCCGCATTCGCGCGACGTACGAGATCGCCGCCGAACGTCTCGAGCCGATCGGGCTCGTCTATCTCTGGCCTTCGAGCGGCTGACGCGATGGCGTTCGACCCGGAGCAGGAAGCACATCGCGATTGGCTCGGATACGTCCAGCCGGTCGGTTTGCTCGTCTCGCCCGTCGCGCTCAACGATGGACAAGCGTCGCCGACGAAGGTCGACGCAGAGTTGCAACGGCGCTTCGCCGAGCACGTGGGCGACGTGCCGATCGCCGCCGACGAGACGGCGCGCGGCATCCCCGACATCGCGCGCTTCTTGACGGGCTTCCTCGGCTGGGCCGACGCGGACCTCGTTCCCGCGAGTTCGATTCCCGAGAGCCTGCAACACCCGTTGCCGGAGTTCGGGGAGATCTTGCAGCCGACCTGGGCCGTGCGCGATTCGCAAGTGGGCGGGCCGTGGGTGTTGCTCGTCCAGGAGATCGCGACGGGCGCCGACCTCGATGCTCTGCCCGGCGGCGACTTCTCCGGTTGGCCGGCGACGCATCAGGCGCGCTTCGAGCGGCTCCTGCGCGAGACGCGGGTGCCCATCGGGCTGCTGACGAACCGCACGCACCTGCGCCTCGTCTACGCGCCGAGCGGTGAGAGCTCCGGCCACGCGACCTTCCGGGTCGCTGACATGCTCGAAGTCGGCGGCCGACCGATCCTCGGCGCGCTCCACATGCTGCTCGCGGCCGAGCGCCTCTTCGTCCTCGAGCCCAAGCGCCGATTGCCCGCCTTGCTCGAGGCGAGCCGTCGGGCGCAGGCGAGCGTCTCCACGCGTCTCGCGGGTCAGGTCCTTGAAGCGCTGTACGAGCTCCTGCGCGGCTTCCAGTCCGCCGATGCGGAGCGCGACGGCGAACTCCTGCGTCTCGTGCTGCGCGAGAACCCAGACCACGTGTACGAGGGGTTGCTCACGGTGCTGCTGCGCCTGGTCTTCCTGCTCTACGCGGAGGATCGCGGGCTGATCTCCGAGGACCCCGTCTTCCGCGAGAACTACTCGGTCGGCGCGCTCTACGTGCAGCTTCGTGACGACGCGACACGGCATCCCGACACGATGGGCCGTCGCTTTGGAGCGTGGGCGCGACTTCTGACGCTCTTCCGGCTCGTCCATGACGGTGCGCGGCACGGAGCGTTGCATCTGCCCGAGCGACAAGGCGCGTTGTTCGATCCCGACCGCTTCAACTTCCTCGAGGGCCGGCCGTGGAAGATCCGGCGCGTGAAGGGCGAGCGCGTCGAGGTGCCGGCCGTGTCCGACGGCGTCGTGTACGAAGTGCTCAGGAAGCTCCTCGTCCTGAACGGCGAGCGTCTCTCCTACCGTGCGCTCGACGTCGAGCAGATCGGTTCGGTGTACGAGACGATGATGGGGTTCACGGTCCAGACGACCGGACCGTCCATCGCACTCAAGCCGAAGAAGCCCACGGCGCTCCACCGATCGTGAACCTGACGGAGCTGCTGCGTGTGACGGCCAACGATCGCGCGAAGTGGTTGCGCGAGACCTTCGACCAGAGCTCCCGCGGGACGCTCGAAGGCGTGAAGGCCGCGACAAGCGTCGAGCAGCTCGAGTCGGCGCTGCACAAACGCATCGCGCGCGAGGCGACGCGTGCGAGCGTTCCTGCCGGGACGATGGTGCTCCAGCCGAGCGCCGCGCCCGCAAGTCGGGCTCGCACTACACGCCGCGGTCGTTGACCGCGCGCATCGTGAAGCGTGCGCTCGAACCGATCCTGAAGGACCTCGGGCCGAATCCGACACCCGAGCAGATCCTGGCGTTGAAAGTATGCGATCCGGCGATGGGCTCGGGCGCGTTCCTGGTCGAGGTTTGTCGTCAGCTCGCACGCGAGCTCGTGAACGCGTGGTCGCGGCACCGCGCGACGCCGAAGATCCCGCTCGACGAGGACGAGGAGCTCCACGCGCGGCGCCTCGTCGCGCAGACCTGCCTCTACGGCGTCGACAAAAACGCGATGGCGGTCGAGCTCGCGAAGCTCTCGCTGTGGCTGACGACCTTGGCCAAGGAACACCCGTTCACGTTCCTCGACCACGCGTTGCGTCACGGCGATTCACTCGTCGGCCTGACGCGCGAGGAGATCGAGGCCTTTCATTGGAAGCGCACGGCGCAGCTCGAGTTCGTGCGCAAGCGCATCGAGGCGCGCGTGGCCAAGGCGCGAGCTCTGCGAGCGCGCATCCAGACCGAAGGTGAGGCGCTCTCGTACGACGAGCGCCGCTTGATCCTGAAGGACGCCGACGAGGCGCTCGACGACGTGCGCCTGGTCGGCGACCTCGTCGTGCGCATTCTTCGCGCCGACCTCCGACGAGCCGCGCGAATCACCGAGCGAGGACTTCGAAGCCCAAGTCGTTGGCCGCGAGGCGCGAGGCGTTGCGCAAGGAGCTCGCGGAAAGGTGCAGGGCTTCCTGACGGACCGCGCGGGCTTCGACGAGCTGCGCTCGCGCACCGAGGCGCTGCGCCGCATGGAGCATCCGCTCCGCCCTTCCACCAGGAGATCGAGTTCCCGAAGTGTTCCGCGGCGCGACGCCGGGCTTCGACGCGATCGTCGGCAACCCGCCGTTCGCGGGGAAGAACACGCTGATCGAAGGGCACGCGGAGGCGCATCCGAGCTGGCTCAAGCAGATCCATCCGCAGGCGCACGGCAACGCGGACCTGCGTGGCGCATCTCTTCCGGCGTTCGAGTTGCTGCGCGAGGGCGGGACGTTCGGTCTGATCGCGACGAAGACGATCCGGCAGGGCGACACGCGCTCGACCGGGCTGCGCTGGATCCGCGCACGGCGGGACGACCCGCGCGGCGCGGACGAGGCTCAGATGGCCTGGTGTTGCGGCCGTGGTCGTCAGCCTCGTTCACGTGCGGCGCGGAGAGATGCAGGGGCCGTTCGAACTCGACAGGAAGTGGGTGCCGCTGATCACGGCGTATCTGTTCCATGCCGGCGGACACGAGGATCCGGCGCCGCTGCGTGAGAACGAAGGGAAGAGCTTCCAGGGCAGCATCATCCTCGGCATGCGCTTCACCTTCGACGACACGGACAAGAAGGGCGTCGCGTCGCCGATCGCCGAGATGCAGCGTCTGATCGCGAACGACCCGCGCAACCAGGAGCGGATCTTCCCGTACATCGGCGGCGAGGAGGTCAACGACAGCCCGACGCACGCGCACCATCGCTACGTGATCAACTTCGGCGAGATGAGCGAAGAGGAGGCGCGCGCTTGGCCGGACTTGATGCGGATCGTCGAGGAGCGGGTGAGGCCGGAGCGGCTCGAAGACAATCGTGAGTCGTATCGCCGCTACTGGTGGCAGTTCGCGGAGAAGCGCGGGGAGCTTGAATTCCGCGCTCGCCAAGATCGAGCACGCTCTGGTGATCTCTCGGCATGGCGAGATGGCGGCGTTTGCGGTGATCGAGAACGAACGCCGTATTCTCCGAGGCACTCGTGGTCTTCGCCTTGCCGGACGACGCCTCGTTCTGCGTCCTCCAATCGCGCGTGCACGAAGCCTGGATGCGGTTCTTCGGGTCGTCGATGAAGGACGATCTGCGCTACACGCCGTCCGATTGCTTCGAGACGTTCCCGTTCCCCGAGCGGTACGAGTCGCTCGACTCGCTGACCACCGCGGGCGAACGCTACTTCGAGTTCCGCGCGGAGCTCATGCAGCGCAGGCAACTCGGCCTGACGGACACCTACAACGCCTTCCACGACCGCTACGCGAGCTCGCCCGACATCCTGGAGCTGCGCCGACTCCACGACGCGATGGACCGCGCCGTCCTCGACGCTTACGGCTGGACCGACCTCCAACCGACCTGCGAACCCGTCCTCGCCTACGACGACGGCGACGAAGACGCCGGCGACGACGAGCCGAGCAGCAAGAAGCAACCCTGGCGCTGGCGCTGGCCCGACGCCTTCCGCGACGAAGTGCTCGCGCGTCTTCTCGCCCTCAACCGCCAGCGCGCCGCAGAGTCCGCCGTCGCGTCGCCCGAAGTCGTCCCGCCGCCAAGCAAGCGCAAGGCTTCCTCGACGGCCAAGAAGCGCGCTTCGAAGCGCGATGCGAGCGACCAGCTCCCGTTCGACGACCCCAGCCGTCGCTGATCGAACCGGAACCGTGGCGCTCATGCCTTGCTTCCGGAACCCGATTCCCTTACCTATTCGGTAAACGACCTCTGGACGGTATGCCGACGTGCAAGTAGACTTCAACGACGACAAGTTGGCGAAGGCCTGCGAGAGCCACCGGTCCAGGGTGCGCGCCTTCGGAGCCGATCGAGCCGCCCGGCTGCAGAAGCGACTGTCGGTTCTCGTGAGCGCGTCGAACCTCGAGGAGCTGCGCCATGCGCCGGGCAGGTTCCACGAGCTCAAGCGCGACCGGGCCGGGCAGTTCACGGCCGACCTCGATCACCCGTACCGACTCGTGTTCGTGCCCGTGATCCCCGAGGCGGAGCGTTCGGTGCACGCGAACGGCTACGTCTGGTCGAAGATCAACCACATCGCGATCGTGGAGGTCGCCGATACCCATGACTGAGCGCGTCACGAAGACCATGGAGATCCTGGACCTCAGCTCCCCGGGTGAGATCCTCCAAGAAGCCTTGGAGGAGCGCGGCATGTCCAACGCCGAGCTGGCACGCCGTGCCGAACTGAGCGAGAAGCACGTCAGCCAGCTCGTGAACGGCAAGGTCCGCTCTCCATGGACGTTGCCTTCAAGCTGGAGCAGGTGCTCGGCATTCCTGCGAGCCTCTGGTTGGAGCCACCAGGGTCGAACTACCGCGCGGAGCGGAAGCGCGCGACCCAGCGCGAGCACCAGAAGTCGTACGCGGCGTGGATGCGGAAGTTCCCTTTCCGGGAGATGGTCCGCTGCGAGTACCTCGGGGACGTCGGCTCAGATGTCGGGGCGCGCGTCGATGCGCTCTTGACCTTCTTCGGCGTCACGTCTGAGGACGCATGGTCCAAAGAATGGGCGCACGCGACTGGACGATTCCGCAAGTCTCCGGAAGTTTGCGCCCGATCGCTACGCGCTGACTGCGTGGCTCCGTCGCGGCGAGATCGAGGCGCAGGCGATCCGGTGTGCTCCGTTCGACCCTGATCGGTTCCGCAAGTCCTCGACGAGGCGCGGAAGTTGACGACAGCCTCCCCGAGGTGTTCGAGCCTCGGCTCAAGGGAACTCGGTGTGCGGCATCCGGCGTGGCTTTGTTCCGCTCGTTCCGGCGCACTACCGAAACTTGCGATCAGCGGCGTGACGCGCTGGCTCGGCGCGGAGAAGGCCGTGATCTCGCTGAGCCTGCGCCACAAGTCCGACGACCAGCTCTGGTTCAGCTTCTTCCACGAGGCGTGCCACGTCCCTGGAGCACAAGACTTCCGCGATCTACATCGACGCGGTTGATGACTCAGACGGCGATCCCGACGAGCGGCGCGCCAACCAGTTCGCCCGCGACATGCTGATCCCACCCGATGACTACAAGCGGATCGAGGCACTCGCCCACCGAGCCTGGAGGACATCAGGGCGTTCGCGAAGGAGATCGGCGTCTCGCCCGGCATCGTCGTCGGTCGGCTGCAGCACGAAGGCGCGCTCAAGTACCACCTGGGCAACGGACTCAGCGCGGTTCAGGTGGGACTTCGAGTGCGAGTCGTAGGTGGCGTCGATGGGAAGTGCCAAGACCGATTCCGAACTGCTCTTCGAAGAACTGTGCAGGGTATGCGGTGTCGAGTACGAGCGCGTCGCGGAGTCCACAACGGAAGGCGAGCGACGGCCCGACTTCACGATCCAACTTGCCGGATTTACTGTTGTGGTCGAGACCAGCAGTTCGACCCCAGCGAGGCTAACGCGCACGAGCCTGCTGCGCGGGAGGTTGTCGTGATCGGCACGACGCCGGGAGGCCCGTTCGCAAGGCGATTCAGTCCAGCCGCTCGACCTTCAAGACCTGTCGCGTGGCGAGATGCCTGCGATGCTGGTCGTCTACAACAACGTCCTCAGCAGTCGGCAGCACACCGATCCGTACGCCATCGCGACGGCGATGAACGGCTTGGACGTCGTCCCTGTGCTCGTGCCCAGAGACCCGTCCATCAGCCCCGTGTTCCAAGATGTGCGGTCGGGGCCGAAGCGGAAGATGACCGAGAACGCCAACACGACGATCAGCGCGGTCGGGGTTCTCGTGCGCGACGAAGAGGGCCAGCCGCTTCTGCACGTCTACCACAACAGGTTCGCTCAGCACCCGATCTCACCTGAGTGGGCTCGGCACGCGCGGATCTTCCACTGGTGCGCTCCAAGTGGGCTGACTTCCAGCCTCGTCCCGTGGGAGCGCGCGTAGGAACCCGATGCACACGAAGGGGCACGGACCCGCATGACCTCCGAGAAGGATCAGGACCGCGCCGCTGCGAACGCATCCGAGCACGCGCTCCCGATCGCGCTCAACGCTCTGCGCTGGCTCGCGGCAGACGAGATGATGCCGAAGCTCGGCCAGGGGGAGCCCTCCGCCGAGAACCTGCTCGACTTCGTGCGCG
>JBGATX010000176.1:0-13263 GCA_044228975.1 Planctomycetota bacterium | reverse complement strand
GAGGCCGATTGCGGCTCGGCGGGTTGCGAGCGCGCCAGGTTTCCGCGGCTTGTTCGGTCCTCACGCCGAGGCGTGAGCAGGTCTGGGTGCGAGACCGGTCTGCAGCGCACGATTCGCGCGCCGAACCGGTTCTCTGCCCGCCCGCCCCAATCGGAGCCGATTCCCATGCAAGCCTCGCCGATCCGTGTTCACGCTCTGCTCTTCCCCGCGCTCGTCGTCGCCTCCATCGCCGGGAACGGACGGACCCAGGAGCGCTCGTTCGAGCCCATCCCGGATTCCGCCGACGTCAAGACGGCGCCGGAAGGCGCGGGGCCGCTGCCCCCCTCGGCGCCGCGACCCGCGCTCGCGCCCGCATCGGTCGACCCGGCTTCGAAGCCGCGCGGCCCGCGCCAGCATGCGCTCGATCCGCGTGCGCCGGTCGGAGCGGCGCGAGGCATCGACCACACGCGCATGCACTACGACACTCCCGGCGACGGATCGCTGTGGGCGCGGGGTGCGCGCTACAAGGCGAGCGTCGACGCGGGCGGCGTGACGTACTACCCGATGCTCGGGCCGGCGCAGCCCGAGCACTATCCGCTGCGGCTCACGCCCGACAGGCTCACGCGCGGTGGCGAGCTGCTCGACGTCTCGTGCACCTCGGCCGCCGTGCGCACCGGGAATCGAGTGGAGCTCGACCACGGTCTCTTCGTCGAGGCGTACGAGTTCGCGCCCGAATCCGTGGAGCAGCTCTTCGTGTTCCGCTCGCTGCCCGGCGAGGGCGAGCTCGTGCTGCACCTCCCGATCGCGTGCAAGCTGCCCGCGAGCGAGGAACGCGAGTGCTTCGTGTTCCAGTCCGATCTCGGACGCGTGACCTACGGCCGCGCCGTCGCGATCGATGCCAACGGCCGTCGCATCGACGCGCCGACGGAGCTCGAGGACGGCGCGATCTCGATCCGCGTCGACGCGCGGTTCCTCGCGACGGCGACGTTCCCGCTGACGATCGACCCCGTCGTCAGCACGTTCCCGATCGACACGACGAGCTACAACGATTCCGCGGCCGACGTGGCCTACGACGCGACGACGGCGCGCTGGCTGACCGTGTACAGCGAACTGGAGGTCGGTGGTGACGTCGACGTCTACTACGAGATGCTCGACGCGGCCGGCAACGGCTTGTGGGGCGGCTACGTGAACTCGAACACGGATTCGTGGACCACCGCGAGCTGCGCGAACCTCGCCTCGGCCACGCAGTTCCTCGTGGCGTGCACGGTCAACCCGGGCTCGAGCAGCACGATCAAGGGGCGCACGATCGAGGCCGACGTCTTCTCGATCAGCGCCGATCTCCAGATCAGCGGGAGCGAGAGCGGCCCGAAGCGCTGGCCGTCGGTGGGCGGCGATCCGTACCTCTTCGGAGGCTCCTTCTACTGCGTCGCCTACGAGCGCATCTACGACGCGTTCTCCGACTGGGACGTGCTCGTGCGCCTCGTCGGCCCCGACGGCGTCCCGCAACCCGTGATCTACCTCTCGAACTCGGGCGGCACCGAGGACACGGCTCCCGCGGTGTCGAAGTCGAACGGCGGCAGCACGTGGACGATCGCGTGGGGGCGCCTGATCACGGGTTTGGAGCTGCAGGTGTGGGCCGGACGCGTGCGCTTCGACGGTTTCGTCGTGAACACGCCCTTCGCGCTATCCGTCGGCTCCTACGAGGATCAGCTCAGCGTCTCGACGCCGCTCATCGGCAGCCAGCGCACGATGGTCGTCTGGCAGCGCGACTACGGCACCGACCACGACATCGTCGCGACCGTGCTCGACGGCGCGACGATCCTCGAGCAGCGCAACCTGAGTCTGATGGAGTCGACGTGGTTCCTCGAGAACCAGATCTCGCCCAGCGTCGACAGCGACGGCCAGCACTTCCTGGTCGCGTACTCCGAGTCGTACGTCGGGAGCGCGACCGACTACGACATCTACGTGTCCGACTACTACCTCTCCGGCAACGCGCTCGGCCTCGCGCAGCCGCACGTGAACCTGGCCTACACGACGCTGTACGAAGGCGGGCCGGTCGTCGCCTCGCGCTACGGCGCGGGCGGAGCGAACCGGCGTTACCTCGCCGCGTGGACGAAGCGCACCACGTCGACGAACAGCGACGTGATGGGAGCGCTGTTCGACGGCGTCGAGGGCGGCGCAGCCCAGCCGTTCTGCTTCGGCGACGGTATGAGCGGCGCGTGCCCGTGCGGCAACAACGGCGCGAGCGGACGCGGCTGCGCGAGCTCGGCCAATGCCAGCGGAGGACTGCTCTCGCTCACGGGCAACGCGTCGACGTGGAACGACACCGCGCTCCTGACCGCCAGCGGACTGCCGGCGACGTCGGTCGCCATCTTCCTCTCGAGCACGGCGACCTCGAGCGCCGCGTTCCTCGGCGATGGCCTGGGTTGTCTGTCCGGCACGGTGCTGCGCTTGGGGACGAAGACCGCGGCGGGAGGCGTCGTGAGCTACCCCGGTCCGAGCGACGGCCTCTTGCACAACCGCGGCAACGTGCCGCTGGATGGCGAATCGCGCCTCTATCAGGCCTGGTATCGCAACGCGACGAACTTCTGCACGCCCGCGACGTCCAATGTGACGAACGGCGTGCTCGTCTCGTGGGCGCGCTAGACCGCGGCGGGACGAAGCGATCCGCGCCGCGCGCTCGAACTCCCGGGCGCGCGGCGCGCTGTTTCAGCGCGGATCCTGCGGAACGGTGCGGCGGAGCCGCGAGCCGCAGGGCTGCGTCGTGGCTCTCGAGCTGGGCTCCTCGCTCGGTGCGCGCGCTGCGGTCGGTCCTCGCGCGGACGCCTACGCGCGCGGGCGCGGGCGCTTGCCGCTTCCGGGCGCGAGCGGAAGCGAGACGGTGAACGTCGCGCCCGCGCCTTTTCCAGGGCTCGCGGCCGCGATGGTGCCCCCGTGCAATTCCACGAGTTGCTTGGCGATGGCGAGCCCCAGGCCCAGGCCGCCTTGGGACGTGAGCGGGTCATCCTGCCGCAAGCGCTCGAAGATGTGCGGGAGCGCCTCGGCGCTGACTCCCTCGCCGGTGTCGCTCACGGTCACCTCCACGCGCGCATCGACGCGGCGGAGCGCGACGCGTATCCCTCCGCCCTTGGGCGTGAACTTGACTGCGTTGTCCAGCAGGTTGGCGAAGACTTGTTCGAGGCGCGCGCGATCGCCCGACAGAAGAACCGGCTCCCCGTCGAGATCGCGCACGAGCCGGATCTCCTTCGCGGCCGAGGCCGGTGCCATGGAGTCGACGACCGCGCGCAGGCTCTCCCTCAGATCGACCTCGGCCAGCTCGAGGCGCAGTTTCCCGGCAGCGATCCGATGGACGTCCAGCAGGTCCTCGATGAGCTTGGCCAGCGCTCGGCTGCTGCGGAGGATGATCCCCAGCCCGTTGCGCAGGCTCTCCTCGCTCCGCTCGGGGCGCTGGAGGATCTGCGTCCAGAGCAGGATGATGCCGAGCGGAGTGCGCAGCTCGTGGGAGAGCACCGCCATGAATTGATTCTTCGCGGTGTCCGTCGCGGCGAGGTTCGTGTTCGACGCGTCGGCGGCTTCGGTGAGCTCGTGCTGGCGCACCAATCCGATCATCAACGCTTCGTTCATCGCGCGCGTCTTCTCCTGGCTCCACGCGGTCTCGGTCACCTGGACCAGGACCGCCGCCGGACCTCCGTCCGCGACGACCGGCCAAAGCGTGTACGTCCAGACGATCGGCTCTGGCGCGGCGAGCTGGAGCTCCGCGTGCGTGGCCGGCTCTCCGGTGCGAACCGCGCGATCGAGCGCGGACGCGCAGGCCTTCTGCTCCGGACGCCTGTCGAGGAACGGATGACCGACGAGCTCCTCCCGCGTCCGCTCCATCAGTCGACAAAAGGGGAGGTTCACGGCGCCGACGACGTGCCCGACTCCGTTCACCGCGGCCATCGGAAAGGGCGCGTGCTCGATGACCGGCTGGAAGCGGCTGGCAGCGTCGGGTGCCGAGAGCCCTTCACGCGCGGGGTCACGCGTCGAGCGGCGCTTCATGGTCGCGCCTTCGGCTCCGGCGGGAGCTCGTCCCGATGGCTGACGCGAGTCGGGATGCCCGTGGTCAGCCCCGAGTACTCGGTTCGACGCGGGTGGATGATCACGACGCCTTCGTCCGTGATGACGTATTCGCGGATGTCCTTGCTGTGGTTGCCGCCGCGCATCTTGATCACGACCAGGACCTTGCGCAGCTGGCCGTCGATCTCCACGTAGCGCATGCGGATGATGTCGTCCGTGAGGAACGAGATGGCGTAGTGGCTGAACGTCATCGCGGTGAACGTGTCCTCGACCTCCACCGTGCTGAGGATCGTGACCCCGGCTCCCGTCAACGCTCCGATCATCCGGTACAGCGATTCGCGAAAGTCGGCGCGGAATCCGGGCGCCAGCGCCATTTCGAAGCCGACCAGCGAGTCGATCACCAGCCGCTTGGCGCCGACTCTCTCGATGGCGTCCAGGATCGATTGCATCGTTTCATCGACCGAGAGGTCGAGCGGTCGAAGGTACAGGACCTCGAGAGTTCCCTTCCGCCTGGCCGCGCTCAGTTTCAGGCCGAGCTTGTCGGCGCGATCCGTGTAGCCCTCCGGGCGTTCCTCGAAGATCGCCATGATGCCCGGCTCTCCGCGCCGCAATCCCTCCGCGATGAATTGCGTGGCCAAGGCGGATTTGCCGGTGCCCGAGGGTCCGGCCACGAGCAGGCTGTCGCCCTCGCGAACTCCTCCGCCCATCATTTTGTCCAGCTCGGGGATGCCCGTGGACAGGAAGCGGCCGCTCGGCGGACTCGTCTTCCTTCCCGTGAATCCGAGCGTGCGCGAGAACGCCTGCAGCCCGTCCCGGCTGATGCGGATCGTGTGCAGTCCCGGCACCGACTCTCGCCCGCGCAACTTCATGATCTGCAATTTGCGCACGACGGAGTTTCTCTCCGCCAACTGCGACAGCCAGAAGAGCCCGTCGGCGATCGTGAACAATGGATTGTCGCGGATCTCCGTATGGTCGTATTCGCCCACGAGGAACGTTGTCGCTTCCCAACTGGCGAGGAATTGGGCGAGACTCTGGATGAACGCCTGCATCTTGGCGTCGGCCGCCCCGCTGGCCGTGCTTCGGACGACCGTGCGGAAGGAATCGATCACCACGATGCTCGGCTGCACCGCCGTGACCTGGGCGATGATCTGGTCGAGAACCCCTTGCAGATCGTGCTCGAGCAGCACATCGCTCAGGTTGAAGAACCGGACGGCGCTCCCCAGCTTGGACTCGTCGAAGAACGAGAACTGCTGCTGGTAGCGCAGCATCTTGATGGCGGGCTCGCCGAGAACCGTGAAATAGAGCGCCGGCTTCTTGACCGTCGCGTTGGCGAACACGAGTTGATGGGCGAGCGTCGTCTTCCCGCACCCCGGCGTGCCCGCGATGATGTTGCAGGAAAACTCCGGGATGCCGCCGCCCAGGATCTCGTCGAGACCGCGCACACCTGTCGACAACGTCCGGATGTCGACCTTGGTCGCTCGACTCGGGCTCGGGTGTCGCCGTTTGCCCTTGGCCGCGTCCCTGTCTTTGTTCACGTTCATGTCCTCGTTTCAAAATCCCGATCGGTCAACTGGAGAGTCGGCCAGGCCTCGCACAGAAGCTGCGACGTCAGCGATGGACCGATGAAGGCCACGAGCAGTCCGACGAGCTGGGCGAGCAGAACGACGCCCCCCTCGTCCAGCGCGCCGGAGTCGACCGGCGCTTCACGGCCGTCCAGGAACACGATCGTTCCCGCCGTGTCGACGTGTGTCGCGTGCAGCCAGGGCACCTCCACCGTCGCCAGCGCAAGCGCGCGCGAGAGCAGTGCACGGAAGCCCATCGTCCCCATGAGGATCGCCAACTGCGGGCGCAACCGTTCACAGGCGCGAAAGGCGCCGATCGCCGCGGAACCGACGGGGCCTTGTCCGTGTGTGTGCTCGTGAGCGATCAAGCGCTCGGCCACGTTCCGCAGCTCGGAGCTTGCCCGTCTCATGTTGGGATCGTTCTCGCGCGAGACGCTCGTCATCGTAGCGGAGCAGGTGGCCTCGGCGAAATGAGCCCGGCGGAGAGTAGCACCTGCCTGGCACCCGATCGCCTTCAAACACTAGGTATTCCCCGTCGCGATCCCTGCGCGGATCGTCGTGGGGTGCACGCGCCAGTTCGCGGAGCGCGAGACGTCCACGTGGGAGCGCTCGTTCATCGTGCCGTCGTCGCGACTCTCGTCGCCTCGCGAGCTCCGAACCGCGCGGATCCAGGGGAGCGCAAGAATGGACGCGAATCCGCGCCTCGAAAGCTCGCGGAGAGTCGACTGTCGACAGCGCGCACCAGCGGCGAGGAGCGGTCTGCGGTCCTCGTGTCGGATTCTCTCGAGCTGCGCCGGTTCGTGCGGAGGCCGCAATTCGGTTCCGTCAATAAGCCGAATCGAGCAGCACGACCGTCGCCGGCGTCGAGAGCGTCGTCACTCCGCCCGTGTCGCGAAAGGCTGCCTGCACGAAGATCCGTCGCGCCTGCACGCCCGGGCCGAGGTCGGCGATCGGCCAGGTGAGCTCGAGCACGCCGCTCGCGCCGACGACGCCGGCGTGCAGCACGGGCGCCGGTCGGTCCGCACGCACGAGGCTCACGCCGCGCCACGCGCTCGACGTCAGGTAGCGCGCGCGCTCGGCGAACACGGTTTCGACGATGCTGCCTGCGCTCCCGCGCAGCTCCATTCGCAGCTGGCCGCCTTCGCGCACGATGCGATTCGTGGTCAGCGTGCGCGCCCTGCCCGCGAGCGGAAGGTGGATGGCGCCATTGAAGGTGTGCACTCCCGGTGGGGTCGGGCCGGTCGCGGGCGCGCCGGAGACGAGAGCGCGCACTGAGCGGCCGGCAGCGTGAAGGCCCGAGAGCGACAATCCCCAGCCTGGACTCAACGGGAACGGACCCAGGCCCGCGTCGCCACCGTGGAACGTCGAGCGCGAGAGGAAGCCTCCGCGCCGCCGAAGAAGAGGTCGTCGTCGCCGCCGGCACCGGAGAAACCGGGAGTGGAGCCGCCGCTGCAGCTCGGCAGCGGGACGGCCGCCGCGTCCTCCGCTCACGTCGCAATCGTAGAGGGCGACACGCGCGCTGAGGCCCAACACGCCCTCGCCGCCATAGCCTCCGTAGCTCCGCTGTTGCCGAAGCCGCCGGCGTACCTCGGCGCGCAGCGTGCAGCGCGCGAAGGCGACGTCGGTGCTGTCCTCACGACGTACGCGGCCCGCGAGCCCCAGCTCTCGTACGTGCACGGCATGCCGTCGCTCCCGACGATGTCGCAGCCCTGCACGCGAATGGAGCCCGCGTTGCCGTCGAGCTGCAAAGGCGCGTACGGAATGATGCTGGTCCCACTGAAGCCGCGCAGCGTCAGGCCTGTCAACGTCACGCAGCGCGTCACGGCGAGTTGCGTGATGCGCAACTGGCCAGCCAGGACGACGTTCGCTCCCGCGTCGGCGACGATGTCGAGCGCCTTGTTCGTGATCTGGATCGACGAGTAGGTGCCGGACTTCAGGAGCAGCACGTTGCCGTCGACGGCGTGCAGGGCCGCCACAGGCAAGTCGATGTAGTCGCCGGTGCCGTTGGCCGCGACGACGATCACGCCGGCGTGCGCGCGCAGCGCGAGGGCGAAGGAGAAGAGCAGCAGTGCACGGTGCCATCGACGCATGGGGGACCTCGCGGGGCGCAGCCTAACACCGGCGCGGTGGCGCGCGCGGCTCGGAGCGCGCGTCCCGACAGCCTGCGCGCGCGGACCGAACCCGCTCCGTCGTTGCGACGGAGCGGGCTCGCGAACCTTCAATGGCCCTCGACCACAGGCAGAACGGACTCCGGCACCAGTCCGTGCGCCTCGCGGTGCGTTGCGACGAGCGCCTCCGCGTTCGGCGCCTCGGCCAGGCAATGGATGCAGCCGCCGGCTTCGTCGACCCAGTAGTTCAAGAACCGCACGCCGTGACCCGCTTGGACGGCGAGGTCCTTGCGATGCGCCTCGGCCACGTCCTCCGCCCGAACACCCGGTGCGACGCGGTGCGTGTCCATGAAGAGCGGGAGTCGACCGCTCGCGCGCTCCGGCAGGATCCCCGGCACGACCTCGCGCACGTCGTCCGCCACGAGGCCGTGCGCCTCGCGGTGCACGGCCGACGCGGCTTCCGCGCTCGGCGCCTCGACCAGGCAGAAGATCGTGCCCGAGCTCTCGTCGACCCAGTAGCGCTGGTAGTCGACGCCTCGCGCGCCTTCGACCGCGAGATCCTTCTGGTGCGCCTGGGCGACGTCTTTCAGCGCGACCTTGCCCGCCCCCAGATGGTGAACGTCGAGCAGCAAGCGCTCGTTCGTGTGGCATGCGCTGAACGCCGGAGCGAGCAACACCGCGGCGAGTGCGAGACGCAGGAGCTTCACGACGCCTCCTTCCGCCCGCGCGCCGAGCCGACGACGCGCGCGTTCGCGGTCGACGGGTCGATCACGGCGCGCACCTCGTGGATGCGCGTCGCGGGGAAGCCGCTGAGCCGCGCGTGCTCGCGGATGACGGCCTCGTCGCGCGCCAGGTAGACGCAGAACGTGCGGTCGCCGGCCACGGACGTCTGCACCCATTGCACGTCGGGCGCCAGGCGCGCGAGGGCCTCGTTCGAGGTCTCGGCGACGCCGGAGAGCTGGGTGGGAGTGAGGTCCCCGATGCCGGGGATCTCGCGTTCGATCACGTACTTCTTCATCAGAGTCTCCAGTGAGTGGGCCGCCCGAGCGCCGCGTCCAGTCGCGACCGCTCGGACGTCCCAAGCTGGCGCGCATCCTCCGCGCGCGGGCTCGCGGCGACCTGTGGCGCGTCTGGAGGATTTCTGGAATCACGCCGCGGTCGTCCGGGAGCGCGGGACGAGATGCGCGCCGGTACGATCGATCCGATGTCCGCGCCCCGCACCCACGAGCTCTACCGCTTCGGCCCGTTCCGCCTGGACGTCACGGAACGCCAACTGATGCGTGACGGTCGTCCGGTGGCGCTGCGCTCCAAGGTGTTCGACACGCTGGTCGCGCTCGTGCGGCGTCCGGGTCGCCTGGTGACGCGCGAGGCGTTGATCCAGGCCGTCTGGCCCGATGCGATCGTCGAGGAGGGCAACCTCTCGCACAACGTCTCCGCGCTGCGCAAGGCGCTCGACGACGACGGCGAGCTCTTCGTCGCCACCGTGCCGCGCAGCGGCTACCGTTTCGTGCATCCGATCGAGGCGGCGACGACGTCGGAAACGGACGACGCGGGAGCGCTCGTTCGGGCGCGCCGCTTCCGAGACGAAGGCGCGTGGAACGCGGCCTACGAGGCGTTTCTCGAAGCGCGCGAGTCGTCCGAGTTCGGCGCCGCCGATCGCGAGGCGCTGGCCGAGTGCGCGCGCTGGACCGGCCGGTTCGACGAGGTCGTGCCGCTGCTCGAGGACGCGGCGCAAGCGTGGATCGCGGCCGGCGATGCCATCCGCGCCGCGAGCGTGTCGATCGACCTCGCCGCCGTGCTGCTCGATCGGCGTCGCATCGCGCTGGCGAAGAGCTACGCGCGGCAAGCCGAGCGACGCTTGCCGCCGCAACCGCCCGCGTCCGGCCCCGCGCTCGCCGCGCACTCGCGCCTGCGTCGCTTGCGCGCGCGCTTGTGCTGGTGCGACGCCGACTGGGAAGGCGCGCTCGCGTGCGCGCGCGAAGCGCTCGAGCTCGCGCGCGCGGCCGAGGATCTCGACGCGGAGGTGCTGGCGGCGATGGACGTGACGCACTCGCTGCTCGCTCTGGAGCGCTTCGACGAGGTGCTCGCGTCGCTCGACGAGACGGGCGCGCACGTCACGTCCGGCAGGCTCGGTCCGTACGCGTCGGGCATGACCTTGTGCGGGCTGATCATCGCGTGGCAGGCGCTGGGACGACCCGAACGCGCGCTCGAGTGGTCGCAGACCTCGACCACCTGGGCCGACGCGACCGGCGTCGCGTACTTCCCCGGGCTGTGCCGCATGCACCGCGGGGAGCTCAACGTGCTGCGCGGCGAGCTCGCGCACGCGGAAGCCGACTTCGCGCGCGGCGCGGAGGAGCTCGGTCGCGCGAGCTCGGGTCTCGCCGGCGGCGCGCTGCGCGAGCTCGGCACCGTGCGCCTGCGGCGCGGCGATCTCGACGGCGCCGAGGCTGCGTTCTCGCGTGCGCTGCAGCTCGGCACGGACCCGCAGCCGGGCTACGCGCTCTTGCGCGCCGCGCGCGGCGAAACGCTGCAGGCGCGGCGCGATCTCGAGCGTTTCCTCTCGCGCGAAGGCAGTGGCGAGCTCAACCTGCTCGATCGCCAGAACCGCCTGGCCGCGCTGGGCGCGCACGTGCGCCTGGCGCTGGCGACGAACGCGCCCGACGCGCAGGAAGCGGCGAGCGCGACGCTCGAGACGATGAGCGCGATCGCGAGCTCCACGGGCTCGATGATCCACGGCGCGCTGCTCGACGCCGCGCGCGGAGAGCTCGCGCTGGCGCGCAAGGACACGAGCGAGGCCCTGGCGCGCTTCACCGCGAGCTGCCGAGCCTGGAACGAGCTCGGCGCGCCGTACGAGGCCGCGAGCGCGCGCGCGCGACTCGCGGAGGCGCTGCTCGCGGAAGGGGACGCGACGCGCGCGCGGCTGGAGCTGCAAGGCGCGGCGGCGAGCTTCGAGCAGCTCGGCGCGGAGCTCGATGCGAAGCAGGTCAGGCGCCGATGGAATCGGCTGGATTCCGGTTCCGCGATCCAGCGCGGGAGCGTGCGCGTGCGCGGGACGATCGAGCGCGCGGAAGCGTTGCGCGCGCTCCTGGGTCCGGCGGCCTGGAGCGATCTTCTCGCGTGGCTCGAGCGCAAGCTGCACACCTGCTGGGTCGAGCACGGCGGTCGCGCGCTCGCGCGGGAGGACGGCAGCTACGTCGTCGAGTTCGACTCCCGCGCCGATGCGGAAGCGTGCGTCGCGCGCGTGCGCGACTCCCTGCGCGAGCACCGGGCGCAACACGGCTTCGCGCCGGAGCTCGCGATCGAGTGGAGCGGGCCGGGATCGCCGGAGTGACGCGTCGATCGAGCCGGCGCCGTCGCGCGTTCGAAACGCGCCGACGGGATCGACTCTTCGACTAGCAGCGCGTGCGCATCGGCTCGCGCGCGCGCTCCTGCGCCGCGGGCGAGTCGAACTTCTTCGAGCTCGCGTGCTGCCACATCTTCTCGATGTACGGCACGGCGTCGGGCGTCTTGCACTCCGTGTCGCCGTGATCGACCTCGACCTTGCCGATGCGCTTCGCCGCCGCGGTCGCGGCCTTGCGCAGCGCGGCGCTCCGGCCGCCGATGGAGATGAGCGCCATGTTCATCGCGTCGCGCTCGGAGTTCGGCGACGAGTGGATCGTCTTCTCGATGCGGGCGACGAGTTCGAGGAACCACGCGTCCGGCGTCGCCTCGTCGACCCGCGAGAGCATGCCCGCGAGCGTCCACCCGACCGCGCGCACCGATTCATCCGACGCGGAAAGCCACTGCTTCGCCTTCGCGACGCCGTGCGGACTCTCGGCGGCGAGCATCGCGACATACCCGCCGCACATGCGCGTCCCACCGGCGCGAGCCCAGCGGTCGAGCTCCGCGGGCTTCACCTTCGCCGGGTCGGCGATCTTCACCGCGAGCGTGCGCGCGTCGTGGTTCTTCGTCTCCCAGAGCGCCAGCGCGAGCTCGTGATCGACGCCGATCTTCTTCACCATCGTCTTCAGCGTGGCGAAGCTGACGCCGAACATCGGCTCCTGGGCGCCGTGGCGCGCGTAGGTCTTGCGCGTCTGCGCGGAGCCGGACTTCTCGAGCTCCTTCATCACCGCGTCGAGCGACATGCGCTCGCCGGGGGACTTCGCGCGGGACTTCGGAGCAGTCTTCGGCGCGGCCTTCGCCGCCGGTTTCTTCGTCGTTCGGGTGGTCGACATGCCCGCAGTGTAGCGGCGGGCGTCCGCCCAGACCTCCGCGCAACGAGGCGCGCGGCGAGCCGGAGTCGACGGACTGCGGAGCCTCTGCCTGGTTGCCGCATCCGCGACGGCGGATTCGCTGAACGATCTCACGCAGCCGGAACCCGTCGAGCTCGAGCTCGCTTGCGTCCTCCCGCGCGGGCGAGCAGGATACGCCCGCCGAAGTCGCACGCATGCCGTCCGCACGCCCGAAGCCCGAGGCCTCCTTCGATAGCCTGGAATCTCCCGCCTATCCGCTGAGCGAGGCGGCGCACTACCTGCGCTTGCCCGTCGCGACGCTGCGCTCGTGGGTCGTGGGTCGACCGTATCCGAAGGGCCGCGATCTCGTCCGCTCCAAGCCGCTCTTCGATCCGCCCTCGCGTTCCCCGCTGCGCCTGTCTTTTTCGAACCTGATCGAAGCTCACGTGCTGCGCGCGCTGCGCACCGAACATGGCGTGTCGCTGCCCGCGTTGCGCAAGGCAAAGCAGTTCGCGGAGAAGCAACTGCACATCGACCGCTTGCTCTTGAGCCGGCAGCTCTGCACCGAGGGCGGGCGGATCTTCCTCGACGAGTACGGCAAGCTGATCGAGCTCTCCGCCTCGGGGCAGATCGCCATGCGCAGGTTGCTGGAGGCGCATTTGAGGCGCGTGGAGTGGAGGGCGCCGGACCTGCCGATTCGCTTCTATCCGTTCCTGACGATCGGCCCAGGAGAGGATCGCATGCCGATCGCGATCGACCCGCGGATCGCGTTCGGCAGACCGGTCGTCGCACGGCGCAGCATTTCGACGCAAGCGATCGCCGAGCGCATCGACGCCGGCGAGTCGGTGGATGAGCTCGCGCGCGACTACGACCTGAGGCCCGACGAGATCGAGGAAGCGGTGCTGTACGAGCGCGCCGCTTGAAGCGCGTCTTCTTCACCGACCGCGACCTCGGCAAGCGCTTCCCTGAGATCCTCGCTGCCGCCGGCCTGAGCGTCGAGCGGCACCACGAGCTCTTCCAGCACGATTGCCCCGACGAGGAATGGCTGCGCTACGTCGGCGAGAGAGAGCGCGTCGCGGTCACCCACGACCAGCGGATTCGCTACAAGCCGAACGAACGCGATGCGGTGATCCGCTACGGCGCGAGGCTGCTCGTGCTCGTCGGCAAGGCGCCGTATCCGCAACTGGCGCGTTCGTTCGTCGCGACGTTGCCGAGGATCGAGTCGTTCCTCGACGCTCATGTGCCACCATGGATCGCGAAGGTGTATCGGGCGTCGGAGATCGAGCGGGCAGAGCACGCCGATGCGCCGGGCTCGGTGTCACTCTGGTTTCCGGCGCGCGCTTGACG
>JBGATX010000175.1:0-11985 GCA_044228975.1 Planctomycetota bacterium | reverse complement strand
GTCCAGGTCGCGCTGCACCTGTTCGGCGAGGTCGAACAGCGCCGATGCGCTCGCGTCCGTGGAGTCGGTCATGGAGCCCTCGATCGAGCCCGCGCGATTCTAGCGCGGTGCCGTGTTCCGGTTCCGGGCGCCGAGCGCGCGAAGTTCGTCGCGCGTGACGCGAACATGCCGTGAGCGCGAGGTTCGCCGTGTCGAGCGGGCGCTACAATCGAACACAGCGCTTGTCGCGCCGCTCCCCGATGTCCGCTCGCGATCCGCTCCCCGATCGACAAGTCGGTGACACCGACGGTCCGCCGCGCGGCTTCGAGCCCGCATTCCAGCGCGTCGCGCCGGCGCTGCAGGCGTGGGCCGAGCTGCGCATCCGTCCGAGCCTGCGCACGCACTTCGAGCCGCAGGATCTCGTGCAGGAAGTCTGGCTGCGCGGTAGCGCCGCCTTCGCGCGCCACGACGAGAACCGCACGAGCTTCCGCGCGTGGATCTTCCGCATCGGGAAGAACGTGCTGCTCGAAGCGGCGCGCGCCGAACGCGCCGGGCGCGCGAGCGCCGCGACGTGGTCGCCGACGACGAAGTGGAACGCGCTCCAGGAAGTTCCGCAGAGCGTGACGAGCTTCACGCAGCGCCTGGCCCAGGACGAGTCGGTGCGCGCGTTCGTGGCGCACGTGAGCGAGCTCGACGAGACCGATCGCATGATCCTGATCCACTGCGGGCTCGAGGAGGAGTCGTGCGCGAGCGCGGCGACCAAGCTGGCGCTCGGGGCGGAGGCGGTCAGCAAGCGTTGGCAACGCTTGCGCGCGAACCTGCGCGAGCGGACTTGGGCGCGCGCGCTCCTGCCCGATCCGGCGCAGGACCCGCGCGCGTCCGACGCGAGCTGAGCGCTTGCGCTCGCGGCCGCGCCGCGTCGTGCGCGCGAGATTGCCGACGGCGGAGTGGCAGGTGCGTGGCTCGCGCGTAGGATCGAGGCGTCGGCGCGACGCGCGGTGGGCGCGCCGCACGCTCGCGGAGGATGACCATGAGCCCTCGCTTCGAACGATTCGCGTTGGCCCTCCTCGCCTGTCTGCCCGGCACCGCCGCGGGCGCGGGCGTGGTGACGGTCGGCGCGAGCGGACAGAATTTCACCACGATCCAAGCGGCGGTCGACGCCGCCGTCGACGGCGACGTGATCCTCGTGCGGCCGGGCAGCTACGGCGGCGCCAGCATCGTCGGCAAGGGGCTGACGCTTCTCGGGGAGAGTTCGACGCTCGTGCAGATCGTGGCGGGCACGATCCTCGTGCGAGGCACGACGACGGATCAAGCGGTGACGATCTCCGGCATCTCCGTGCAGCCCCCCTTGCTCACGACGACCGCGACGTTCTGGATCGACCACTGCGCCGGCAGAGTTCGCTGCCAGGACCTCGATCTCGTCGGCGCAGGATCGCTTCCGGGCGTCTCCGCGGTGCAAAGTCCGCAGGTGAGCTTCGTCGGCTGCTCGTTGCGCGGTTCCACCGGCACCTACACGGGCAGCGTGCCGTACGGTCCGAGCCCCGCGCTGGTGACGAGCGGCAGCACCGTGGCGCTCTACGATTGCAGCGTGACCGGTGGCGCCGGGGCCGATGGCCGCTGGTTCACCGTCAGCTCGCAGCTGCCCGCGCGCGCCGGCGCGGTTGCGATGCAGATCGATTCCGCGAGCACGCTTTTCCTGTCGGGCGGGAGCGCGAGTGGCGGCCGCGGTGGAAACGGTGCGAATGGCTCGTGCGCGCCGACTCCCATTCCGGGCGGCAACGGCGGCGCAGGCGCGGACGGACTGGTCGTCGCTTCGACCAGCCACGTCGATCGTCTCGATGTCCTGATCGCGGGCGGGTCGGGCGGAACTGGCGGCTCGGGCGGCACGTGCGTGCCGAGCGGTTCTCCCGGCGCGAGCGGGGTCGCCGTCAGCGGTGCGGTGGCCAACGTGAGCACGCTGCCCGGCGCGCACCGGACGCTGCGAGCCCATTCGCCCGCGCGTGAGTTCACCAACCTCACGTTCGATCTGGCCGGTCAGCCGGGCGACCGGGTGATCCTCATCACGTCGCTGACGGCGCGGCACGAACTCTATCTGCCGTTCCATGGCGTGATCCTCTACGGCACGCACGTGCGACGCATCCCGCTCGGAATGCTCCCCGGAAGCGGCACGTCGAGTTACTCCCTGCCGCTGGGCGACCTCGGACCTGGAGTGCAGTCGCTCACGCGCTGCTCCCAGGCGCTGTTCATCGACACCGGCAACCAGATCACGCTCTCGGATCCGTTCACGCTCGTGACGCTCGATTCCAGCTACTGATTCGAGCACGGGCGACGCGAGATGCGCGGCGGCGCGGGGTTGCGTCCGCCAGTCGCGCGCCGCGCTTTCCGCTGCCCGTGCGCGCGGCTATCCTCCGCGCCCCGTGTTCGAAGTCGAAGCCGAAGCTCCCGCGGGGCGCAAGCCGCCGCACAACGACGAAGCCGAGCGCGCGCTGCTCGGCGGGCTCCTGCTCGAACCTCAGCGCGTGCCGGAGATCGCGGAGTTCGTGCGCGAGGGCGACTTCTTCAGCCCGCGCCACGACGCGGTGTTCGCGGCGCTGCTCGCGCTCGCCGAACGCTCGCAGCCCATCGACTACGTCAGCGTCGGCGAGGCGCTCAACGCGGCGGGCAAGCTGCAGCAGGTCGGCGGCCGAGCGTACCTGGTCGAGCTGACGAACACGGTCACCTCGGCCGCGCACGCGCGCCATCACGCGCGCATCGTGCGCGAGACGGCGATGCTGCGGCGCCTGATCGCCGAATCGAGCGCGATCGTCAGCGAGGCCTTCGAGACGCGCGTCGACGGCGAGAGCGTGCAGAAGCTGCTCGACATGTCCGAGGACCGCATCTTCCGCATCGCGGGGGAGCGCGACACCGGCGGCCCCGAGTCGATCTCGAAGGCGGTCGAGGAGACGTTCAAGCGCATCGACTCCGCCTCGCACCGGGCGGGGCTCACGGGCCTGCCGAGCGGCTTCTACGAGCTCGACGAGATGCTCTGCGGATTCAACCCGGGCGATCTCGTGATCATCGCGGCGCGTCCGTCGATGGGGAAGACGGCCTTCGTGCTCAACGTGATGGACCACGCGGCCTCGCACCCGCCCGAGTGGCTCGAGCGCCAGCCGTCGATCCTGTTCTTCAGCCTCGAGATGGGACAGCAGTCCATCGTTCGGCGCCTCTTGTGCGCGCGCGGCCGCGTCGACGCGCACAAGCTGCGCACGGGCAAGATCCCGAGCGAGGACTACTCGGCGCTCGCGCAGGCCGCGGGCGAGCTCGCGGCGACGAAGCTCTTCATCGACGACAGCCCGGGGCTGAGCGTCATGGCCCTGCGCAGCCGCGCGCGGCGCCTGAAGCAGACGCACGGCCTCGACATGGTCGTCGTCGACTACCTGCAGCTCATGAGCCATCCGAAATCGGAGAGCCGCCAGATCGAGATCAGCAACATCTCGCGCTCGTTGAAGGAACTCGCGCGCGAGCTCGAGATCCCCGTCGTCGCGCTCTCGCAGCTCTCGCGCCAGGTCGAATCGCGCGACGACAAGCGCCCGTTGCTCTCGGACCTGCGCGAGTCGGGCTCGATCGAGCAGGACGCCGACGTCGTCATGCTCCTGCACCGGCCCGAGTACTACTTCCGCGACCGCGAGGATCTGAAGGGACTGGCGGAGATCATCGTCGCCAAGCAGCGCAACGGGCCGACGGGCGAGGTGAAGCTCAACTTCTTCGGCTCGATCATGCGCTTCGAAAACCGCGCGCCGACGGCGGCGGAGCCTTTCCAGCTGTGACCTCCGTTCCCGGCAGGCCCGCGAGAGCCCGCTCGGCGTTTGCGTGGCCGCGCGCACGCGCCGTCGCGTTGGTCGCCTTCGCCGCGTTCGCGCTCTCGCCTCTCCACGCCGCGGCGCAGGACGCGCCCGCGCAGGCTCCGCAAGCGCCACCGCGGCCGACGGTGCTCGCGGTTCACGTCGAGGGCGAGAAGCGCTACTCCGAAGCGCAGCTGATCGAAGCGCTCGGCCAGAAGCTGAACCAGCCGCTCGATCTGGCCGCGATCCAGCGCGGCATCCAGGCCCTGTGGCAGTCCTTCCGCGTGCGCGCGGAAGTGCGCGAGCGCGAGGTCGCGGGCGGCGTCGAGCTCGAGCTCGCCGTGACCGAGATGCCCGTCGATCTCGAGCCGCGCTTCGTGGGCAACGCCGACATCGACAAGGAGACGCTGCTCAAGTGGGCGCAGCTCACCGACCGCGGCGAGCTCTACCTCTATCAGGCCGAGCGCGTGCGCCAGCGCCTGATCGAGGGCTATCGCCAGGAGGGCTATCCCTTCGCCGAGATCGACGTCGTCAAGCGCGGCGACGATCCGGCGTCCGGAGAGCTGCCCGATCTGATCTTCGAGATCCGCGAAGGTCCGCAGTTGCACGTCGCCGACGTGATCGTGCGCGGCAACGTCTCCATGCCCGACCGCGGCATGTGGTTCTGGCGCGACGGGCTGCAGAAGCTCGCCAAGACCGAGCTCGAAGGGCCGGCGCTCTTCAACTGGTCGGGCGCGAAGTACGACGAGGAGAAGCTGCAGGCCGACCTGCTCGCGATGCGCAACGTCTATCGCGATCGCGGCTGGCTCGACGCGGTGGTCGAGGTCGAGTCGCTCGAGTACAGCGACGACCGCAGCAAGGTCACGGTCCACGTCGTCGTCGACGAAGGGGAGCCGTACACGGTCTCCACGCTCTCGATCCAGGCCTTCAAGCGCGCTCCCGATCCCAACGCGCGCGGCGAGCCGGTCGACACGCCGGCGGAGCTCATCTACCCGCAAGCGGAGCTCTTGAAGCTCTGCAAGCTCGCGCCCGGCCAGCGCTACGAGCGCACGAAGCAGACGCTGGACATGCTCGAGCTGCGCAAGCGCTACGGGCACGACGGCTACCTCGCCCATCCGTCGCTCGGCACCACGGGCTGGCAGTTCCTCGATCCCGAGCTGAACTACGATCTCGAGAAGCACCAGGTCGCCGTCACCTACCGCATCCTCCAGGGCGAGAAGCGCTACGTGCGCGAAGTGCTCTTCGAAGGCGCGGAGCACACGCGCGATCGCGTGCTGCGGCGCGAGGTCGACGTCATGCCGGGCGCGGTCGCGGATGCCGACGAGATCGTCCGTTCGCTGAACCGCATCTATTCGACGGGCTACTTCTCGAACGAGTCGCGCCCGCTCGACCACAAGGACCCGACCTACCGCCTCGAGCCCGTGCCGGGGGAACCTGGCCGCGTCGATCTCGTCTACGAGGTCGAAGAGGGCCGCGTGGTCGAGCTGCAGCTGCAAGGCGGCATCGACTCGAACAACGGCGCGTTCGGGCGCGTGCTGCTCGAGATGCGCAACTTCGACCTCACGAACCTGCCGACGAGCCTGTGGCGCATGCCCGGCGAGGTGTACTCGAAGGAAGCGTTCCACGGCGCGGGCCAGCGCCTCGTGCTCGAAGTGTCCCCGGGCACGGTGGTCAACTCCTACCAGATCCGCTTCGTCGAGCCCGACCTCTTCCGCACGCAGTTCGATCGCTACAGCCTCGACATGAGCGTGCAGCGCCGCCTGCGCCGCTACCGCATCTACGACGAACAGCGCGACGACCGCCGCGTGCGCATCGGGCGCGATTTCGGCCGCAACTGGTCCGTGTTCACGGGCTTCACGAACGCCGGGCTCGACATCACCGACATCCAGGTGCCGCTCTCGGGCTTCCAGCAGCCCGACGGTTTCCCCGTGACGCGCACGCTCTTCGACGAGGAAGGCCACTCGAACCTGATCGGCGCGCTCTTCGACGTCGAGTACCGCAAGGTCGATCGCACGCTGAATCCGACCGACGGCTTCACCGCGACCTGGCGCAACGTCTCCTACGGCCGGCCGCTCGGCGGCGACTGGGATTTCGTGCGCACCAGCGTCGACATGGACTGGTACTGGCCGATCGGTCCCGACAGCGAGGACGTGCGACCGGGCCTGCACCTCTCCTTCGGCGCGGGAGTGGCGGACGACGTCGGCGGGACGAGCGACGTGCCGTACTCCGAGCGCTTCTTCCTCGGCGGCAACCACATCCTGCGCGGCTTCGACTACCGCGGCGTCGGCCCCAACGACGGCGGCGAGCCGATCGGCGGCGAGACGATGCTCAACGCGTCGCTCGAATACCGACAGCCGCTCTACAGCATCGCGCAGCCGGGCACGTACCGGCGCATCGAGGTCTTCCACTTCAAGCTCTTCACCGACGCCGGCCTGCTCGACGTGCAGCCGTGGCACGTCGACACGGGAGAGCTGCGCGCCTCGATCGGCTTCGGCTTCGGCATGAGCTCTCCGATCCCGATCAGCCTGAACTTCGGCTTCCCGATCGAGACGGGCGACGGCGATCGGCGCGAAGTGTTCTCGTTCAGCATCGTGAACATCACGTTCTGAGCGCGCTGCGGCACCGCGGTCGAGCCGACGGGAAAAAGCCCGCCGCGGCCCGTTGACAGGGAGAGGGCCGGAGCGTTCGATGCTCCCGGCCATCCGCTCCGTAGGACGGCCTGTGGGCCCGATTTGCGGGCTCGCTCTCATGAACACGCGCACTCTGGCCGAGATCGCCGCGCTCTGCGGCGCTGAAATCGACGCTTCGACCGGCAGCTCCGGCGCGAGCGACGTCTCCGCGCGCCCGATCGACGGCCCGGCGACGCTGCGCGACGCCACGCCGCGCGAGCTGAGCTTCCTCGGCAATCCGCGCTATCGCTCCGAACTCGCCACGACGCGCGCCGCCGCGGTGCTCGTCAGCCGCACGGAGCGTCGCGAGCGCGCCGACCTCGTCTTCCTGCGCTGCGCGGACCCCAACGCGGCGTTCACGCGCGTCGTCCAGGCCTTCGCGCCGGCGCCCGCGCGCCCCGCGCCCGGCGTGCACCCGAGCGCGGTCGTCGATCCGTCCGCGGAGCTCGGCGAGCACGTCTCGATCGGCCCGCACGCGTTCGTCGGCGCGGGCGCGCGCGTCGGCGCGCAGTCGATCGTGCACGCGCAGGTGTGCATCGGCGCGGGCGTGCGCGTGGGGGAGTCCTGCGAGTTGCATCCGGGCGTCGTGCTCTACGAGCGCGTCGAGCTCGGCTCGCGCGTGATCGTGCACGCGGGCAGCGTGCTCGGCTCCGACGGCTTCGGCTACGAGCCCACTCGCGAAGGCTGGCGCAAGATCCCGCAGTGCGGCACGGTCATCGTCGAGGACGACGTCGAGATCGGCGCCAACGTCTGCATCGACCGCGCGCGCTTCGGCTCCACGCGCATCGGCCGCGGCGTCAAGATCGACAACCTCGTGCACCTCGCGCACAACGTCGTCATCGGCGACGGTGCCTTGATCATCGCGCAAGTCGGCATCGCCGGCTCGACGCGCATCGGCGCGCGCGCCGTGCTCGCGGGACAGGCCGGTCTGAACGGACACATCGAGATCGGCGAGCGCGCGCGTATTGGAGCGCAGGCGGGCGTCTTCGGCGACGTGCCCGCGGGCGCCGACGTCATTGGCTGGCCGGCGCGGCCGCGCATCGCCGCGTTGCGTCAGACCGCCTTGGTCGAGCGCCTGCCCGAGATCTACGCGCGCTTGCGCGAGCTCGAGGAGAAGCTCGGCGTCGATTCCAGGAACCACGAGCGCGGGGAACGCGAGCGCGCTTCACGCGAGCCGCGAGAACGAGAAGAGGAACGAGCATGACGCGCAAGCAGCGCACGCTGAAGACGGTGGTCGAGTTCGCGGGCATCGGTCTGCATTCCGGCCAGCAGGTGCGCGGGCGCATGCTCCCCGCGGCCATCGGCACGGGCATCGAGTTCGTGCGCACGGATCTGCCCGACGCGCCGCACATCCCGGCCCTGATCAGCTTCCAGGAGACGAAGGAGCGCCGCACGCGCCTCGCGCGCGGACCGGCGGCGGTCGAGACCGTCGAGCACCTGCTTTCGGTGTGTTTCGGCCTGAAGATCGACAACCTGACGGTCGAGCTCTCGGGCGCGGAGCTGCCGGGCCTCGACGGCTCGGGCCTCGAGTTCCTGCGTCTCATCGAGCAGGCCGGAGTCGCGGAGCAGGCCGCGGAAGCGAAGGTCTTCCGTCTCGACCAGCCCGTGTACGTGCGCAACGGCGACGCGACGCTCGTGGCGCTGCCCACGGATCGTCCCGCGCTCACGCTGCAGTACGTGGCGTCCTTCAACGAGCAGGGCGTCGACGGCGGCTCCTTCCAGCTCGACCTCGACCCGGCGACCTTCGCGCGCGAGATCGCGCCCGCGCGCACGTTCTGCCTCGCGAGCGAGGTCGAAGCGTTGCAGAAGGCCGGCTTCGGCAAGGGCGCGACGCGCGAGAACACCGTCGTGCTCGGCGATCCGGCGACGAAGCTGCGCCTGCCGGGCGAACCGGTGCGCCACAAGCTGCTCGACCTGCTCGGCGATCTCTCGCTGCTCGGCGCCGATCTCGAGGCGCACCTGATCGCGACGCGTTCGGGTCACGCGACGAACGCGGACCTGGTGCGACGGCTCTTCGATCTGATGCAGGCGGCCGAGACGGGCGGCGTGATCCGGCGCGAGTCGGGCCTCGACGTGCGCCAGATCCTGCGCCTCCTGCCGCACCGCTATCCGTTCCTGATGATCGATCGCGTGATCCAGATCGACGGCTTCCAGCGCGCCGTCGCGATCAAGAACGTCAGCATCAACGAGCCCTATTTCCAGGGCCATTTCCCCAGCGTGCCGCTGATGCCGGGCGTGCTGCAGCTCGAGGCGATGGCGCAGCTCGCCGGCGTGCTCCTGCTGCGCAAGCTCGAGAACACGGGCAAGCTCGCCGTGCTCTGGGCCATCGACAAGGTCAAGTTGCGCGGCGCCGTCGCACCCGGCGATCAACTGCGCATCGAGGTCGAGACCGTGCGCGCCAAGGATCAGACCGCGCAGGTGCGCGGCGTCGGCACGGTGGCCGGCAAGGTCGTGTGCGAAGCGACCCTCATGTTCACCCTGATCGACGCCTGAGAACCCAGCATGCCCACCCAGATTCATCCCACCGCAGTGGTCGCCCGCGGGGCCGAGCTCGGCGCCGACGTCGAGATCGGACCCTACTGTGTCGTCGGCGCGCGCGTGCGCATCGGCGACCGCACCAAGGTCGGCCCGCAGGTCGTCATCGAAGGCGTGACGACGATCGGCAGCGACAACACGATCGTCGGGCAGGCGTCGCTCGGCGGCCCGCCGCAGGATCTCTCGTACAAGGACGAGCCCACGCGCCTCTCGATCGGCGATCGCAACACGATTCGCGAGTTCGTCACGATCAACCGCGGCACGGTCAAGGGCGGCGGGACGACTCGAGTCGGGAACAACTGCCTGCTCATGGCGTGCTCGCACGTCGCGCACGACTGCGAGCTGCGCGACCGCATCATCATGGCGAACAACGTGCTGCTCGCGGGCCACGTGCTCGTCGAGGAGGGCGCGAACATCTCCGGCGGTTCCGCGGCGCACCACTTCGTCACGATCGGCGCATTCGCCTACGTCGGCGGCATGACGCGCATGGTGCAGGACGTGCCGCCGTTCATGATCGTCGAAGGCCATCCGAGCCGGGTGCGCGGCGTCAACGTCATCGGCATGCAGCGTGGCGGACATCCCGAGCCCGAGGTCGAAGCCGTGCGCGAGGCGTTCAAGCGCGTGTATCGCTCGGGCGATCCGCGCAGCAAGACGCTCGAGGCGCTGAAGCACGAGTTCGGCTCCTCGGTGCTCGTCGCGCGGCTGATCCAGGCGCTCGAGCACACCGAGCTCGGTGCGAAGGGCCGCTATCGCGAGAGCCTGCGCGCGCAGTTCCTCGCGCTGGGTCAGCGCACGATCCTGGGCGAGGTGCCCGTCTCATGACCACGGAGAAGAAGTCGCGCGTGGCCGTCGTCGGCGTGGGCCACCTGGGCCGCTTCCACGCGCGCATCTACCGCGAGAACCCGCGCTCCGAGCTCGTCTGCATCGTCGATCCCAACGGCGAGCGCGCGCGCGAGCTCGCCACGGAGCTCGGCTGCGCGGCCTTCGAGGACATCTCGCAGCTGCCGGCGGACGTCGACTGCGTCTCCGTCGCGGTGCCGACCGTGCTGCACGCGAAGATCGCGATCCCGCTGCTCGAGCGCGGCATCCCGTGCCTGATCGAGAAGCCGCTCGCCGCGAGCGTCGACGAGGCGCGCGCGATCGTGGCCGCGGCGAAACGCGGCGGCGCGCTCGTCGCGGTCGGACACGTCGAGCGCTTCCAGCCCGGCCTGCGCAAGGTGCGGGACATGAAGCTCGCGCCGCGCTTCATCGAGTGCCACCGCCTCGCGCCGTTCAGCTTCCGCAGCCTCGATGTCGGCGTCGTGCACGATCTCATGATCCACGACCTCGATCTGATCCTCGACCTCGTCGGCTCGCCGATCCAGAGCTTCGACGCGGCCGGCGGCGCGATCCTGACCGACAAGGAAGACCTCGCGTCGGTGCGCCTGATCTTCGAGAACGGCGCGCGCGCGAACGTGACCGCGAGCCGTGCGTCGATGCAGCCGATGCGGCGCTTCCGCATGTTCTCGAGCGAGGGCTACGTCAGCCTCGACTTCACGAAGAACTACGGCGTCGTGATCCAGAAGGGACCGGAGTGGGAGGCCGGACGCGCGGCCCTGCGCGAGGTCAACCCGATGGTGCTCGCGATGCAGAAGGACTGGATCGAAAAGCGCGTGCTGCGCGTGTCGGAGCTCGACCTCTCGGGCCTCGACCGTCCGTTGCAGGCCGAGCTCGACGACTTCCTCCAGGCCGTGCAGACCGGCCGGCCGCCGGAGGTCAGCGGCGAGGAGGGCGTGCGCGCGCTCGAGCTCGCCGAGCGCATCGTGACGCAGATCCGCAGCCAGCACTGGTAGTGCGTGCGCTGTCGGTGAGGAGGAAATGCCGCGCGCGCGATGGTAGAAGGGGCGCGCGCCGCCGCGCCTCGATGTCGCGTCGCGCCACCAGGATCGACGCATGACCGAGACGGCTTTCGCTCCCCTTCCCGACGACCTCACGTCACGTCCGGCGCAGGCCGAGGAGGCGGTGCTCGAAGACTGGCGGCGGCGCGAGACCTTCGCCCGCGTGCAGCGCGCGCGCGCGAACGCGAAGGCCTTCGTCTTCTGGGAGGGGCCGCCGACGGCGAATGGCCGTCCGGGCATCCATCACGTGCTCGCGCGCACGATCAAGGACGTCGTCTGCCGCTGGCAGACGATGAACGGACGGCGCGTCGTGCGCAAGGCCGGCTGGGACACGCACGGATTGCCGGTCGAGCTGGAGGTCGAGAAGAAGCTCGGCATCAGCGGCAAGCCGGAGATCGAGAAGTACGGCGTCGCCGCGTTCAACGCGCAGTGCCGCGAGTCCGTGTGGACGTACCAGAAGGAGTGGGAGCAGCTCTCGGAGCGCACCGGGTACTGGCTCGACTACGCCGATCCGTACGTGACGTACTCCGCGGATTACGTCGAGTCCGTGTGGGCGCTGCTCGCGCGCTTCCATCAGGCGGGGCTCGTGTACCGCGGCAAGAAGGTGCTGCCGTACTGCGGGAGGTGCGGAACCGGACTGTCGTCGCACGAGCTCGGCCAGCCGGGTGTGTACCGCGACGTGCAGGATCCGAGCGTGACGGTGCGCTTCAAGCTCGTCGCCTCGCCCGCGAGCGAACCGATCAGCTTCCTCGCCTGGACCACGACCCCGTGGACCTTGCCGACGAATTTCGCTCTCGCGGTCCACCCGGAGGTCGAGTACGTGCTCGCGCGCGTCTCGCACATGCAGGGCAAGGGCGCGGACGCGAAGGTCGTGTTCGTGGAGCGCGTGTGGGTCGCGGCGGCGCGCGCGGACGCCGTACTGCCCAAGGGCTTCGAGGTGCTCGAGCGCAAGCTCGGGCGCGAGCTCGTCGGGGCGAAGTACGAGGCGTTGTACGACGTTTCCAACGGCGTGCGGCTGGTTCCGCTCCCCGGTTGCGACGTCGCGGACAGCGCGCGCATGCACACGCTCGTCGCGCGGCCGTTCGTCACGACGAGCGACGGCAC
>JBGATX010000174.1:0-11938 GCA_044228975.1 Planctomycetota bacterium | reverse complement strand
CGCCCTCGCCGAACGAGGGAGATGCGCGCACGAGCTTGACCAGAGGAACCTCGAGCTCCTGCGCGCCCACGTGCGTACCCGCGGTGAGCCCGAGTTGCACGACGATCTGCGCCGTGCCTTGGATCCCGCTGTTGCTGGCAGTCAGGGTCGTCGTCCCGTCGTGGAGCCCTGTGACGACTCCGTTGAGATCGACGGCGACGCGCTGTGGATGCGCGACCTGGTACGTGGTTCCCGTGGCCGCGGCCGTCAGGTCGAACAGCGACCCGTCGGAGAAGTGACCGATGACGACCATCGGAGCCGAGCGGTTCGTGAAGGTCAGGACCGTCTGCGCGGGCACGACCTCCAGCGACTGGAGCTGTTGCGCGGACGCGCCTCGCGCGAGCAGCAGCGTGATGGCGAACATCAGGAGGCACAGCGAACGCAGGGCGGAAACGGGCGAGCAGTTCATGAGGTCACTCCAGGTTCACGGCCGCGTGCGAACGCGACCTCCGGCTGGCCTGGTCGTGGCGCGGCCGGTGGACGATGGACAGCGAGTGCGAGTCAACGAGCAGGTCGGTCAACGGCGCGCGGGAGGGCAATCTCCCGCGGGGCGTTCGTGAGATGTCGCGCGATGCGGGCGGAAACCCGAGTGTCAGCGACAGAACGTCACGGCGAGACCGTTGGTCAGGTTCGATCCCGATCCGCCGGGGCCGCTCGCGTTGCGATACCAGAACTGGAAGTTCCAGGTCGAGCCTGGCAACAGCGCACCCGCGCCGACCGTGTAGCGCGGCAATTGAAGATTGAGGTGCAGTTGCAGGCCGCCGTCGTCGACCTGCGACACCGGTGGGACACGGAAGATCCCCGTGGTGCCGGCTCCCACGCACAGGTACCCGTCGCGGAACGGAATCTGGTCGCGCGCCGGCCCGTACAGGAAGACGCCGCTCGTGTGCGCGGGGCAGCTGCTGACCACGAGGGTGAAGTCGCTGATCGCGACGCTCGTCGAGCCGACGCTCGTGAGCACCGCTCCGTGTCCAGTCGAGTTCGGTGCACCGATGCAGTACGACTCTGGCCCGAGACAGGTGCCCGAGAAGACGCGCACGCTTCCCGCGTCTACACCAGCCCCGTCATCGTGGAAGGCACCGACGATCACGTCGTTCAGTCCGTCATTGTCGTAGTCGGAGCCCGAAGCCACGGCGACCCCGAAGTTGATGCCCGGCGTGTCGCCGTTCAGTCGGAACAGCTCGCCCCAGTCGACACTCCTGAAGACGCGCACTACACCTGTCGCGTCCGCGGATGCGTCGACTCCGGGAGCTCCCACGACGAGTTCCAATCGGCTGTCTCCATCGAGGTCGCCTGCTCCCGCGACGGACCAGCCGAACCAGTCGAACGGACCGTCGCCGTCGATCCGGGTCACCAGCCCGCCGGTCTCGCTGCTGAAGATCGAGACGCTGCCGGCGTCCGTACCGCCGTCGTCGTCGCGATACGCCCCGACGGCTATGTCGGACGCTCCGTTCGCATCCATGTCTCCGACGCCGGCGATCGAGAAACCGAAGGCGTCGTTGGCTGCATCGCCAATCCACGCGCGGAGTTCTCCGCCGTCTGCGCCCGAAAAGAGCTGCACCCGACCCGAATGCACTCCGTGCACGCTGTTGGCGAGGTAGGCCCCCACCAGGAAGTCGGGAATCGTGTCGGCGGTGAGATCGCCGATCGCCGCAACAGCCGAACCGAACGCGTCGCCAGCTGAAGTTCCGAGCACGGTCAGAAGCGGCTCGCCCCCGGCTCCGGAGAAGACGATGGCTGCGCCGGCGTCCGTTCCCGCCGTGTCGTCGCCCGGCGCGCCGACGAGGAGATCGTCGTGATCGTCGCCGTCGATATCGCCGATCCCCGCGACGGCCGACCCCAGGTGCGAGCCCGGCGCGAGGCCGAGCAATTCCAGGATGGGCTCGCCCGTCCAGCCAGAGATGACGAGCGCCTTGCCCGCCCCGCTCCCCGCGGTCGAATCGCCCGGCGCGCCGACGATGACGTCGGGATGTCCGTCGCCGTCGACATCGCCCGCGCTGGCCACCGAACGTCCCAGTCCGTCGAAACTGGAGTCGCCGACGATCGTGAAGCGCGTCGCGCGAGTCGCGCCCGAAACGACCGTCATCGCGCCCGACAGGAAGCCGCCCAAATCACTCCCACTCGCGCCGACGACGAAATCCGCGAACCCGTCGCCGTCGAGATCGCCGACCGAAGCCACGCTCACGCCCAGGAGATCGAACGGCGCAGTTCCGTCGAGGCGGAAGAGCGGGGTCTGCGCGGAAAGTGCAGGCGTCAACCACGGACTGATCGCCACGAGCCAGATCGCACGCATGGGGGGCCTCCGGGGAAACGGGATTCGTGCGTGTTGCGGTCAGGCTGGAGGATATCGCGTTCGCGGGATCGGGCAAGCCACGAACTCGACGACCGGCTTCGCCGCCGACGTCAGCGAGACGCCTTTCCGTCCCTGTCCAGTGTCGAGGCCGATGGAGGCCCCGTTTGAGATCGAAGCTGAGACAAGCTTCTGCCCTCGAAACCAGACCGACTTGGGGAGGACGTCGCGCTCGCGTTGGCGAGGAGGGCTCGCGCGTCTCCATCGCGGTCCCCGGCGCCGCCGACGCCGGCTCGGCCCACCAGCAGCAGTTCAAGCCAAGACCCGGTCCGGAGGTCCGGCTAACGCAATCGTCGGTCGGACGCCGACACTCGATTCTCGACAGTTCTGCACCCCGCAGGATGCAGCCAGCTCCAATCGTGCGCCGCTCGTGGACGCGTGCTCGCGCAGAACTCATGCCGGTCCTTGCCTCACCTACCGGCGTCCGTGACAATCCGACCGCCGAACGCAGGTTCCCGTCTGCTCCAGGCAACGCGCGGATGTCGACCGGCTCCACCGACGATCGCGACAAGCAGGACGATTTCGGGTCTTCCGATTCCGGCGGGTGGCGTCGTCTCTTCTCGGCACCGAGCCCGCGTGCCGTGCTCGCTCGATTGGTCGACGGCGATCCGCTCGAACTCTGGCCGCGCTGCGTCGAACGCGTGACCGACGACGCCGTGCTGGTCCCGCAAGCGCGCCTGTACCACAGAAGCATCGCGCAAGTCGCGTTCGCCGCGATGCGCTACCGAGGCGAACCGTCGCTCGACGAGTTTCTCGCGGATCGGATCGCGGCGTCGCTCGCGGAACTGATCGAGGAGGATGCCGAATCGGTGCGCGCGCGCGTGCTCGACGTCGACCTGCGCGAAGCGCCCTACCCACGTGTTGCCGCGGTCCTCGGGATCGAACTGCCGCAGGTTCGAGGTGCGTGCGTCGCGTTCAACGCTCTTCCCGATCTGGCTCGCAAGCGTGCCTATCCGATCATGTTCGCGGGTCGCACGATCCAGAGCTGCGCCGGCCCGGACCTGGGACCGCCCGACGAGTTCCCGCCCGCGATCGAGGCGGCGCTGGCCGCGATGGCGCGCCAACTCGGTCGGTCGCTATCCTGGCAGAGCCGCCCCGAAGGAGGTGAGCGCCGTGATCGCTGAACCGTTGCGCCTGGACCCGCAGTTCGAGGAGTTGCTCCGCGAGGCGGCGCGCGATCCGGAGTCTTCGTTCCTGCGCGTGCCGCGACCGAAGCTAGTACCCGTACTGCTCGAATCCCCGGAACCGCTGTCGGCGAACTCGACGGGGATGACGCTGGTCGAACGGGAGCTAGTGCGCGTGTACCGGCATGAGCTGGCGTGGCTGCTCAAGCAAGCGTGCGGGTACAGGCTGACCGAGTCTCCCAACTCGCGCTGGTCGGTCAGTCGGTTTGGCACCCGCGCAGAACCCGCGCACCCCCTGCGGCCCGACGAACTTCGCGCTCGCCTGACCCATCAAGAACCCGCCGGCGGCGACTTCGATCGCGAGCAGGCGATTGTGTTGATCACGAACTTCCTCGCGGGGCCATTGGCGGAGGCTCCGACCGTGCCGGACTTGGCGGCCGCGGCTTGGCGGCTCCAACCCCGCGAAGATGCGCGACTGTGGGCGGCTCAGGGCATGGTCGTTGACGGTTCGCCGCTCAGCGGGGCGCAGATCGCTTCGGATGCCCTGCAGAACATCACAGAGCGACACCTCCGCGTCTCGGCTTCAACGATCATCGGGCACGCATTCTCGCGCCTCGGGCTGACAAGCAGATCGCACACCGCCTATGCCACAAGTACAGATGCCGACGGCTCATGCGTCTTGGCGTGGTTGTGGCGAATGCTGCTTGCGATCCATCTGCGCGATTCCGATGACGTCCAGCGTTGCTCGAGCGCCATCGAATCGTTGGCAGGAGGACAGCGAGAACCAGCAGCTTGGTTCCGCGAATCGATCCGCTATCGCCGCGCTGCGGGTGACATTCAGGTATCCCCGGAAGTGAACTCCTTCCTGCGTACTATCGAAGGCCGGCTGGGCTCCACGGCAAGGAGGATCTGCCATGACCTCACTTAGCCGTCGCATTCAATGCGGGCTCGTGTGCTGCATGCTCGTAGTGGCCAGCGGATTGGCGAAGTTCGCGCACGCGCAAGGTGGGGGCGGCGGTGGCTCGATTCCGCCTTGGCAGGCAGGGAAAGCTCCGCCGCTGCCCCAAAGGCACCCGCCGCCGCAGGGTCCGCAGTCGGAACCGAGCTGACGGAGCGGCAGTTCGCGACCGCAGCGAACCCAAACAAGACCACGCATGTGGAGATATCCGCATGGGACGCACTAGCAGCAGAACGCTCGCCCTTCTGGTCGGCGCCGTTGGCGTCACGGTCGTTGCGTGGGTCGCGATGCGATGGGACCACAGTCCCTCGGCTGGCGCTACAGACTTCCGGCCGGACGAGGTGGGAGTTCAAGCGTCGACATCTGCCGTGCATGACCTGACGTCGGCCACGGACGGCTCACGCCCGTCACGGACGCCAAGTCCACGTCTGACTCGGATCGTCAACCGCGGCGGTGCACCGATCTCAGGTGCGCGCATGTTGTGCGTCCCCAGCCGACCAGATTTCAGCGCCGCCGCCGAGAACTGGCCCGATCTCGACTGGATAGCAGTCGATGCGGCCACGGCTGCGATGGAAAGTGACGAACGCGGCTTCGTCGAACTCCCGCCAGCCGCGCTCGACGCCGCGCGGAGCGGCGCTGTATTTTGGATCGCGCACGTCGGATACTGCGTTCGCTCCATCCGCTTCGGCTCCGGCACTGATCCGCAGTCAGTTCCGGATGAAATCGTCCTTGATGAGTCAGGCACTTTGCGCGTCGAAGTCACGGACGCGACGGGACGTCCGGCGGGCGGCGCGACGATCGTCCAGCTCGCAGACCTGCGTCGAGTGGATCGGATCGAAGCTGCGAGATCGGATCGCGCCGCCGAGTGTTGGTTGCGCATGACCTGGACCACCGATTCCAACGGCCGCGCAGAGCTTCCGACGCTCGAGCGGGGACAGGTATTGTTCGCGACGCAATCCGGGCTCGAGTCGGCGCGGTGGGCCGGCATGGCCCCCGCGGTCGTGCGCCTGAGACTCGCGCCGACGTTTTCGTTCTCCGCTCGCGTCACTACCAACGGCGGCCCCACATTGACGGCACCAGCTTCTGTACGCTGGTCGGCCGAGTTGGCGGACGACATCCAGCTCCAGGATTGCTTCCGTGTGCACGAGGACGGCACGGTTGGACCGATCGCGCTGCCCTGCGTTCCCGCGCGCCAGTATCTGTTCCAGCTGGAGGCTCCGGGTTGCACGCTGGAGCAGGTGGTGCGAGCCGTGCCCGAGCCAGGCGCCAAGGTGGACGTGCAGTTCGAGCTGAATGCCGGCGTCGATGTTTCCGTGCGAGTCACAGACGAAACGGGATTGGCACTCGCGGATGCGCTCGTGGTGGGAAACTGGACTCTCGACGGAGTGTGGCGCAAGGTCGAGCGCTCAACGGACACCGAGGGTCGGGCGCGCTTTCGTAATGCGTTTCCTGGCTCGTTCTGGGTTCGCGCCCGCAAGAGCGGCTACGTCGGGACCCTGCTCGGCCCCTTCGACATCTCGACGCCTCCGGGCGAGCCGTTGGTTATCGCGCTGCAGCCGGCCGCCCGAATTCGAGGGCACGTCACGCACGCGGGGTCTCCAGTCCGTGACTTCACGATCCAGTACTGGAAAGACAAGGTGAGCGCCAATAACCGTTGCCGCGTGACCGACAGCGCGGACGGGGCGTTCGCGATCGAGGAGGCACCCGTGGGGGTAGTCACATTGCTCGCCATGAGCGACGTCGCGCCGAGTCCGGCGCCAATGACCGTGACGACGGCACCGGATGCGATTGCTGAAGTCGAGATCGAACTCCCGGCGGGCGCCGTCGGTCGCGGGCGCGTGGTGGATGCCTTCACGTCCGAGCCGCTGTCGAATGCAACGATTCAACTATGGTGTTCGACAAGCGAGAACCGCGTCCGCCCGTGGCGCGCCCCGTTCAAGGTCAGCGCTGACGGTGAATTCGTGATCGACGGGTTCGCTCCGGGCTACACGTATTGCGATGTCGCCGCTCCGGGCTACGCGACGCGCAATGTCACTGCCAAGGGCGCGGGAGGGTCGCAGATCGAGCTGGGCTGGATCGGGCTCGTACGCGAACAGGCGCTTTCGATCGAACTCGCTCCGGACGCGCCCGCGGATCTCAGCGGCTACACCGCGGAGCTGCGCATGGTCCGTTTCCTCGGCAAACGGCACTTTTCCGCGGATGGACGCTTGCGTGTCGAGCGCTTGGAACCGGGGACTTGGGATCTGCGCATCCAGGCGCCAGACGGCACGACGCTCGACGACACGGTCGAAGTGCCGGCGGGAGGCGATGCGCGCTTCGTGGTTCCGCTCGGAGGCCGTCGGGTGCTCGTCGAGGTCGAGTTTCACGGCGAGTCCCGCTTCGTCCCGGGCCTCATGGTGCGCGCATTCTGGCGCCGCCCGAATGGATCGACGCACGTCCGCACCCACGATCTGGAGCCCGAGAAGCCGGTCGAATTCTCGGGGATCGACGCGCAGCACATCGATCTCTCCGTCTCCGATGCAAGTGGCATCCCATTGTGCGTACGCTCCGTGTCGCTCGATGCCCGCGGGCCGGAGACCGTTCGTCTCGTCGTCGGGGATGACGCGCGCGCGGTGCGCATCCTCGACCGAGCGCGCGCGCCGATGAGCGGCGCCACCGTCTTCGTCACGACGCGGCCCAATCACACCGACTGGCTCGCGCAGCTCGTGACGGACGGAAACGGCGAGTGCCACATCGACGGTTACGACATCGCACCGATCTACCTGGCTGTGTATCGAGCGTCGGACGGACTGATGCCCAGCCGTCCAGTCGAACTCGACCCGCGACAACCAACGGAGATCATCTTCGACGCTCGCGGGGAGATCAGCATCGCGTTACGCGAGCGGGATCGGCCTGCGGCGGGAGTGCGCGTGATCGCCGAGGACGCTCAAGGCGTCGCGTGGGGACTGCATGAAGCGTTCACCGACTCCGAGGGCATCGCGCGTTGGGGGCCGGCGGGGCCGGGTGAGTACGTCGTGCGGGTCGCGAGCCCGGGCTGGTGGCCGACAAGACTGGAGTGGAACTCAGCGACCTCGCCGGGGACGGCGACGCTCCAGGTGCGCCGCATCGCCAGCGTTGAGTTCGAAGTGAAGAACAACCTTGGTCACGCGATTCCCGGTGTGAAGGTCGCGCTCGCAAGTGCGGAGCTGCCAGAACCGCTCGAGGAATTGATCCGTGCGGGCAAGGTGCGTGTCTCCGACGCCAACTTGCGAACCGATGCCGCCGGTCGGATCCGGTTCGACGGACTGCCCAACGGCGAATTCGAATGGAGCGCGGTGTCGAGCACGGGCGAGTCCGGCGCGGGCCGCGCGAACGCTGCGCCTCAGGCCGTCGCTCGCGTTGTAATCGAGTTGCGCTGAACTCGCAGGATTCGGGAGGTGATGCGCCGCGAGAACCGACCGGGAGCCTCGGCGAAGCGTCCTCTCGATCGCGCTCACAGATCCAGCTTCGCCCCCTGCAAGCCATCCACCATGCGCACCACCAGCCGCACGACGCGATGGATCTTGTCGTAGTCGAGCTTCTCCGGGTCATCCGTCGACTTGTGATAGTCCGCGTGCACGTCGGAGAACAGGAACGCGACCGGCATGCCCTTCTTCGCGAAGTTGTAGTGGTCCGAGCGCTCGTAGTACTCGTCCGCGCTCCCGAGCTTCGGGAAGCCCTCGAGCGCTGAGAGCGAATCGGCGAGACGCACGAGCCCGTTGAACTCCTTGCGCGCCGACGTCGGCGTGATCAGGAGCTTGTCCGGCTCGTTGCGGCCGATCATGTCGATGTTGATGTCGCAGATCGCCTTGCAGCCATCGGGCAGGTACGGGTTCTCGTTCCACGCGCGCGAGCCCCACAGGCCCTTCTCCTCGCCCGACATCCACATGATCATCACCGAGCGCTCGAGCGGCCCGTAGGCCGCGAGCGCTTCGGCCAGCGCGAGCAGTCCGCACGAGCCGGAGCCATTGTCGTCGGCCCCATTCATCACCTCGCCCTTGCGATTGATGCCCTCGTGGTCGTAGTGCGCGGTGACCAGGATCACTTCCTTCGCGAGCTCGGCGTTCTTCCCCGGCCAGAAGCCGCACACGTTCTCGACCTGGATCGAGCCCGAGCCGTCGAGCTTGCGCGTCTCGGCGAGCGAAAGCCCGAGATCGTCGCCGGGCTTCAAGCTGTCGGACGTGCGGTTCACGAGTCCCAGCACGCGCTCGAACGCCGTGCGCGAGAGGTAGAGGCGCGGAGAGCGCTCCTCGCGCGGTTTCTCGTCGCTGCCCTCGGTCTTCTTCGCCGGGTACGACGCTCCGCCCTTGCGCAGATCGTCGAGCGTGCGGCCGAAGCGCAGGGAGTACGGCTCCTTCGCTTCCTTCGCTTCGATCATGACCACGCCCGCCGCGCCGGCGGTGCGCGCGTCTTTCGAGAGCCGGAAACCGGACTGTCCCGAGTCGAGACACGCGGCCCACTTGCCCTTGGGCGCGGCCTGCTCGAAATCGGCCGGGCTGCCTTCGCCGCACCAGACCAGCGGCGCGTCGAGCGTCGAATCGAACAGGTCGAAGCTCGACGAAAGGTAGTAGTCGGTGCCGAGCATGAGCGCGGCCTTGCGCTCGCCGGCAGAGATCTGCGCCGAGCTCTGCGCTTCGTCGAGGCGCTTCTGCGTCAGCGGATAGGTGTAGAAGTAGCCGTCCTTGGCGCCCGGCTTCCAACCCAGGCGCTCCAGGCGCGCGCGGAAGTAGCGCGCGGCGAGCTGCAGACCGCGACTGGGCGTGTCACGGCCTTCCATGAGATCGGAGGCGATGAAGAAGACGTCGGAGCGGATCTCGGTCGCGCTCACGGTCGCGAGCGCGCGATCGAGCGGCTTGATCTCGTCGCTCTTCGCGCCGCCGCCCGGCAGACCCGCAGGTGCCGGCGCGTTCTTCGCGGGGCCCGCCGCGAGCGCGTTCGCGCGCGAGCTCGACGCTTCACTGCCAGCCGGAGCACTGCGCGTCCGCGCGGCGATGGTGTCGCTCGAACTCGCGGGCGCGCCGGGTTCGTTCGCCGTCGACGTCGCGCTCGCGCCGCTCGAGGAGCACGCTCCCGCTTCGAGCACGGCGGCGATCGCGAGCGCGAGAGCGCTGGCGCGGAACAGGAATCGAGACGGGGACGCGATCGGACGGCGCATGCGGAGGACTCCGTGACGAAGGTGGCGCGGCATCGTAGCGAGCGCGCGCGCGCGGGGCACGGCGGGCGTCGTTCGAGCTGCGTTCCGCGCTCCGGATCGACGTGCACGTCGCACGCGCGGGCCGGAGCGCGTGCGTCGCTACCACTCCAGCAGCACGAGCTCCGAGCAGAAGCCCGGGCCCATCGCGAGCATCATCCCGAGCGACCCCGGAGCCGGACGGCGCTTCTGGATCGTCTTCTCGAGGATCAGGAGCACCGACGCGCTCGACAGGTTGCCCGCTTCGCGCAGGCTCTCCCACGAGAGCGCGAGATCCTCGTCGCTCGCGCCGAGCGCGTCGCGCGCCGCGGCGAGCACCTTCGGACCGCCGGGGTGGCACACCCACGAGCGGATCTCGCCGCGCTTCAATCCCTGGTCCTTCAAGAACGAGTCGACGTCCTCGCCGAGATGCTCGCGCGCGACCGCGGGCACGGCGGGCGAGAGCACGATGCGGAAGCCGTTCTCCGAGATCGACCAGCCCATCACGTCCTCGGTGTCGGGATAGAACACCGAGCGCGTGGCGCGAATCCTCGGCCCGGTGGCTTGGCGGTCGGCGCCGACGACGATCGCACACGTCGCGCCGTCGCCGAAGAGCCCCGCGGCGATCGCGTTGGCGAGGCTCTTGTCCTCGCGCTGCAACGTGAGCGAGCAGAGCTCGATCGTCAGCGCCGCGACGACTCCCTGCCGGTCACCGCGCACGAGATCCGCCGCGCGCGCGACGGCGGCTGCGCCCGCGACGCAGCCCAGGCCGAAGAGCGGCATGCGCTTCACGTCGTTGCGCAGGCCCATGCGATTCACGAGCCGCGCGTCGATCGACGGACTCGAGATCCCCGTGACCGACGAGAACACGATCGCGTCGACGTCGCGCACGCCGAGGTTCGCGCGCGCGAGCGCTTCGCGCAGCGCCTGCTCGCCGAGATCCGTCGCGGCCTCGATCCATGCGTCGTTGAACTGGCCGAAGGTCTGGAACGAGGCGTATCGCTCGAGCGGATAGGCGTGATGGCGGCGCTCGACGAGCACGTTCTCGTGCAGGCTCTCCAGACGCGAAGTGATCTGCGGCCAATCGCTCCACATCTGCTGGAGATAGGCGGTCAGCGTGCGCTGGTCGGAGGAATGGCGCGGCAGCGCGCTGGCTACGGAGGCGATCTTCATGCGAAAAGGCGCGGGAGAAAGTAAGGCACGCGCGCGCGCCAGGCGAGGAAGGACTCGCCGTAATGACGCTGGAAGCGCGCTTCCTTGTGCAAGGGGCCCAGAACGCAGTAGACGCTCCACAACGAGGCCAGGCACAGGCGATCGAGCGTCAGCACCGAGCCCGTCCAGAGCGTGAGCGCGAAACCGAGGTAGATCGGCTGGCGACAGAGGCGGAAGGTGCCCTGCGTCGGGAAGCTCGGGAAGCGCACGGGCTGCTCCGCCAGGAGCGCGCGCCAGCCCGCGAACCCCGTCTGCAAACCCAGTCCGGCGTCGGAAAGCGCGCGCACGAGGAAGAGCCAGCTCGCGGCATAGAGCACTCGCGAGACCCACAAGGCGGCTCCGTGCGCCTCGAAGAGCACGCGCCCGGTCGGCGACCAGCCCCAGAAGACGAGCAGGAGCTGCGCGCTCGCGATCCAGGCGTAGGTCGTCGTCGCCAGCGCGCGGCCGAAGCCGAACGGCGCGCAACGCGCGAGCAGCGCCATGCCGCGGCGCGAGAGCAGCCAGGAGTGCAGCAACGGGAACTGCAGCACGAGCGCGAGGTTCGCGAACCACGCGGCCGCGCCCTCGAAGCGTCCGGCGCCGGTCGCGAGGCCGCGATCGAGCGCGACGAGCATCGATCCGATCGCTAGCAGGAAGGTCGAATGCGTCCCCACCGCCCAGACGAAAGCGGTCGACGCGCGACGGCTGGGCATCATGCGCTTCCTTCGGCCAGCCGCTGGAGCGCGTCGCCTGCGCCGAACTGCGCATCCGGCTTGCGCAGCAGTGCGCTGTAGGCGACCGAGACGTCGTCGCTGCGCTCGAGCACGATCGCGCGCCGGCGAACGGTCGGCCACACGCGCACGCGCTCGCCCTGCACGCGTTCGAGCACGAGCCCCGCCGCCAGCGCATCGCGCTCGAGCTCCGCGGGCGAGACGAACAGATCGGCGTCGTGCGTGCCGCGCGGGATGAGCCCGACGCCCTCGGCGACGTGCACGGCGAGCCAGCGCGCCTTGGCCGTGCGGTTGATCGTGCTCACGTAGCACGCTCCGCCGGGGCGCAGGAGACGCGCGGCCTCGTCGAGCGCGACC